>REAB01000125.1 GCA_004293645.1 Cytophagia bacterium | reverse complement strand
TAGAATCTTCTGAAAGCTGGTTGCTTTTAGCAAATTCTACGATAATGTTACAAAGGATAATAGAATAACACCAAATAATATTTCCCAACAAGTTCTAAAACAAAAATGCTTCACTCGCCGCGAAGTTAGCTAAAAACTGGCCGTGTGCAGTCCCCACCCCAATTGCTGCCAACTCTGTAATATACGAAAGTTTTGTAGTACTTTTTAAGTATTTACGTGTCAAGTTTCACAAGGTTGTTTAATTAGTTCTTGATTTTTTGATGTTGTTAAATTACCCAGATAGTTCGGGTTTTCAACGCTCAATTCCCAAACTTCGATAGCGCGAGGCTTTGCCTCGTGCTTACTATTTTAAGGCTTCAAGCCTTCTACTTTTACCAAAAACACAGCTTGGGTTTCGTTAAGCCGCGTGGCAGGATTGAGAAATGGCAGCGTAAGTCCCGTAACGTGAAACTTTTGATAAGCCCGCAAGACCTCGGTTTGGCGGGCTTTTTGTTGAATACTGTCCAACCCTTTTTGGTCGGTGTAGATCCAGTAAGTACCCGTTTGGGGCAACTCAGCGGGTGTACGCACCACGGGCGCAACGCGACGGGTGTAAAATTCGAGCGCGTCGTGAAAAAGGTAGAAGTTTTCGGGCGGGTTTGCGTCATAAACATAAAAACGCCCCAAATCTATGTTTGATTTGGCCAAGTAATGCCCTAATTGTGAGCCACTTTGGTAGGTAAGTAGCGTAGGATAGACGTGAGAGTTGAGGGCTAAGTTGGCGGCCAAAGCCACCACCAGCGGCGCAAAAACCAACTGCGAAAAACGCGGACGGGCTTGGCCAAACAACCGAATTGACAAAAAAGCCATAAAAATAAGCACCCCCGCCAACACCACGTTGCGCAGCGGAAAAGCCCAGGTGCAGAGCGCCGTTACCACCAAAATCATAATCCAAGTGGTAAGCATCAAACCCCACCGAACCCACCGAAACGCCTGCGCGTAGGTGGCAGTTTTATCGTTGATGAGTTCGGATAAATAATGCGCCGTAATGAGTGCTGCCAACGGAAACACCACAAAAGTATAGTGCGGTAATTGATATTGAGCGGTAGAAAGCGCGGCAAAAGGCAGCACAAAACCCGCCAACGAAATGGCTTCTTGTTGGCCAGAGAGCAGCAAACGTTGCTTAAAAACAACCTGAAAAGCCGCTACCAAAGCAGGCACAAACACCAACACCCACGGCAAGAAACTCCACAAAAAGTTTTGGGCTTGAAACTGCAATCCAGGGCTATTGGCCCAGTCGCTTTCGCCCGTGATACGGCCAAAACTTTGTTTCCAAAAGAAAAAATACAGCCCTTCTGCGCCGTATTGACGGTACAAACCCACGCAATAAGGCGTTAAAACCAAGCCAACTACCACCGCAGCTACCAACCATTTCCAGTTGAAAAGGGCTTTCCAGTCGCGTTTTAGCACAAAATCAATAAAAAAAGCCACGCCGACTACAATGAGTCCAATGGGGCCTTTGGCGAGCATGGCCAACCCCACAAACACCGCACCGACTATTAGGTTTGTCCACCGTTGATGCAGCCGAAAAGCCGCTATTTGCCAGATGGCCACCGTTACGCAGTTGGTGAGCAGGGTGTCGCAGCGCACGTCGTGATTCATCAAAAAAAATGCTTGGCAACTGCCCATCACCAGCGCCGCCACGGTTGCTGTTTGCTCCGAATAATACAGCTTGGCAAACCGATACAGCGCGTACATTCCCAATAAGGTAGAAAGTACAGGAAAAAACCGATAGGCAAAGTTGGAAGCACCAAAGAGCTTAAAAACCAAAGCCGAAAGCCAAAAGAGTAGGGGAGGTTTGTCTAAATAATAGTCGTCGTTGCGGTACTGCACCTCCAAAAACTGGTTGTTGTCCGACATCTCACGGCCAATGTTGGCGTACTGCGCCGCGTCAATGTCCATGACATCAATGGCCACCGCCCCCACTAAATAAACGACTAAAATGGCAACAAAAGGCAAAAAACGAAGCGACATAGGAGGTTTGTGGTTTGGTATTTATAGTTTGAGGTTGAAGTTTTTAGAACCAAATTGTTGGACAAACAGTTGGAGTATTGTATATTTGACTATTGCTCGAAAAAGGAGTGAACCTCCACAATTATAAACCACACGGGCACGGTACGCTGCTGCGGACTTCGCTCAAACCACAAATTTCAAATCACCAGCCCCCAAGTGGAAACGTTTTTACTGTCATTTCTTTTCATTTTATATATTGTGGTTCGGTATTATGTTACCGACCACGATACGGTGATTGACAAAGACCGCAAACGCTTTGCCGAGGGCATTGCGCTTTATGAGGCAGGCAACTTTTTGGAAGCCCACGTTTATTTTGACCAAAAAGTAAAAGAAAACCGTAAGTCGGCGTTGGCTTATGCTTATCGGGGCAAATGTAATCGGAAAGATGGTAATATGTACTCTGCAATGTACGATTTTACCGAATCACTCTCTTTTGACACGACCATTGATGACGTGCATTTGGAAAAAGGAATGTTGCACTACGAATTTGAAGAATACAACGACGCTTTTTTGAGTTTTGACAAAGCCGTTTGGTTTTCGCGGGGCGAAACCCCCGAAGCTTTTCGTTGGCGGGCGTTGGCGCGGCTCAAATTACACCAACATTCACAAGCCGAAAACGACCTGCGCAAAGCCGTATCGCTGGGCGACGAAGACGCGGCCTTTGTGCTTACCCAACCACCTTTCCGTCGGCGGGTTAGGTTAAGAGAATAAGGAGAAATCTTTTTATTTGGGTTTCTTTGCGTTTTATTTGTTCAACATTTCCAATTATCAATGACTGCTTATATTTTTCCAGGCCAAGGCGCTCAGTTCAGCGGAATGGGCAAAAACTTGTACGACACCAATGCCGCTGCCCAAGCTCTTTTTGAGCAAGCCAACGCAATTTTGGGTTTTGAACTTACCAAAATTATGTTTGAAGGCACCGACGAAGAACTCAAACAAACCAACGTAACGCAGCCCGCCATTTTTCTTCATTCGGTGGTATTGGCTTCTACCATTTCTGATTTTTCGCCCGACCAAGTGGCGGGCCATTCATTGGGAGAATTTTCGGCTTTGGTGGCAGCGGGTGCATTGTCTTTTGAAGACGGTCTTAAACTCGTGGCCCAACGTGCAGCTGCCATGCAGCGCGCCTGTGAGTTGAATCCTTCGACAATGGCGGCGGTTTTGGGTTTAGAAGATGCCCTCATTGCGCAAATTTGTGCATCGGTAGCCAGTGAAGTAGTTGTAGCTGCCAATTTCAATTGTCCAGGCCAAGTTGTTATTTCTGGCTCTTACGAAGGCGTTCGGTTGGCAGGAGAATTGCTCAAAGAAGCAGGTGCCAAACGGGTATTGCCGCTGCAAGTGGGCGGGGCGTTTCATTCGCCATTGATGCAGCCTGCCCGCGAACAACTCGCCGAGGCCATTGACCGTACCACCTTTGTGTCGCCGCGTTGCCCTATTTACCAAAACGTAAACGCCCAGCCTGCCACCGAAGTGGCCGTTATCAAAGCCAACTTGATTGCCCAACTGACCGCACCCGTGCGCTGGACCCAGTCTGTACAACGTATGGTAGCCGACGGCGCTACGAATTTTGTAGAATGTGGCCCAGGAAAAGTGCTGCAAGGACTGGTAAAAAAGATTCACCCCGCCGCCGAAACCGCTGGCGTATAAAATATTTTTTGGTAAAAATACGCTGATAATCAGTCGAAAACCTCCAACCTCCAACGCTAAAACGCAAAACTTTTTTAAAACTACTTGACAACAATTCAATAAAACCTTACTTTTGCACTCACATTACGGTTTTGGCTGATGGTGTAATGGCAGCACAGAAGTTTTTGGTACTTTTAGTTGAGGTTCGAGTCCTTGTCGGCCAACAGTAGAATCCCTCCACAACATAGCGTTTGGAGGGATTTTTTATGTACTGTCGGGAGACGAGGCCCCTGGCCACGCATCTACTTTTTGGGCATAAACAAAGAAAAAAAGCCCGCCAGCAAGTCCAAACCGAAAGGGTAGGAGCGTGGCGCATTTGTTTTGGTTTTACCACATAAAAGAACGATATTTGGGCATTTAAAACTCAGAAATTCTATTTATGTCAGAAAACACTGGAACAATTATTCCCATTAACATTGAGGACGAAATGCGGACGGCCTACATTGATTATTCAATGTCTGTTATTATTTCTCGCGCTTTGCCCGATGCCCGCGACGGCCTCAAACCAGTTCACCGTCGGGTGCTTTACACCATGTTTGAATCGGGTTTTTTGCACAACCGCGCTTATAAAAAATCGGCCCGCACCGTTGGTGACGTAATGGCCAAATACCACCCCCACGGCGACTCAGCCATCTACGATACCATGGTTAGAATGGCCCAGCCCTGGTCGCTGCGCTACCCACTCATAGACGGACAAGGCAACTTCGGCTCGCTCGACGGCGACTCGCCCGCTGCCATGCGCTACACCGAGTCGCGGCTCAAAAGAATTGCCGAAGAACTGCTCTCAGATATTAACAAAGAAACCGTTGATTTTCAAGCCAACTACGACGACTCCGACGAAGAGCCAACAGTATTGCCGGGCAAATTGCCCAACTTGCTGCTCAACGGTTCGTCGGGTATTGCAGTGGGTATGGCTACCAACATGGCCCCCCACAACCTGACCGAGGTGTTAGCGGGTATCAATGCTTACATTGATAATAGTGCTATCACTGTTCAAGAACTAATGGAACACATCAAAGCTCCCGACTTTCCAACGGGGGCTATTATCTATGGTTATCAGGGAGTTAGGGCGGCATTTGAGACGGGCCGTGGGCGGGTTATTATGCGTGCCGTTGCCAATTTTGAACAAACCAAGACGGGGCGGGAGCAAATTGTTGTTACCGAGATTCCGTACATGGTCAATAAGGCCGAGATGATTAAAAAGATTGCCGATATGGTCAATGACAAGAAGTTGGAGGGCATATCGGCCATCCGCGACGAGTCAGACCGCGAAGGAATTCGGGTGGTGTTTGAAATTAGAAAAGACGCAATTCCCAATATTGTTCTCAACAACCTGTACAAGTTTACGCCGCTTCAAACCTCTTTCAGTATCAACAACGTAGCCCTCGTAAAAGGCCGCCCCGTGATAATGAACCTGAAAGATTTGATAAAAAGTTACGTAGATCACCGCGTAGAAGTAGTAGCCAGACGCACCAAATACGACCTCCGCGAAGCCCAAAAACGGGCGCATATTTTGGAAGGTTTACTCATAGCCCAAGAATACATTGATGCCGTTATTGCGTTGATTCGCCACTCGCGCGACCCCGAAGAAGCCAAGCAAGGTTTGATAAACGGAGCGTTTATGACACCCGCGCAGAAAGCAACTTTCTTGGAGTCGGGTAGGGGATACCTTCAAATTGTAGATACGTTTCAAAGCGATGAAGCGGCGGGCGAAAAAATGATTTTGAGCGAAGTGCAAGCCAAATCAATTCTCGAACTTCGCTTGCAACGTTTGACAGGCCTGGAGCGCGATAAAATTGTGCAAGAATACGAACAGCTCCGCCTCGTCATTGCCGATTTGCAAGATATTTTGGCCAGCGACAGTCGTAAATTTGAGATTATTAAAGCCGAATTGGCCGATTTGAAAGACCGCTACGGCGACGAGCGGCGCAGCAAAATTGAGTATGCCGCCGAGGAGTTTTCGGACGAAGACATGATAGCCGACGAAGAAATGCTGATTACCATTTCGCACCAGGGCTACGTAAAACGCACCTTGTTGTCAGAGTATCGCACGCAGGGCAGGGGAGGAGTCGGCTCGCGGGGCGTTACTACCAAAGACGACGACTTTACCGAGCACCTTTTCTCGGCTACGATGCTCAATTATTTGCTCATCTTTACCGAATTTGGCAAACTGTTTTGGATAAAAGTATATGAAATTCCCGAAGGTGGAAAAACGGCAAAAGGGCGACCCATTCAGAACTTAATCAATATTGAGTCGGGTGATAAAGTGCGGGCGGTGATAAACGTAAAAAGCCTCAACGACCCAGATTACATCAACAACAACCACTTGGTGATGTGTACGGAGTCGGGTACCATTAAAAAAACCCTGTTGGAAGCCTACTCACGGCCACGCGCCAACGGAATCATTGCCATCTCCATCAACGAAGGCGACCGCCTGCTCGATGTCGCTTTGACCAATGGTAGCAACGACATCATCATCGCATCAAGTGCGGGCAAAGCAGTGCGTTTCAACGAAAGTCGGGTGCGACCAATGGGCAGAACGGCCACGGGTGTGCGCGGTATTGAACTTGGCGACGACCCCAATAACAAGGCAATCGGTATGGTATGCGTGAGCGAACCCGACGCACAACTGCTGGTGGTGTCAGAAAATGGTTTTGGCAAACGCTCCGATATCGAAGATTACCGCATTACCAATCGGGGCGGCAAAGGTGTAACGACGCTCAATATTACCGATAAAGTGGGCAAGCTGGTTTCGATTACCCAAGCCACCGACACCGACGACTTGATGATTATTACCAAATCGGGTATCGCTATTCGCATGGCCGTGTTAGACATTCGGGTGGCAGGCCGCAACACGCAGGGCGTTAAACTCATTCGCCTCAGCGACAGCGATGAAATCTCGTCGGTTACGCGTTTTAAGAAAGACGAAGAAGAGGAAGTTGTAGCCGTTGTTGATACAGACGTAACTACGCCTGTTGCCGAAGAAGCAAACCCCGCTACCGACTCAACCCCCGACAATGTGGTGGAATAACACAATACAAAAGAAAATCAACCGTTTAAAAATCAATTAATTTAAAAACCAATTTAAAAGAAAACCTAAGCTGTATGAAAAAGTTGCTTCTGGGAACCGCCCTCTGTTTGATGGCCAACATGGCCAATGCTCAAGTTGATGAGGTTATGTTGAAAATGAAACAGAAAGAAAAAAAGAGTAGCGATGAAGCTATTGTAGATGTCAAAAAAATGGCCAAATCGCAAACTTGGCTCGATAGGGGCAAACTCTACGATGAGATTGCGCGTACTTACGTTTCGTTAGATTCGAGTGCTTCGTTGGTAGCTTATGATTCTTTCAAAAAAGCCATCGAAGTAGATGCCGCTAAGCCAAGTAAAGTTACGAAAGATGCTCAAAAATACTTGACGGGTGGTGGAAACGACGAAAACGTCAATTTGCACGCGTCTTTGGTTACCAATGGTGCGCAAAAATTTCAGGGCAAGAGTTATGAGAAAGCCTTGAAGTTTTTCATGCTTGCTCAAGAAGTAAGGCCACAAGATACCTTGGCACCTCTTTACGGGGCATACTCGGCCATGCAAATGCAAAAGAATGACGTAGCTGCTGGCCAAATGGAAAAATACATCAGCAGTGGGGGTAAAGACCCCAGCAACTTTACGCTTTTGGCGCAGGTCTATCGCATTGCCAAAGACAATGAAAGCGCGTTGAAAGTATTGGAAAAAGGAATGACCGTAGTACCAATGAGCAAATCAATGTTCAAATCAGAGCGCGTAAACGTGCTGATAGATGCAGGACGCACCGACGAAGCACTGGTAACATTGGCAGAATTGATTGAACTTGAACCCAAAAATGTACAATACGCGCTCAATACGGGCATTTTGCACGACAACGCAGCCAATCAATTCGGTGGCGAAATCAGAAAACTCAAAGATGCGGCCAAGCGTGGTGGCAACGACGAGCGCAAACTCAAAGATGCCGAAGATACCGATAAAGTCTATATTGATGAATTGAAGCGCATTGGCGATGGTATTAAAAAGCAACCCAAAAACGCGGACCTAAAACGCCAAAAAACCGAAACAGAAGCCCGCCAAAAAGAAAATAAGGCAACCATTGCTGAGTTGAAAGAAAAAGTAGCCAAAGACAAAGAAGAACTGGCGAAGTTGGGTGATGTAGATGCTAAAATAGCTGATTTGATAACCAAGCGCAATGAAAAACTAACCTTAGCCAGAACGGCTTACAATAAAGCACTGGCCATTGACCCCAAAAACTACGACGCACTTTTTAACGTAGGTGTTTTCTACTTTAACGAAGCGGTTGAGATGAAGGGGATAGTTGATGGTATGGACATGAAGGACTATAATGCGCGAGGTAAAGATATTGAAATCAAGGTGTGTGGTAAATTCAAGCAAGCGCAGTCGTTTTTCTTGAAAGCCAAAGAATCAAAAGAAGAAGACATGCTAACCGAAAACTTAAAGATGTTGGAAAATATTTTCAAAGAGTTTGAGGGTAAGAAAATAGTATGCGAGGAGGCTAAGTAACAATAAAAGGACGGTGTCGTAGATGCCGTCCTTTTATTTGGTTGTTACTGTTTAACATAATGTAAATTATATAACTATTATAGGTTTCCATCTGCCGAAATAAAACGGGGCCGCCCGTGCGGTAAAATAGTATCCCAAATGTTCAATAACATCCGTCAGCCCCCACTTTCCACAAACCCTTGTTGGGCGTAGTGCTTTTTTGTCGTCCGCTTAGAATCTCAGTTGTAAATTTAGCTTAAAGTAAAGTTCTCCGTCCTTTTCTAAATAGAGTTTTCCGAAGCGGTGTCGTGTCGTTGATGGTGTGTCTAACTTGATGTTTTCAAACAAATAGTTTTTCAAGTTGTCCAACTCAATGATGTGAAAACCTACACAATCTCCGTTGTTTTTCATTACAATCGTTCCGTTTGCTTCGTAAGAACCGTTCCATTTTGTGCCTGCGAAAAAACCTAATAAAATATCTACTAAAAGTTTTTTGATTTTACTTGTCAAAAGTATTTTTCGGTCTTCATTTTTTGTGTCGCCTAACAATTTATTAGTAATGTCTGCCAAAGATGATGTCCGTTCCTTGTAAAAAAGTAGTAAAATTTGACCAATTATTTTAGGCATTTCACTATCCACCATTTTTAAATTGAAGCCCATTGTGTCCCTTTCAGCACCAATATATTCAAAAGTTCCACCTAATTCTTCAATTCTATGCAATCTATCTTTGAGTTTTGTTGCGGTATCAATAGCGTTCACTTCGTCAATATAAGATTTATTTACGCCATTGATTTTAAAAATAAAGTTGGTGTTTCCCGAAGCATTTAATAATGTCGGTTTACTTCCTAAATATGATTTTATACCAAAACCTTCGTTCTCTTTTTGGATAAAGTTGTTTTCAATATCTAATAAAATGTCCGCTTTTTGATTGCTATTTCCACCTTTTATGACATTGAACCCTAATTTATCTTGAATTATATTAAATTCGGATATCTCAAATGTTTGCGAACTATCTTTTATTTTTGAAATCAACAGATTGATTATTTCAGCGTTGATTATTTCTGAAATATTTATCTCTTTTTCGCTTTTATCTTCTTTATTTTTGATAATTACGGTAGAAAGATTTGATAACAAAAACGCAATATCTAAGTTATGAGTTGTTACTTTGTTGATTTTTAAATAATTCGTATTCTTATTTAATTCTGCGTCAGAAAGAGAAAGTTGCTTCTCTAAAAGTAGTTTGATGAAAACAAGTAATTCTGTCCACTCTCCTTTATTTTTTGTTGTTTTTAATATTGTTCTTTTGGGTGTTAAATTTTTTAAGTGCCCTAATATGTTCTTTGCTACGGCTTCAACCGCATCAACCGCAACGCTATTTCCTAATTGTTTTATGGCTTGTGCTGGACTTACTGGAAAAATAAAGTCGTCTGGAAAACCTTGCATTTTTCTTGCTTCAATGTAAGACAATCTTTTGAGTTCGCCATCAACGCTGTAATTGTCCCAATTTCTACGGTCTGTAATGACAGAACCACGTCCACCAATTCTAATGGTAAAACCAATCTCTCTTGTGCATTTTCCACCCCAAACATCGCTCATATTAAACTTTAAAGGAATTGAAGGTGGAAAAGTAAAACTTTTCATAAAATCTTCATCTCTAAACCCAACCATAAAAGCTCTTGGTCTTAATTGTGGAAGTCCATAATCAGAAGCATGAATAACTTTAAAATAAAAGGAATAGCCTAACTCATCTTCAAGAATATTTCTAATTATTTTAAAAGTATTTCCGTCATCGTGCGTAACAAGTCCACGTACATTTTCTAAAAAAAATGCTTTTGGTTTTTTGGCTTCTAAAATTTCGGCAATGTTGAAAAACAAATTTCCTCTTTCTGAATTATGGTTGTCCTCAAAGCCTCGTTTGTGTCCTGCTTGGCTAAAAGGTTGGCATGGAAAACCCGCACACAAAATGTCAAAGTCAGGAAGGTTTTTGGGCGTAATTGTCCTAATATCCTTGTTGAAAAGGTTGTTTTCAAACAATTTAGGGCTGATTTTCTTATGATTTGCTTCGTAAGTCAATCGTGCAAATTCGTCAATTTCGGAAGCAAAAACACATTCGCCACCAAGTCGGTGCATTGCCAAATGAAAGCCGCCAATGCCCGCAAATAAATCAATAAATGTAAAGCTGTTATTCAATGTCGTCTTTTTGATGCAAAGTTACATTTTTTTGTGGAATGTTGTGTCGCTCATAGCATTATGCCCAACGAGTGGATAATTACACCTTTTTCCACACTGATGTGAATACATTGTTAATTTATTCATAATGAGCTATTTACCAATCCACGTGGAACAGATGCGTTTATTATGAGCAACTCAACTAACTTATCTGCCTGATTATCAGTGTTTTGTGTATTTATGGGTAAAGTAAGAGGGTATTTATCTTTGAGGAATTGTCCGCCAATTATTTTTTGGGTTACTTGGTATCTACTTTATGCTGCTGTAACCATTCTGCTATTTTTTCAAAATCTGCGGGCATTGTTCTTTTTTGGGTGGTAGCTTTTTTCTTGTATTTGTTTTTATTAAGTCTAAATATACTTTTTTATTTTCTTCCAACAGGAATTACTTCATAAGATCCATCGTCGTACAAGATATTAATTTGCACGGGACTTCGGGGTTTGGTTATGGGTGTTTGAAGTTGTTCTGGTTCGGTACCCATGCTTTTTTGGGTGTTTTCAAGGCCACGAGAATTGAATAATGCTGGACTACGGTTCATGCTGTTTTTTCTATTCGATTCTGAAGTGCTTTGGGGAACCCGTTTATAATGGCTAAATTCTTGATTTACAGTTTCTTTCGTGGGTTTAAATTCGCTTTCGTGGGCGTTTTCCATGAGCCAATCGAGGGTGTATTTTGGATTCCAGCGGTTTATTTTTTGCAATATCTCGTTGCCAGGCTTGTTTCGGTGCGATAGGATGTGCGAAATAGTTGATCGCTGCACGCCAACGGCTTCGGCAAATTGGGAAGCGTTCATATCGCTTTCCAAAATGACTTGCCGTATTTTCTCATTAACAGGGTAGTTTTTAGCTGCTGTTTCCATGTTGTAATTTGGTTTGACACATTAGTAAACTTGTTTACAAATATAAAGTGTTTACAGTTATAAATCCAAATGTTTACAATAATAAATATTTAAAGTTTACAAATGTTTACGCTATTTGTGTAAACTTATTTTGTTTACAAATGGGTTGTTTACTGACATTTCTTTATGTTTACAATTGTAATGTACTGATTTATAGGCTATATGTATGGTTATTGTGGCTTTTTATTTTCATAATTTGTTTGAATGATTTGAACGATGAAAAATTATTTTAAAAAAATTCACAAAATGTTTGTTTTCTATTGTAAACCATTTTACATTTGTAACATCATTAAGAAAGTAACGTATTTATGGGGTAAAGTAAAGACCGAAAAAGCCGCTTCTCTGGAGCGGCTTTTTCTTTGTTTAGGTGTATTTGAGCGGCTTTTTGTGAATCTACACAGCTACGTTGTTTTCTCTTAAAGCCTCGTTCAATGAGGTTTTAAGGTCGGTAGAAGGCTTTCTTTGGCCAATAATGAGGGCGCAAGGCACTTGAAACTCCCCTGCTGGAAAACGTTTGGTGTAGCTTCCAGGTATAACCACGGCATTTTCGGGTACGTATCCTTTGTATTCTACGGGGGTAGATTGGGTAACGTCAATAATTTTGGAGCTTCCTGTAATGGTAACGCCTGCTCCGAGTACGGCTTTTTTCCCAATGCGAGCGCCTTCTACGACAATACACCTTGACCCAATGAAAGCGCCGTCTTCAATAATAACAGGAGCAGCTTGTGGTGGTTCGAGTACGCCGCCCACTCCTACTCCACCGCTTAGGTGTACGTGCTTCCCAATTTGAGCGCAGCTTCCCACCGTTGCCCATGTATCTACCATGGTTCCTTCATCTACGTAAGCACCGATGTTTACGTAAGATGGCATTAAGATAACACCTTTAGCTAAGTAGGCACCAAACCTTGCTACTGCAGGTGGTACTACACGAACACCTATGGTATCATATCCTGTTTTTAGTTTCATCTTGTCGTGATACTGAAAGATGCCTATTTCTTTTAGTTCCATTTGACGCATGGGGAAATAGAGTAAGATGGCTTTTTTTACCCAGTCGTTTATTTGCCACTCTGCTCCTATTGGTTGGGCTACTCTTACCTCTCCCCTGTCTAACTGGGCTATGATGCTTTCTATGGCCTCTATTACGTCTTTCTCTTGGGTGAGGGTTCTGTTGTCCCAAGCAGCTTCAATTAGTACTTTTTCTTGCATTTTAAATTAAAGTAATTGTTTATGATAAAATATGTAACTCACTGATTTAATTGCTCTTAATATTGGCATTTGCCTATTTATTTGTTTCTCTATTTTTTGTATATTTAATACCAAACATTATTTTGTTTGTTTGGTTGGTGCAGTATCTACAATGTGGTATGTTGTTTTCTGCTGTACTTTGGTTATTACTTCTTGTTTGATTGATGTTCTTTTATTCCTGTTCTTTTATACTGGTTTTTTGCCTTCCTATTGTATTAATCTTGCTAAGAACACGGTTTGTTATACTAATATATGAACTTTGCGCTTGATTTACTATTCTATCTAACGAGTTGTTTTGTTTACTAACTATATTAACTATGCTTAGTATTTTTATTGGTAATACTAAGCTCTATTTGCTAATAATTACTAATATAATTGTCAAATAATTAGCAAATTGCTAAATAAAATAAGTCATTTTAGTATAATTATTAGTACAAACGAATAAAAACCTAAATAATTTACTAAAAAATAACCCAATTTGCTAAACACAATAAACAAATCTTTTAATTATATTTGTCCCATCAAACCAAAAAAAACTGTTTATGACAAAAATTAAAGTAGCTATCAATGGATTTGGTAGAATAGGAAAACTGGCGTATCGTCAAATATACAATATGCCTGGAATTGACGTAGTAGCCATCAACGACTTGACAAGTCCATCGGTACTGGCTCATTTATTAAAATATGACAGCGCACAAGGCAGATTCAACGAACAAGTAAGCGCAACAGAAAACAGTATTATCGTAAACGGCGATGAAATAAGGGTATATGCCTTAAAAAACCCAGCCGAGATACCTTGGGCTACCCACGAAATAGACGTGGTATTGGAATGTACTGGTTTTTTTACCGATAAAGACAAAGCAGCCGCTCACTTGACAGCAGGTGCTAAACGAGTAATCATTAGCGCACCCGCTACTGGCGACTTAAAAACGATTGTCTTTAACGTAAACCACAGCATATTGGACGGTAGCGAAACAATTATTAGTTGTGCAAGCTGTACTACTAACTGTTTAGCACCAATGGCCAAAACATTGAACGACAACTTTGGCATAGCAGCTGGTAGCATGACAACCGTACACGCCTATACCAACGACCAAAATACCTTAGATGCCCCCCACGCCAAAGGAGACATGCGCCGCGCTCGTGCCGCAGCCGCCAACATCATACCCAATAGTACGGGTGCTGCTAAAGCCATTGGTTTAGTACTCCCCGAATTGAAAGGAAAATTGGATGGTGGCGCACAACGCGTACCTGTTATTACGGGTAGCTTAACTGAACTAACCTGTATATTGAACAAAAAAGTAACACTCGAAGAGGTAAATAGTGCTATGAAAGCTGCCAGCAACGAAAGTTTTGGCTATAATGAAGACGAAATAGTGAGCAGCGACATCATTGGAACACACTTCGGTAGCTTATTCGATGCCACCCAAACAAAGGTAGTTACCGTGGGAGATAGCCAAATCGTAAAAACTGTGAGCTGGTACGACAACGAAATGAGCTACGTGAGCCAGTTGGTTCGTACCGTGAAATACTTCGCTACCCTAATTGGTTAGTTATAAAAAAAAAGACGCTAACCAATTAAGTTAGTTAGTAGCCCTCCATTGTCCTTTGAATTGCCTCAATTGTCAATGGAGGGTCTTTTTTATTTGAACTGACACCGTAAATAGTGAACAGGAAAACCTTTTTCGGTAAATATTTGCTCAAACCGCGTTTTTATACCAAAATGGTCTTTGTTTAAGGCCGACTGGTACAAATCGTAGGTATGTACCAAATGGCAAATGCCAAAACTTTCTAATTCTTGAATCGTAAAATCGAAAAGCTCTTGGTTGTCGGTTTTTAAGTGAAGCCAACCCTCTGGGCGCATAATACGCTTGTAACGCTCCAAAAATAAAGAATGAGTCAATCGCCGCCGCTCGCGCTGCTTGATATTGAAAGGGTCGGGAAAGGTGAGCCAAATTTCTGATACTTCGTTTTCGGCAAAAAAATCTTCAATAAAAATAACGTTAGTCCGCAAAAAAGCTACGTTAAACAACTGATTTTCAATGGCTTGCTTGCTTCCAACGGCCAACCGATCGCCTTTGACATCTACCCCCACAAAGTTTTTTTCGGGAAACACCTCCGCCAGTCCGACGCTGTACTCGCCCTTGCCGCAGGCTAATTCCAGCACCAGCGGCCAATTGTTCTGAAAATAGGTTTCGTTCCAGTTGCCTTTGATGGTTTCGTAGAGGGGTTTTCCAGACTCTAACACGTTGGAAACCAGTGCATTTTGGTTAATTCGGCGAAGTTTTTGACGGCCCAAGGTTTTGATATTTAAAAGTAAGACGAACCTGACTACGCTACAGTTAAACCTCGTCAAGTTCAGAAACCACAAAAGTACTACCTCCCACGTAAATAAAATCGTGCGCAGTCGCTTTTTCTCGCGCCGAAGCTAAGGCTTGGTTTACATCACTATATAAACTACCAACCATACCTTCTTTATTAATCAAGTAGAGTAAATCGGTAGCGGGTAGAGAACGCGGACTGTCGGCAGCGCAACAATAGTAATGCGCTTGACGGGGTAGCAATTTAAAAATACTGTCCAGGTCTTTGTCTTTCACAAAACCCAGCACAACGTGCAGTTTATCAAAACTATACCTATTGATTTGTTGAAAACTTTCTTGCAAACCCGCGTAATTGTGGGCTACGTCAGCCACGGTGGTAGGCGCTTGGCCAATGGTTTGCCATCGGCCTTTGAGTTGGGTCAAACGAGCAGCTTGAGATACGCCCGTTTGCAGGGCTTCGTCCGAAATTTGGTAGCCCATTTGACGAAGTATGTCCACAGCTTGCAAAACGCCCGTTAGATTTTTAAGTTGATAAGCACCTAACAGATGTAGGGTGTATGATGTATGATGTAGAGGGCGTAACGCATCACTCACCACTACCTCTCTCCCACCCGATTCTATGGATGTTGTTTTTAGTCTATAATTTTTGTCTGCAAAATAGACCTTACTTTGCAATTCGTCGGCACGATTTTGAAAAACGGGCGCGGTTTCGGGTTGGGTTTCTGAAATGACCACGGGTACGCCCTTTTTGATGATACCCGCCTTCTCAAACGCTATTTTTTCTAAGGTGTCGCCCAGTAGTTCGGTGTGGTCAAAACTGATATTGGTGATGATACACAAGTCGGGCGTGATGATATTGGTAGAATCTAACCGCCCTCCCAATCCTACTTCGATAACGGCCACATCTACCCGCTGACGGGCAAAATAGTCGAAGGCCAGGGCAACGCTGATTTCAAAAAAAGAGGGTTTTATTTGCTCAATCAAATCTACGTGCGCCGCCACAAAGGCTACAATATCGGCTTCTGGTATGTTTTGGCCGTTTATTTTAAAACGCTCGCCGTAGTGTTTGAGATGCGGAGAAGTATGCAACCCCGTTTTATAGCCCGCCGATTGCAGCACCGCCGCCAGCAGGTGCGAGGTACTCCCCTTCCCGTTGGTACCTGCCACGTGAATGCTCTTAAACTGCTCGTGGGGGTTGCCCAAGGCGGCGCACAAAGCCCGTATGTTGTCTAAACCAGGCTTCAAAGCCGCCGCCCCAATGCGGTGAAAAACGGGCAGACGGTCGTATAAATAGTGGAGGGTTTGGGCGTAGTTCATCTTAATGTATAATGGGAGTAATAGGAATCAGACCTGCCGCTTTTGGGCCAATGTTCTTACTAAAAGTTGGGCTTTTGTTCGTATTTTGGCGCAAAATAAACACAATTTGCTGTTATTTTGACAACTAAAATTACGCAAGAAAAATATTTTATCGAACGTCGGGGAGGTTTAAAACCTCCCCGACGTTGAACACGACGTTGAACATAAAAAATAAAACCATGAAAAAATTGGCATCCTTCACGATGCAGTTTACAGTTTTAGAAAAAAAAAGGAGGAGAGTGAGCAAAAAGAAGTAATTTAGTTTTTCTACAAATCAAAA
>REAB01000038.1 GCA_004293645.1 Cytophagia bacterium | reverse complement strand
TAATTCATCTTTTATCTATTTTTAACAAAGATATGGACTCTAAAAACCCAATAATTGTAATTTAAAAAGAAAATATATCAATAAATTGCCTATTGATTACATTTTGATAGGTGCGGTTCAATTTATCATCATTGGCCCCATTTTGGGGCTGCTCGGTATTGGCGCAGCGGCCAACGTGGAGTCGTTCCAAAACATGGACGAGACCCAGGCTTTGGGCATGGCTTCGGCCATGGCGGGTGCGGGTATTTTGCTGCAAGTTATTGGTTTGGCAGTGAGTGGCACTTATTTCATTTTGATGGAGTCTTCGGAGCGGCAAGCCACAGTTGGCAAGTTGGCAATGGGCATCAAAGTAACCGACCTCAACGGCCAACGTATTACGCGCATGGCCGCCTTTATTCGTTTCATTGGAAAAATTGTTTCGGGGATTATTTTGTTGATTGGCTACATCATGGCGGCCTTTACCGAAAAGAAGCAAGCCCTCCACGACATCATTGCCAACACCCTGGTTTTAAAATAATTATTGATGAAAATTGACCTCCGCAGCGATACCGTAACCAAACCCACCCCAGCCATGCTCGAAGCCATGTTTTCGGCAACGGTAGGCGACGATGTGTTTGGCGACGACCCCACCGTCAATGCGCTCCAAGAAAAAGCGGCTCGGTTGTTTGGCACCGAAGCCGCTCTTTTTTGTACTTCTGGCACGCTCACCAATCAGCTCGCCATTAGGGTACATACGCAGCCTGGCAGCGAAGTAATTTGCGATAAACGCTCGCACGTGTACCTCTACGAAGGCGGGGGCATTGCGCTCAACGCGCTCTCGTCGGTCAAACTATTGGACGGCCAACGCGGCAAAATAACGGCCCAACAGGTGCAAGATGCCATCAACGCCGACGACATTCACGCGCCTATTTCGAGGTTGGTGGTTTTAGAAAATACCATGAACAAAGGAGGCGGTTGCTACTACACCGAAGCCGAAATAGCCCCCATTCGGGCATTGTGCCAAGCACGCGGCTTGGCTCTGCACCTCGATGGTGCGCGGCTGTTTAATGCCTTGGTAGAAACCCACGAAACGCCCGCCCAGCATGGTGCATTGTTCGACTCAATGAGTATTTGTTTGTCCAAAGGACTGGGCTGCCCCGTTGGCTCGTTGTTGCTCGGTAGCCACGATTTTATCAAAAAAGCCATTCGGTTCAGAAAAGCGATGGGAGGCGGGTGGCGGCAAGCGGGTTATTTGGCTGCCGCAGGTTTGTACGCCCTCGACCACCACGTGCAGCGGCTACGCGACGACCACGCCCGCGCCCGCACCATTGGCAAAATACTCGAAAAACGCCCCGAAGTAGTGGCTATTTATCCCATCGAAACCAACATCGTTATTTTTGAGTTGCCCCCCAGCATTTTAGCTGCTGACTACGTGGCGCAGTTGGCCACCAAAGGCATCTTGGCTGTTACGTTTGGCAAACATTTGGTGCGCTTTGTTACGCACTTAGATTTTACCGACCAGCACTTAGAAGCCTTTACAAAAATGTTGGACGCTGGACGTTAGACAAATTTCTAAGCTCCAATCTCCCAATAAAATAATCTCCGCCATGTCTTTGAGTTGGAATGAAATAAAAACGCGCGCCATTACTTTCTCGAAAGAATGGGAAAACGAAAGCAGCGAAGATGCCGAAGCCAAATCGTTTTGGGACGGCTTTTTCAATGTTTTTGGCATTAGCCGCCGCCGCGTGGCCGCTTTTGAAAAACCCGTCAAAAAGCAAGACGGCAAACAAGGTTTTGTGGATTTGCTGTGGAAGGGCGTAATCTTGGTAGAACACAAATCGCGCGGACGCAACTTAGAAAAAGCCTTTCAGCAAGCCAAAGATTATTTCCCTGGACTAAAAGACCACGAAATACCAAAATATATATTAGTATCTGATTTTCAGCGACTTAAACTCTATAATTTAGACACCGACACCACGCACGAATTTGCGCTCAAAGACTTTTTGCAGCACGTGCATTTGTTTGGGTTTGTGGCGGGCTACGAACAGCGAACTTACCAAGACCAAGACCCCGCCAATGTGTTGGCCGCCGAACGCATGGGCAAACTCCACGACGCGCTCGAAGTCAGCGGCTATTCGGGCCACGACTTGGAGGTCTATTTGGTGCGATTGCTGTTTTGCCTTTTTGCCGAAGATACCAGCATTTTTGAGCGCACGCTCTTTCAAGATTACATAGACCAACATACCAAACCCGACGGCAGCGACTTGGCCATGCACTTGGCCCAGCTTTTTCAGGTTTTGAACACGCCCAAAGAAAAACGGCTCAAAAACCTCGACGAAGCGCTCAATGCTTTTCCGTATATCAACGGTAAACTCTTTGAGGAAATGCTGCCTTTTGCGGCTTTCGACGGCAAAATGCGCGAAATGCTGCTCTTTGCTTGTGGTTTGGACTGGTCTAAGATTAGCCCTGCCATTTTTGGGTCTATGTTTCAGGCCGTGATGAACCCCAAAGAACGCCGCAATTTGGGCGCACATTATACCTCCGAAAAAAATATCCAGAAAGTCATCAAGCCGCTGTTTTTGGACAAACTCTACCAAGATTTTGAACGCGCCAAGGGCAACCGAAACCGCCTCAACGAACTACACCAGAAAATTGCGCGGCTGCATTTTCTGGACCCCGCCTGTGGTTGTGGCAATTTTTTGATTATTTCTTACCGCGAACTACGTGCATTAGAAATCGTGATTTTGCGCGAACTCAACAAGAGTGGTCAGGGCTTTTTGGACGTGCGCGAAATCATAAAAGTAGATGTGGACCAATTTGCGGGCATCGAATATGACGAATTTGCGGCCCGCATTGCCGAAGTGGCCTTGTGGCTCATTGACCACCAAATGAATATGCGCGTATCGGAAGAATTTGGTCAGTATTTTGTGCGTTTGCCGCTCAAAAAAGCCGCTAAAATTTGGCATGCCAACGCGCTCCAAACAAATTGGCAAGATTTATACACCACCCCAACTTTCGATTTATATGCCGAAGAAGTGAATATTTTGAGGCATCCTTCATAACCATTAAAAAGTAGTTGACACTTTGACTTGTAAACAATTGAATGTCAATGATTTAAAATGCCTATTTTTTATTTCCGTGAAGGA
>REAB01000124.1 GCA_004293645.1 Cytophagia bacterium | reverse complement strand
CGTTTTATTGTTAATTAGGCAAAAAACGACTCAAAACGTACTTATATTACATATTTTCAAGCATCGAACAAAAATATGTATCAAACATTCAATGACAATGTTTGACCATAATTGTCTTAATATCAAACAGTTGCCCCCTTTTCTTACAGACACTATTTAGGAATCCTGAAATATTTTTAGCCACTTCAATCGAGGGGGTCATCTCATCACGCTCATATCTACCTACCACCTAGATAGACGTATTCAGCAGTTTAGCCATGAAAATAATGGAGGACTTATGAATGAGAGTGTTTCTGGTAGTTCTGCAATGACAGATGAACAACGGGAGAGAGTAGCTACTATAGCATCTGGTGGGGTGTTGGCTAATGATGGTACAAAAACAGAATCAAAACAAAAGCTCAATAAAACACGTCAACAGCAACAGGTACGACGCTTGTGGCTTTTATCAAGAAAACAAAAAGCCCCGTACCACATCAGTACAGGGCTTTCTGTTTTTCGTAGTCCACTACAAATGAACTACTGCCAGTTTACGGCATTATCTACTCGGTCCATATCCACCCGAGCGTACTGCTTCACATTAGCCACCTCACAACCCATCATCAAGGCCGTAGTTTCCAAGTCAAAACCCCAGGTGTTCAAGCACAAATTTGCAAAGGTCTTTCGGCCCACCTTCGTACACAACTCAAAATCAAGCCCCAAGGTCGCCCCAATTACTTTCAGCTTTCTGTTGAGTTCAACATCACAGACAAACCGAGGCAACCCCAGAACTTGCTTACCACGCTCATGTACTGGCTGTATCATTCCACCGTACTTACTGATAATACTCAACGCTGTGGGATGTAGTTTTTGCTTCACCGCCGACCCGTGGAGGTCGCCCGTTTTCTTGCGCTCCTTAATCAGCCACATTGAGCCATTCCACATCTTGAAATCGGCCGCTTGCAACTCCATGTAGTCCCCAATGTGCAGCCCCGTAAAGCACAAGAACAGAAACACATCTTTCGTTACCTCGATACGCGTATTGTTGAAGCGTAACAAGCTCAGGCGTTGTAATTCCCCAGCAGTCAGATGCCGAAGGTCAAATCGAGTTTGACGTTTCAGCGTGTAGTCCAGCAATTCGGTACGCAGTACCAAACCCTTTTGAAAAGCCAAATCTACCGCTTCGCGCAGGTGGTACACAACCCGACAGGCATAGTTATGGCTATATTCCTCCACCTTCGTACAGTAGTCATACAGGTTCTTGGCATGCACCTTGCCAAAGTCCTTCACCTTCACCGACATCATACCATACTCTGACAAATACCGCTCAATTGCCCGACGGCGCACCCCAAAGGTCTTCGCCGTGCCTACCCGAACCGCGCTATGTTCCCCCTCATACCATTTCAACACCTCCACCACCGACATAGACGGCATTACTTTCAGTTTTGCACCCAAAGCCTCCTCAAATACACTATTCCGTATTTCGTTCTCAATTTGCTCATTCGTCAGCAGATACGCCAACACATCACGAACTACCGCCGCCGAGGTCGCAATCTCATACCGATACAACATATCCCGCACCTCAAAGGAGCGTTTACGGAGGCAGTCAAATTTGTGAGCATACCCCACCGCCTCGGGGTCATCACCCACCAGCAGTTTATCGCCCAGAGCAGCACGAGCATTCCACAGCTTCACGGGAATCTTGACCCCCGTACTCATTTGTGATTCCTGCCCGTCTATCTCAATAGAGAGCTTCACAGTACCCAGCCCCGCCACTTTCGACTTAGCCAGCCAAAAGTACAGTTTCATCGTTTTTTAGTCATTGTTGTAAAAATTGATTGGTGGTAAAATATTGTTTAACCATCAACAATAGACAAAAGATTAGTTTGTAGATTGACAAAACCAATATAGAGTCAGTGTTATGCCAATCTTAACAAGTAAGATAAGTGGCCAAGCCAATTATGGCAGGTCGCACCTGCGTTGGGTGCGACCTAATTATGACAGGGTGCGACCCAAGGTGAGACCCAATAGGCAAAACACAACAAAAAAGCCCATCGCGTTGTCGCAATAGGCTTTTTTACAGTAGGCAAATAGTAGAATTTGAGTACTTTGTGATCCCGCTGGGATTCGAACCCAGGACCCATACATTAAAAGTGTATTGCTCTACCAGCTGAGCTACAGAATCATTATTTTTGGGTGTTCTCAAAAATCGTGGTGCAAAAGTACGGTTATCTAAAATATTAAGCAAGTGTTGGCTTAAAAAAATATTATTATTTGGAGGCAAAACACGTCTAATGAGGCATTTAACCACATTAAATTTAGACAATTCCTAACATTCATTGATTAGAATAATGGCCTTCTTGACTTATTATGGTGAGTTTCTCAATCAATTATTGGCCCTCCTTACTCATTATTTCTATGAAACTATTTCGATTTGGTACGTACGAACAAGAAAAACCAGGCGTAATTCTCGCTAATGGACGTAAAATTGACGTTTCGGCATTTGGACAAGATTACAACGAGGCGTTTTTTGCCAACGATGGAATAGCTCAATTGGCTGCTTGGCTCAATGTCCACGCCACTTCTTGTCCCGAAGTGTCAGATAGCATTCGCATTGGCTCTTGCGTGGTGCGGCCTTCCAAAATCATTTGCATTGGCCTCAATTATGCCAAGCACGCCGCCGAGTCGGGGGCTGCTATTCCGAAAGAGCCTGTGGTGTTTTTTAAAGCTACAACCGCCCTTTGTGGACCTTTTGACAACGTAATGATTCCCAAAAACTCCGTTAAAACCGACTGGGAGGTGGAATTGGCCTTCGTGATTGGCAAAAAAGCTACTTATGTAAGCGAGGCCGATGCCATGAACTACGTGGTGGGCTATCTTTTGCACAACGACTACTCTGAGCGCGAGTTTCAATTGGAACGCGGCGGGCAGTGGGTAAAAGGTAAAAGTGCCGATACTTTTGCGCCAATGGGGCCGTTTATGGCTACCAAAGACGAAATAGCCGACCCCCACAACTTGCGACTTTGGCTAAAAATAAACGACCAAATGCTCCAAGATTCTAATACCAACGACATGATTTTTAATATTCCGACCATTGTGAGCTACTTGAGTCAATTTATGACCTTGCTGCCTGGCGATGTCGTTTCGACGGGCACGCCAGCGGGGGTAGGACTGGGTTTGAAACCACCGCGTTACCTCAAGTCGGGCGATGTGGTAGAACTTGGCATTGATAATTTGGGGTTACAACGGCAAGTGGCGGTGGCTTATTCGTAAGATAATTGCTAAAACGGACGCACGGCTTTCACAAAACGATTTTTGAAATAAGCCGAAAACAAATTGTCCTCGCGCACGCCGCGCGAGGACGATGCGTGAATGAAAGTAATGTCGCGCCTGTTTTTTACGGCCGTTACAATGCCCACGTGCGATACGTAACCCGCTTTGCCCGCATCTGGCACGTAAAATATCCAGTCGCCTGGCTTAATGTCTTCTACGCGCTCTACTTCGCGGCCAAACTCGGCTTGCTGCCACGAAATACGCGGTACTTTCAAGCCCACGTTGGCATAAGTGCTGCAAATAAGCCCCGAACAGTCCAAGCCGTTGCGGTCGTTGCCGCCCGAGCGGTAGCGCGTGCCTGTATAAACGCGCGCCGCGCTCACAATCTTTGGTACGTAGTTGCTGTAAGGACCGTTGGGTTTTTCTAAGAGTTTCTTAGCGGTGGAGCTGCCCGAATCATTTTTTTTTAAAACCGCGCAAGCACCCAGCGTTAGCAGACTCAGCAGCAACAAAAAATTGAAAATGCGACCCATAATTACTTCTAAAAAAACAACCCACCCGACAACACCGCACTGATGGTGGTGGCGTTGAGTTGGGCAGAAAAATAGTTGGACGTATTGTTGAGCGTGTAAGGCGCAAAAGCATCTTTGGTAGTGAGAAAAGTCCCCGCCAAGTCCACAAAGAAGCGGTCGTTGCGGTAGCCCAACCCACCCGAAAAGTAGAGTTTTGAGCGGTCTAATTTGCCTTCAATGTTAAAGTTTTGGTTGTACGGGTTGGGTAAATAACCCGCCCCAACTCGCACCCTCAAATTATCCAAACGCAACTCGCCCCCTGCCCGTAAGTTTACCACATTATTAAACGATGAGCGTACCAAGCTGCGGTTGTCTGACTTAAAATTGGAGTTGTTGGGGTTGCTCATGCTCATTCCTCGAAAAGCCACGTACTCGGCACTGGCGGTAATCAGTCCCTTTTTGCCCGCAAAAAACGTAACGCCACCCTGCGCCCGAAACGGTGTGCGCATATTGTACTCAAAATCAAAGGGTTCTACGCGCACCGCCGTGGTTCGGAGTCGGTCAAACGCCTGCTGTCCTTGGGCGTTGGTAACGGGGCGACCGCTGGCATCAAATACGGGTACTTGGCCACTCGGTACGTTTACCCTCACGTTTTCTTCGTAGGTCATTTGCATCGTACTCCAATTGGGCGAATGAATAGAAGCCCCAATTTGCAAAAAATCGGTAGCTTTATAAATAGCTCCCACCGACACAAACAAACCGCTACCCGTTATGCTAACGTCTTCGCGGTAGTCCAAACTTTGAAAAGCTCCTCCGTTTACAAAACGCTCCTGTAAATTGCTCTGACGCACGTAATTATACCGCGAAAAACCGCCCGAAAAACCCAAATACAGTTTGTCTAAGTAGTTGCCCGCGTAGGCAAAAGTCCATTGAGAAGACCCGCCCGTTAGTTCATACTTGCCCGTTTGCTCAAACGAAGCACGGCTCAATGGCACGGGGCGGCGATAAGGGCCGTTGTCTGAGAGTGCATCTATCAAGTAGAGATTATAAAATGCTGACTCAACCGAGGCTGCCGAACTGTTGCTCGAGTTGAAATCTTTGTCCAATATTTCGGTAGAAACATTACCTGCCAATTGCGTAATGTTGTCAATAATTGAGCTACGGTTGTTGGTGCCACCGTACGAAAAAGTAGTGTTGGCATTGACTTGCCGCGAAAAACTAATGCCCAGCGTGCTGCGCCGCCAATCTCTGTTGTTGTTGTTGGGCTCTCCTGCCAAAACGAGCGAAAATTGCCCAATGTTCAAGCCGTTTCGGCTGTCTTTGGTGCTGTTGCCAATGTAGTTGGCATCTTTGTTGGTCATATTGAAACCAGGGCTTAGACTAAACTCGGATCGATTGTAGAAGCCCAAACCCGCAGGATTGCCAAAGATGGTGCTGGCATCGCCTCCCAATGCCACGTGGTTGCCGCCCATGCCTTGCACGCGTGCTGTGCCGTTTTGGGTCATGTCAGATAGCTGCAAGGCTGTGTTGGCGTACAATCGGCTCTGGGCGCGTAGCTGCGTGGCCAACATACTCAAAACTGTAATAATAAAAAAAGCTCTTGTTTGCATGTTTTTGCGCTAAAATATCAGGAATTAATTGTTAAAACGGTCGGATTGCCAATACGTTGTGTCGGCGGCCTAAATTTATTGTTTAAAATAAAGCCCCACACCTTCGATAAAAAGTGTGAGGCCAAATTAAAGGTTTATGTCATTCTAAAAAAAATATTTCATTTGTTTTTTAGCGTGGCCCGCGCGACGAACCACCGCCGCCACCTGACGATGAACCACCGCCACCTGACGATGAACCACCGCCACCGCTTGAACCTCCGCCCCAGCTACTACCACTGCTTCGTCCGCTGCTACCGCTGTCGTAAGTGCTACGTTGGTTGCTGCCGCTGCTGTAAGTGCTACGTTGGTTGCTGCCGCTGTTAGATGTGCTGCTCTCACCATAGCTACGGGTAGCTCCGCCGCGCGTTCCCGACGAATAGGTGCTGCCACCACTGTTGCTGCGCCCGTTGCCATTGCTGTACGAAGAGCCGTCGCCACTCGATGAACGACCGCTGTTGCCGCTCGAAGAACCATCGTAGGTACGACTTGCCCCACCGCGAGGACGTGAGTAATAACCGTCTGAACTGCCATTGGTGCTACCACTGTTGCCGTTGTTGCTGTTGTAGCCCGAAGACGATGACTGACGACCGCCGTTGTTGCCATAAGACCGCTGGCTATTATCGGTGTTGTTGTTGTAAGAATTAGATGAGCGGCCCGCACGGTTGTAATAATCGGAGGTACGGTAGCGTCGGTTGTCGTTTGGATTGACGGCTGGACCGGCATATACCATATTGCCACCACCACGCCACGGGTTGCCCCAGTACGAGTTACCACCAAAGCCATTGTTGAAGCCCCACGGGCTACCAAAAGCCATGGAATTCATGCCCCAAGGTGAGCCAAAAGAGTTGAAGCCGTTCCAACCCCAGGGGTCGTTCCAGCCCCACGGACTACCAAAGGCCATGGAGTTCATGCCGCCCCAGCGATTCCAAGAGTTGAAGCCGCCGCCCCACATACTGCCCATTCCGAAGCCCAGACCCATGCCCCAAGGCGAGCCAAAAGAGTTCCAGCCGTTGTTCATTCCAAAGCCGTTGTTCCAGCCATTACCCCAGCCGTTGTTCCAGCCATTATCCCAGCCGTTGTTCATATTGTTACCCCAACCGTTATTCATGTTGTTGCCCCAATTGTTGTTGTAGCCATTGTTCCAATTGTTGTAGGCCAAGCCGTCGTCGCCAAAGCGATTGTTTGTACCACGTGTACTCAAATAGCTCTCGTCGTAGTAGTCGTAGGCATCAGTGCCAGTGCTTTGACCAGCACGGTTGTTGCGGCCACGGTTGTCGGCGTAGTCGGGATTGGTGTTTCGCAAGTCGGTTTCTTCTTGCCGCGAGTTGCGGGTATATACTTCGCCGCTCGACTCCGAGTTGCCGTACATATCGTCGTATTCGCCGTCGGTAGCGGCATATTGTGATGATTTACAAGACCCCAAAGCCAACAACGCGGCCACCGAAAAGTACTTGATTTGATGAAGGGTTTTCATTGCCTTATTTGATTTAAAATTGAAACCAAAAATATTTACTGTTACACAACCATAAACGATAAATTGTGTAGTTCGATACAAACTTACAAGAAAAAACTATCTTTGCAAGCCTTTTTGAACAATAACAATACAACCAATTATGGTTAAAAGTTCTTGATAATCAAAACAATACGTGTGTATTTTCGACACTAAATTGCCTAATTTATTGATTATCACGAGTTAGGGCAAATAAGAGGCAAATAGAAGAGTTAACAAAAACAGTATCAGCGAATTAAATTCTAATAGAATTCTAATTTGATTTACCAATCAATTCAAATCACCGACTTAGTAAAACTGTATGGGGAAAGCAATTCCGAGCCGAAACGAAAATTATTCAGAGTGGTACAATGAGTTAGTAAAAGCCGCCAATTTGGCCGAAAATTCAGCCGTTCGGGGCTGCATGGTTATTAAACCTTACGGGTTTTCGATTTGGGAAAAAATGCAGCGGGCTTTGGACGATATGTTTAAAGAAACGGGCCACGAAAACGCCTATTTCCCCCTTTTTATTCCAAAATCTTTTTTGAGCAAAGAAGCCAACCACGTAGAAGGTTTTGCCAAAGAATGTGCCGTAGTAACGCACTATCGCCTCAAAAACGACCCGAATGGCGGCGGTGTAATAGTGGACCCCGATGCCAAGCTGGAAGAAGAACTCATTATTCGGCCTACTTCCGAAACCCTTATTTGGAGTACTTACAAAAACTGGATTCAAAGCTACCGCGATTTGCCGCTGCTCGTTAATCAGTGGGCCAACGTGGTGCGCTGGGAGATGCGCACGCGCATTTTTTTGCGAACAGCCGAGTTTTTGTGGCAAGAAGGCCACACCGCCCACGCCACCGCCAACGAAGCCATGGCCGAAACCCGCCAAATGCTCGAAATATACGCCCGTTTTGCCGAAGAATGGATGGCAATGCCCGTCATAAAAGGCTATAAAACAGCCAACGAACGCTTTGCGGGAGCCGAAGAAACACTTTGTATTGAGGCCATGATGCAAGACGGGAAAGCTTTGCAGGCAGGGACATCGCACTTTTTGGGACAAAATTTTGCCAAAGCGTTCGACGTAAAATTCCAAACCAAAGAAGGCGGGCTTGAACACGTTTGGGGTACGTCTTGGGGCGTAAGTACGCGCCTGATGGGTGCGCTCATCATGGCTCATTCTGACGATGCGGGGCTGGTATTGCCGCCCAAACTCGCCCCCATTCAAGTAGTAATTGTACCTATTTACCGAAGCGACGAACAGTTGGCGCAGATTTCGGAAAAAGTGCAAGAAATTGTGGCGGCATTGCGCAAAAAAGGCATTTCGGTAAAATACGACAACAGCGATGCCAACAAACCTGGCTGGAAATTTGCCGAATACGAGCTGCGCGGCGTGCCTGTACGCTTGGCAATGGGTGGCCGTGACCTCGAAAATGGCACCATCGAACTCGCCCGCCGCGATACCAAAACCAAAGAAACCGTGGAGGTAGCGGGCATTGCGGAGCGCATCGAAGCATTGCTCGACGAA
Source organism: Cytophagia bacterium (assembly GCA_004293645.1). Lineage (GTDB taxonomy): Bacteria > Bacteroidota > Bacteroidia > Cytophagales > Spirosomataceae > REAB01. The sequence continues at coordinate 8,316 of REAB01000124.1, read as the reverse complement.
ATTCAGCAAAATATTTACCAAAAAGCACTCGACTTGCGCGAAGCCAACACCCACCGCGTGGACAGCTACGACGCGTTTAAGCAAATTTTGGACGACAAAGGTGGTTTTATTTTAGCCCACTGGGACGGCACGCCCGAAACCGAAGAACGAATCAAAGAAGAAACCAAAGCCACGATTCGGTGCATTCCGTACAACGCGCCGCAAGAAAATGGCCAATGTATCTTGACGGGTAAGCCTTCGACGCAGCGGGTGCTGTTTGCAAGGGCTTATTAAAAACCACGATTAAGCAATGGTAATTTCTCGGATAAAGCTCAAAAACTGGAAGAATTTTAGGGACATTGATGTGGCCTTAAAAGACCGAATGTTTGTAGTGGGGCCAAATGCTTCTGGGAAATCTAATTTTTTGGATGCATTCCGCTTTTTACGTGATATTGCCAAACCTGGGGGAGGATTGCAAAAAGCGGTGATTGACCGAGGGGGGGTGTCAAAAATACGTTGTTTAGCGGCCCGTCAATACCCAGACATTGAAATCGAAGTTCACCTTTCAGATTTTGGTTCGGCAGACGTACTCTGGAAATATGCCATCGGAATAAAACAAGAATCAAGAGGTTATCGTTTACCATATCTTACCTACGAACGAGTATGGAAAGGGACGAAGTTAATCATAGATCGCCCCGACAAAGAAGACAAAAAAGATGACGAGCGTTTAACGCAAACGTTTTTAGAGCAAATCAATGCCAACAAATCGTTTCGAGAAATCGGTAAATTTTTTGAAACGATATTGTACTTACATCTCGTACCTCAGTTGTTAAAAAACCCCTATTCATTTACGGGGCCAAATTTGTTTGGCGACCCGTTTGGAAAAGATTTTTTGGAACGAATTTCAAAGGTAAGTGAGAAAACCAGAAAGGCTTGGCTCAATAAAATTCAAGCCGCTTTGCAGATTGCCGTACCTCAACTGAACGCCTTAGAATATGTGGAAGAAAACGGCAGGCCACATTTAGAAGCAAAATATGAACATTGGCGGCCAAATGCAGCCAAACAACGCGAAGACCAATTTTCGGACGGTACGCTTCGGCTTATTGCCCTGCTTTGGTCGTTGCAAGAAGGTGATGGCGTGTTGCTGCTTGAAGAACCCGAACTCTCTTTGAATGGGGCTATTGTATCTAAAATTCCGTCGCTTATTAGTAAAATTCAACGGCCTAAAAAAAGGCAAATCATTTTGACAACGCACAGTACCGACTTACTAAGCGACCGAGGCATTGGGCTTGACGAAATTTTGTTGCTAACCCCTCACGCCGAGGGAACATCTATCAAAGAAGCATTTGGAATACCCGAAGCAAAAGTGCTGTTGGCCAGTGGTTTGTCGCCCGCAGAGGTGGTTCAGCCGCAAGTAAAACCCCAAAATGTGCAGCAACTTACTTTAGGTTTTTAGAGATATGATTACGCTTAATCTGGTGTTTGAAGATGTGTTGAGTGAGTTTGTGATGTATAAAATGGTAGAGCATTTCAGGCCTAAATATCGTATTGGAAATTCTTACTCTGACAGGGGGTTTGGGTACATAAAAAAAGGTATCTCAGGATTTAACGCGGCTTCTGTTTACACTCCTTTTTTTGTCTTGACCGACCTTGACAAGCACGAATGTCCAGTTGCATTAATGAATAAATGGCTACCCACCGAAAATCGCAATCAAAACCTTATTTTTAGAATCGCGGTTCGAGAAATAGAATCTTGGATTTTGAGCGACCGCGAAGGATTTGCCTCATTTATTGGCATCAGCATCGAAAATATTCCTACAAAACCCGATTTAGAAGCCGATGCTAAACAAACACTCATTAATCTGGTACGAAAATCTCGTAAAAGACGTATCAAAGAAGATATTGTCCCCCGCAGTGAATACGCAGCCGTTGGCCCCAACTACAATGACCGACTCATGGAATATATTCTTGAAAATTGGGACATTGGCAGGGCCACACAAAACAGCGATAGTTTGAAAAGAGCTATCAACCACTTGAACAAATTTCAGCCAATTATTACAAACCACAAATCATAAACAACCACAAATACAAAAATGGCAGTAGCAAAAGCAGGAGATACCGTATTGGTACACTACACAGGAACACTCACCGATGGCACACTCTTCGACTCGTCGGTAGGCCGCGACCCGTTGCAGTTTAGACTCGGAACGGGCATGGTTATTAAAGGTTTTGACGACGGGGTGTCGGGTATGGACATTGGCGACAAGAAGCGCGTGGAAATTCCAGTTGAAGAGGCGTATGGCCCCGTGCAAGACGACATGATTTTTACTTTCAATCGCGCTGAAGTACCCGCCGATATTCCGCTCGAATTGGGGCTTCAACTCAATATGCACGGCGACGGCGGCCACGAATTGGCCGTAACCGTCATCGCATTTAACGACGAAACGCTCACCCTCGACGGCAATCATCCGTTGGCAGGGCAAGCGTTGGTGTTTGATTTAGAATTGGTGGCTATTCAGTAAAAAAAATGGGCGGCAACATTATTGCCGCCCAAAAGTTAAACTTCCCCAAGTGCTTTGCCAGTCGGCTTTTGGGTCGTTGGCAAGGCGCACCATTTGGACGGTGCTCACCATGTAGTTTCCTTCTCCCTTGTTTACGAGTTCAAAAGTGGCGTTGCCCTGGACATTGGTTTTCTTAAATTCTACTTCGGTTTTGCCGTTTATGCGTCGCCAGCAGCGTACCAAATAGTTTTTCAACGGCTTTTGTTCGTACAAAAACTGGCAAGTAAGCGGTTGGTTTTTAACGAGTTGATACGGATTTTTGGCGGGAATTATCTCCAACGTCATGCCCGTATTTTTGGTGGGCAAATCGTTGTAGGATGCCCCCACTTGCAAAACTGTTTTGGCGCAGCGGCGGTAGAGTTCTCTCCCTTTTTTGGTGGTCTCGTTGTGTTTTTGACGGTACGCAATGGCATTGCCAAGGCCATCTTCTGTCAAATAAGCCAAAAACTTTTCGGGTTCGAGTTCGATAAACGAGTTGTTGGTAGCCAGCGTAAGCAGTTGTGTTCCCGTTTCTTCCAATTTCAAAACAGGAGCTATCACCCCCGAATCGTCTTGCTGAACGGTGCTGGTCAAATCTTTGATGGTTGTTTGCGTGTGCAGTTTTAGGGCGGTTACGCGGCGCGTACCTCCGCCCCAACGCTCGCCCGTAAAATCTTCGCCAACTTCCACGCTTACTTTCACGTTTTGATCTACGCTCAGAAAAAATTGCTCGGGCAACAACCAAAATTCGTGCGAAAAAACCGCCGTAATTGCCACCAACAACAGCCCCAAAGCCAGAGATAGATAACGAAAAACGTTACTTTTAACCGCCTGTTTCATTGTTTTGAAAAATAATTGTAATTGTTTTTGGTTTGTAACAAAAGGCAATTCAGTAGTAATGAATTAATAATCAATTAATTACGACAAATTACTGTAATTACAATCGCGTCGGCGCGGGGCGGTCCAATTAATTACGCGCAAGTACTTATTTCAAATCTTGAATATCGAGCATACCTATTGGCTTGCCCCCGTCGGTAACGAGAATGGTGTCCACGCTGGTTTTTTTGAACAACGCGGCGGCGGCATCAAGTAGTGCGTCGGCATCAATCGAAACGGGCATATTGTATTCAAAATCGCCCATTTTTTTGCTCAACACATCGCGGCCTTCGCCCGACAGCTTGCGGCGGAGGTCGCCGTCGGTAAATACTCCTTTTACCTTGCCGTCTGCGCTTACTACGGTTACGCAACCAAAACCAAATTCGGTCATTTTAACAATGGCATCGGCCAAGAGCGTATCGGCAGTTACGAGCGGGTTTTGGCCATTGATGGCTTCGCTTACTTTTACCGTAATGAGGCGCGTGTGCTCAATAAACTGCTGTGTACCAATGGTGGTAAAATTATTTTCGGTCAGTATTTTCATCAATTTCCACGGCACTGTAATGGTGTGGCAACCCAAATTGATGGCATCGCGCACGTGTTCTACATTGCGCACCGACGAGAACATCACCTTAGAATCTGCCCCGTAGCTATCTACCATGGTTACGCAGTCGCCGATGAGTTTGATGGCATCGTAACCTTGGTCTTGCATGCGGCCTGCCAACACGCAGATGTAGGTAGCGCCCGCGCACATGGCCATGTAGGCTTGCTGAATGGTATAAACTAAGTGGACGTTTACCATCATGCCACGGTCGCGGAGCATTTTGCAAGCCCGCACGCCTTCGAGCGAGACAGGGATTTTGAAAACCGTTTTGGCAGGGTCAAGTCCCAGTGCCAATTGCCGCTCGGCATCGGCTACCACGTCTTCGGCGGTGTCGCCAAGGGCTTCAATTTGCAGAATAGGCACAATTTTAGAGAGTTCCACAATCATGCTGTCGAGGTCGGTTACCCCTTCGCGGTGCATAAAAGTGGGCGTGGTGGTGAGTCCTTCCAAGAACCCCAATTGAAAAGCCGTTTTGATTTCTTTCAGGTCGGCTGAGTCGAGATATAGTTCCATTTTTCGCTGGTTTGTCCGTTTTCTAAGCGGTATAAAATTTGGGCAAAGGTCGCAAAAAAACGGGGAACTCAATTTGTTTAAGTAGTCATGAGTCATTAGTCATTGGTCATTAGTATAATAAATCACTAACAATCAAGTACTTAATAAAATAGTGATTATTTACAAACAAGTACTTATGGACAATATTTTGTTTTAGTTGGCTAAAAATACTTTACGAAGAAGTCCACAATTTTTTTGACTTTGGGCGTGTAAGGCGGATAAATAAACTTCATGTCGCCAAACTGCCGCTTCATTACACCGCGCTGATTAGAAAATTCTTGAAAGCCAAAAAAGCCGTTCGATTTGCCAATTCCGCTGTTGTTTACGCCTCCAAAAGGCAGCTCAGAATGGCCAAAGTGCAATAAAACGTCATTAATTACTGTATCGCCAGCGGTGGTTCGATTCAAAAAATAGTCAATGTTTTTTTGGCTGCGGCTGTTGATGTAGAGTGCCAGTGGCTTTTCTTTGCTGTTCACGTAGTTGATTACTTCGTCGGGGTGCTGGTAGGTAAGCACGGGCAACAGCGGCCCAAAAACTTCTTCTTGCATCACCTTCATTTGGTCGTTTACCCCCGTCAAAACGGTAGGTTCGATAAAGTTTTGGTCGGCATTGGTTTTGCCACCCATTGCCACGTTGGCCCCCTGCGCCACGGCATCGTCTAAGTAGCCTTTGAGGCGGTTGAAGTGCCGCGCGTTTACAATGCGGGCGTAGCTATCCGATTGTTCAACGGCCTGTCCGTCGGTTTGATAAAATTGGGCGACTGCTTTTTGGTATTCGCTCAAAAACTCGTCTTTTTTGCTGGCATGCACAAACATATAGTCGGGGGCAATGCAGGTTTGGCCGTTGTTGAGGCATTTGCCCCAGGCCGTCATGCGGGCTATTTTGGGTATGTCGGCGGTTTCGTCAATAATACTCGGCGATTTGCCGCCCAATTCGAGCGTTACGGAGGCCAGATGGTCGGCGGCAGCTCGCATCACAATTTTGCCAATGGCGGGCGCGCCCGTAAAAAAAATGTGGTTGAAGGGCAGTTTGAGCAGCTCGGTGGCGGTGCTGGCATCGCCTTCTACCACGGCTACTTCATTTTCGGTAAACAAATCGGACAGCATTTTTTTCAAAAACGCCGAGGTGTGGGGTGTCATTTCTGAGGGTTTGACAATAGCTACGTTGCCCGCTGCAATGGCCGAAATGAGTGGCTTAATGGCCAACGAAAAAGGGTAGTTCCAGGGCGAAATAATCAAGACGTTGCCCTTGGCCTCGTGTTTAATAAAAGCCGAAGTGCCAATCAAGTTCAGAGGCGTTGGCACGCGCTGGGGTTTCATCCATTGCTTCAAATGCTTGATGGTGTGCTTTATTTCACTGTTTGCCCCAAATACTTCGCCCATGAGTACTTCTACTTTGGGTTTACAAAAATCATTGAACATGGCTTGCTCGATGTCGGCCAAGTGTGCCATGGTGTATGCTTGCATTTTTTTGAGTTTGGCAATGCGCTCGTCGGCGGTGCTGAGGCTTACGTTGAGCGTGTTTTTGCGTTGGTTTTCAAAGATGTGGCGCAGTTGGGTGGCCGTTTGGGACGGCAGCAAAGTAGTTTCCATATTTTGGTCAATTAAAGACTATATTTTATTTCAAAAGTACTATTTTTTGGAATTGTTTAACGAATTTTAGTAAAAATAAAACGGCCAGAATTTAAAAATACCCTATTTTTACTAAAATTTTTATCAAAACGCCATGGCACCTCAAAAATCTACGATTGTCAGCAACAATATCAAATATTTACGAAAACTACACAACCTCACGCAAGAGGAGTTTTCTGCCCGCATTGGCATCAAGCGGTCGTTGCTGGGGGCCTACGAAGAGGCGCGGGCCAATCCAAATCTCGACAATTTGATGGCCATGGCGCGGGCGTTCAATTTGCAGGTGGACAATTTGCTCAAACAAGATTTGCGTAAAATCCGCGACACCCCCGACCTTAAACTTCCGCTCGAACGCGAGCAAGAACGCGAAGTAACGCCACCGCTGCCCGTAGCCCCAACGCCCGCCACGCGGCAATCTGAGCCACAAATGTTGAATAATATTTTTGAACAATACCACAAGCCATCGATGTCGGCCATGCCCGCCGCCAACTGGGAAGCGCCCACCGCGCCGCGTCCCGCTGCGCCCGCCCCACCGCCACCCGCGCCTACTCCGCCGCCTGCCCCCGTGGTGCCGTCGTTTTCGGTGTCGCAGCCTTTGGTTTTCAACAATGCTTACGAAGGCGGGGCTGCTCCCATTGTTGCGCCGCCCACCAAAGCCGAAAAAATTGCCCCACAGTTGATTCAATACGTAAGCCAGAGTCAGTTGGCCGAGTACGTTGAAAAACTGCAAAACCCTGCTTATTTGGGTACGTTGCCCGTGTTTCAGTTGCCACTGCTGCCCAATGGCCACTACCGCGCTTTTGAAGCAGGCGACGATTTTGCGTACCCTGGCGCGTACTTGATTGGCCAATTTGTCAAAAATTGGTACGATATTGCCGACGGAAAAAGCTACATCGTGGTAGCACGGCAAATGGGTGCGGTGTATCGGCGGTTGTTTAATCAGGTAAAAATAAAAGGAACATTGCTGCTAAGTTCAGACAAAACGGGCATTCCGACTTTTGAGTTACCCATCAAAGACGTGGTGGAAGTGTGGGAAATTAAGGCGTTTTTTAGCACTATTTTACCCGAACCAACCGTTTCGCTCAACCACCTGCGGCATTTGGCCAGTCAAATTCAAGAAGAACTCGACCGAATAAAAAAGTAAAATGATTATCTTAATTACGGGGGCATCTATGGGCATTGGCCGCGCTACGGCCAACCACCTTACCCAACTTGGACATCGCGTTTATGGCACCAGTCGTCAGGCTTTTGGCGAGCAAGTGGCTTTTCAGACCTTGGTAATGGACGTAACCAGTGAGGAGTCGGTGCGGCAGGCAGTGGACACAGTTGTGGCCCAAGAGGGCAAATTGGACGTACTTATCAACAACGCGGGGCTGGGTATTGTGGCCGCCCTCGAAGAAGTGCCAGAAGAAATGGCGCGCCAAATTTTTGATACCAACGTGTGGGGCGTATTGCGTACTTGCCGCGCTGTGTTGCCTACCATGCGTGCGCAAGGGCACGGACTTATTATCAACGTAAGTTCTATTGCGGGCATGATGGGCTTGCCGTGTCGGGGCATTTACAGTGCCAGCAAGGCTGCCGTCGAGATGATAACTGAGACCCTTAGCATCGAAACCCGCGCCTTTGGCGTGCGGGTGTGTAGCGTGCTACCAGGCGACGTAAAGACCAATATTAACCAAAACAGGTTGGTGGCACTCAGCGGTGAGGAGTCGCCCTACCGCGCGTTGGTAGCGCGCATGAACGCCCAAGTAAACGCCGAAGTGAGCGCCGCCGCCGAGCCGCTTTACATTGCCAAAGCCATTGAAAAAATCTTAAAAACACCAACGCCCAGAATCCATTACGTAGCGGGACCCCCGTTTCAAAAACTTGCTATTTGGCTCAAAGGCCGCCTACCAAGCCGCTTGTTTGAACGTATTTTGTTTATTTATTATGGCATCAAATAGGGTTGATTTTATACGTTTATCAGTATGACAAAGCATTAATTTTTACTTTTTGTCATGCTGACGAAGGAAGCATCTAAAGCAGACGCGCTTTTAGATGCTTCCTTCGTCAGCATTGTAAGTTTGCAATAAACGAATAATATTTGGTGTCTCTGGTCATACCTACGTCAGATTGGTCATCAAGACCGCTTGTC
>REAB01000123.1 GCA_004293645.1 Cytophagia bacterium | reverse complement strand
ACCAGCATGTTCAGCAGTATCTTGTACCAATTTGTGCTCAGTTTAGCTCTTACTTTATTCAAATCTACCAAATTTTATTGGGTGATGGCAAATCTACGACTTTGTTGCCCAACGGTATTTTGCGCGGCACACTGCCCGCATCGTTTGACAATCAACTCATTGACTCGACCACGCTCTACAATACCCGCACCAATTGGCTCGACCAAACGCTCCGAACGGGCAGTTTCAACCAAGTAAATTTAGGCGTAGGCGCGGGCAGTGATAATTTTAAGATATATGCCAGCGGGTCGTATCGCAAAGAAGACGGCATTGTGATTGGGCAAGGGCTGCGGCGGTTGAGCGGGCGCGTCAATGCCGAGTATAGCCCCGTAAAAATGTTGAAATTGGGTGCGAACGTGTCGCTCAACGGCATTACCAACGAAACTGTGCCATTGGATAATTCTTTCCGCTACGGCCTCACATCGGCTTTGCCTGCCTACCCCGTGCAGTTGGCCGATGGTTCGTTTTTTAATGGCATTGCCAATGGTACCAACAACACGTTGAACATTGGCACAAACCCCGTTTTTTACCGAAATAATTACTCAAACGTGGCTAAAACAACGCGAAATATCAATACTTTTTTTGCCCAGCTCGAACCCGTGAAGGGTTTAACAATCAGGGCTGAATACGGTATGGATATTCAGCGTACGCAAAGTACTGTGGTGCAAAACGCAAGGCTTTATCCAAAAGGTATTCAAGTCGCGGAGCGTACTGGCGAAGGCCGCGCCAGCAATCAAAAAGTGCTGAATCGAAACTACAACTGGAACAATACCGTAAACTACACCCGCGAGTTGGGCAAAAACCACCGCATTGGTATTTTGGTGGGAAACAGCGTGCAAAATCGCATCTCCGACAACGAAACCGTCATCACGGAGCGCGTGCCAGAAGGCGAGAAGTCGGGTTTGGATACGGTGCGGACGGTGGTGTTTAACGACGAAATTTCATTCAGGTTTGTGTCGTATTTTGGGCGTTTCAACTATGCTTTCAAAGACAAATATTTGTTTGAAGCCAGTTTGCGCTCCGATGGCTCGTCGCGGTTTGCGCCCCAAAACCGCTGGGCAACGTTTCCAGGCGCGTCGGTGGGCTGGGTAATGAGCGAAGAAAATTTCTTAAAAGGCAGTAGTTTTGTCAATTTCTTGAAACTTCGCGCCAGTTATGGTTTAACGGGTAATGCCGAAATTGGCAACTTTGCTTGGCAAAAATCTTTTACGTTTGTGGGCTACAACGCGGCCATTTACGGCGGTGTGCAAGGCGGGCAGTTTACCAATCCTGGCAATACCGCCCTCACGTGGGAATCAACGACGCAGTTTGACGTGGGAGCAGATTTTACGCTTTTTGGCAATCGAATCAGCGGTACGGTTGATTATTACAACAAAGATTCGGACGGTCTGTTGTTGGACTACGCGCTTGGGCCACTCTTTGGCACCATCAACAATTCTATGACCATCAACTTGGGTTCGGTGCGCAACCGTGGGGTAGAGTTGAGCCTCACTACTCGCAATGTACAAAAGCGCGATTTTAAATGGACAACCGATTTTAACATTAGCCACAACCGCAACACCGTGCTGAGTACTTACGACGCGCCATTTTTGAACTTCCCGTCGCAGGTTATCAATGGGCCGGGTATTGCCACGCCAGGCTACCCGTTGGGCAATTATTACATGACCCAATTTGCTGGTTTTGACCCCAATACGGGCAACGAACTCTTTTATGAGCGCGACCGCGTGGCTTTTGCCAACAAGGGTGTTACCACCAGAACGGGTAATGTTTATGACGGCACCATTGCCAATAACTCGGGCAATAACCAGTTTATTATTGAAGGCAAAACCCCGTATCCAACCATTTTTGGGGGCATTACCAACTCATTTCAAATCAAGCAATTTGACTTTAATTTTTTGGTGTATTTCCAGCAAGGCAACTGGATTTATGACCAGGGCGAACGTGCTCAAAGCTATGCTACCACGGGCCAAGTGCTTCGGGCTAATGCGCCAGGTATTGGCGATTTGCGCAATGAGCTGGCCCGTACTGAGGGCGCGTTCAGAATGGCCTGGAGCTCCAACGCCCGGGGCGTTGAATCAACCCGTTTTTTACACGATGGCTCATTTGTGAGGCTCAAAAATGTGCAATTGGGCTATAATTTGCCCGCCGAAACAGCCAAAAAATTGCACCTCCGCACGGCCCGCATTTACGTAACTGGCCAAAATCTGCTCACTTTTACAAAGTTCAATGGTTGGGACCCTGAGGTTTTTCGAAATGGCGGCGCAGAAGGCGCAATGGCTACGCTCTCGCCTGGGGTTACTTTCAACGATTTGCCCCAAGTACGGACGTTTTTGTTAGGCTTAAATATTGGATTTTAAGTAATGCGTAAATAATAAACGGCCTCCCAAAACACAAATGCACCAACTTATTATTTACGCGCAACGAAGCGTTTTTGATGATCAAACCGAAACATTAAAAAAATGAAAACAACATACATATATCTCAGTATTTTGGCAGCTACCGCTTTGGGACTTGGTTCTTGCGAAAAATACTTGGACGAAGTAGAATCCAAGCAACAGATTCAGGCACAAAACGTAAAAACGGTGCAAGAATTAGACATTTTGATGACGGGCGCGTATTCGGGTATTGCCCGCGAGGTGGCGTTTGGGGGCAATGCCCTCGTTATTGGAGAAACTTTTGCCGACTTGGTGTCTATCAATAACGCTGGCTACCGCAACGCCCCGGGCCGCTCATCGCGGGTTTATACCTGGACGCACCGCGAAGAAGATTACGGCTATCAAGCGGAGTTTTTGCAGTGGTCCACTTTTGGACTCAATAATGCCAATAATGTACTCGAAATTTTGCGTACCAACCAAGTACAAACACCCGCCGAAACCGACCCTCGAAAAGACATCAACCTCCAAAAAGGGCGCATCGAGGGCGATGCGCGTTTTGTGCGGGCATTGTGTATTTTTGAACAAACCCGTTTGCTGGGCTACCCGTGGGGACACACGCCCGACAACTCGCACCCTGGGCCAGTGGGCAATTATAGCTCTATTTCTGACTTTGGCGATTTGTCATACCCCCGCTTGAGTGTACGTGCCGCTTACGATAGCGTACTGAACGATTTACGCGTGGCCGAGCGGCTTTTGCCCGAAAGCTACAACCCCGCGCAGCACTTGCCCGATATGCAGCCCCGCGCCAACAAATATGCCGCGCTCGCACTCATGGCCCGGGTGTATTGGCAACAAGACAACGTGGATAGCTGTTTGGCCGTTTGTAACCGCTTATTGGGACAGGGTAACCAAAATCGCTTTCCACTCGTGGCTGGTAATCAGATGCTTGCCAATGTTTTTCAGCGAACAGGTATTATGCCAACTACCAACTCGGACAACCGAAGTGAGGTGATTTTTGAACTGGTAAACGTGGCTGGGCGCAACGCACGCACTACCAATGGCGCACCGCTGCGCACGCACTACACGCTGCAAAGTGTTTATACGGCGGCACAATTGGCCAACGTAAACAACCTCACATCGGGCCCAAACCTACGCCTGAGCCAACGATTTAAAAACTTGGCAAACTTTGACCGTACCCGCGATTTGCGCTACCGCACGCTCATTGACACCACCCAAGCCACCACCGCCGCCACCGCTTGGAACAGCCCCAATCGCCTGTGGTTTGCCCGAAAATGGGGTGTACTGGGCACGGCCAATTTGGGCCCAGCCAACGGGGTCAATTCTAACATTGTGATGTATCGTTCGGCGGAATTTTTGTTGATTCGGGCGGAGATGAACCAGCGCAAAGGTAATATCGCGCAGGCTTTAACCGATTTGAATGCCGTCCGTACCCGCGCTGGTTTGGTAGCTTTGGCCACCGCTCCCGCCAATTTTCTGGACGAAATCCGCACCGAGTTTGTGCGTGAAACCTTCGGCGAAGGTACGCGGGTTCACAGCTTACGCCGCATTAAAGCACCCATCAATACGGGCGACCGCTCGCTGTCGCCGTCGGGCGTAGATTGTGTAATGAGTGGCTGCAACGAAGTGCCATGGAACAGCCGTTTGCTGGTGTTTGTGGTACCACAAACCATGCTCGACCGCAACCCGCTCATGGTACAAAACGATTAGCTATTTTTTTAGATTACGCCCCAAAAGCCTTTTTTATGAAATCGTTCATAACTTATTTTTCACTCGTTGCCTCTTGTTTTTTACTATTAGCAACTTGGTCGTGCAACGACCCTGCCTTACCCACTGCCATCACTGATACCGCCACCCGCGACCGTTTGAAAGGTACTTGGGTACCCATTTCGCTGACGCTCAAATACCAAGTAGGTTTGGCTGCGCCCAATCTGCGCGACACCACCGTAACGCTTACGCCCAGTACCGCGCCGCTCGTGGTGGCGGGGCGCGCCAACCCCATCATGCCTTTTACGGATACGCTTTACTTGGCTACCCGTGCCGCAGCCATTGATACGTTTTGGTTGGCCAATCGGGGCGTGCGGCAGCGCGGCAATTTTTCGGTGGTCAGCAACAGCGAAGCCGCTACCATGCTGCGTTTGGGTGTGCCAACTTACACACGTGGACAAATTTCGCGTTGGAACTACGACTTTGTGTTTCATGGCACGGTGAGCGCGGGCGCAAACAACGTTCCAGTTTATGGTGCAACGACTTATGCCAATTATTCGCCCAGCATCAAATCGCTGACAGACAGTCAGTTGGTGTTGTCTTTTACGAGTCAAGGCAACGTGGGTAATTTGCCCATTGTGGTTATCACGGCAGCCAACCAAACTGCCAATACCTCGTGGGCGGGGCGACCCGTGTTGTTTACAGCTACTTACGCCAAGCGTTAAAAAGAATGAAATGCTTCGTACTTATCTTACTGCTATCTACCCATGTACTAGCTCAAAAACGTCGTTTTCTAAACCAATTAACGATACGCTAACCCTTAAAGCGGAATGTTGCCGTGTTTTTTCTTGGGCAACGTAGCTACTTTATTTTCAAGCATTTTAAACGCCCGCATCAATTTTTCGCGGGTTTGTTCGGGATAAATCACCTCGTCTATGTAGCCACGGTGCGCCGCGCGGTAAGGATTGGCAAATTTCTGGGTGTATTCTTGCACTTTTTCTTGCAGTTTAGCCGCAGGGTCAGTGGCTTCGGCAATCTCCCGTTTAAAAATAATCTCGGCCGCGCCGCTGGCTCCCATTACGGCTATTTCGGCGGTTGGCCAGGCGTAGTTCAGGTCGGCTCCAATGTGCTTGGAGTTCATTACATCGTATGCCCCGCCGTAAGCCTTGCGTGTGATGACCGTGATGCGCGGCACGGTGGCTTCGCAAAAAGCGTAGAGCAATTTGGCCCCGTTGGTAATGATGGCGTTCCATTCTTGGTCGGTGCCAGGCAAAAAACCAGGTACGTCTTCGAGCACCAGCAACGGAATGTTGAAACTGTCGCAAAAACGCACAAAACGTGCGCCTTTGGTGCTGGCGTTGATGTCGAGTACGCCCGCCAGCACGGCGGGCTGATTGGCCACTACACCAATGCTGCGCCCGCCCAGCCGCGCAAAACCAACGACGATGTTTTCGGCAAAGTGTTTGTGTACTTCAAAAAAACTATCTGTGTCCACAATCTCGGCCACTACCTCGCGCATATCGTAGGGGTGATTGGGGTTTTGGGGCATGATAGTGGCCAATACAGGCCGTTGTTCATTGGCACTTTCGTAGGGCAGCGCGGGCGCGTCGTCCTCGCAGTTTTGGGGCATATAGCTCAACAATTGCCTGATATTGGCAAGGCATTCTACCTCGTTGGCGCTCACAAAATGCGTTACGCCGCTTTTGCTGGCGTGGGTCATGGCTCCGCCCAGTTCTTCGGAGGTTACGTCTTCGTGCGTTACGGTTTTGACCACGTTTGGCCCCGTTACAAACATGTAAGAAGTGTTTTCGACCATCAAAATAAAATCGGTGATGGCGGGCGAATACACCGCACCACCCGCACACGGCCCCATGATGGCCGAAATCTGAGGAATAACGCCCGATGCCAGCGTGTTTTTGTAGAAAATATCGGCGTAGCCCGCCAGCGACAGCACACCCTCTTGGATACGTGCCCCGCCCGAATCGTTGAGACCCACAATGGGCGCACCGTTTTTTAGGGCCAAGTCCATGAGTTTGCAGATTTTTTCGGCGTGGGTTTCAGAAAGTGAGCCACCAAAAACGGTAAAATCTTGGGCAAAAACATACACCAAACGTCCCGCTACGGTGCCGTAGCCCGTTACCACGCCGTCGCCGAGGTAGTATTCTTGGTCGAGGCCAAAATCTTTGCAGCGGTGCATTACAAATTTGCCAATTTCTTCAAAAGAGCCTTCGTCGAGCAGTAGCTCAATACGCTCGCGGGCGTGGAGTTTGCCTTTTTTGTGTTGTTGATCTATGCGTTTTTGGCCGCCTCCCAGCAGGGCTTCGGCGTTTTTTTGGTCTAAAATTTGCGTTTTGGTCAAAGGTGAGGCGGGTGTTTCCATGTAATAATAAGCGAGCAATTGATGAATTTGGCGACAATATAGTGAGCCAAAGGCACAAAAAAAATCAAACACCAAAGGCGTTCGATTTTTTGGTCTTACATAATGTCAATTAAATATGTTCACCCACTTACACCGACCAAACCGTCATTATAGATGAGGTACAATGGATGTTGGGGTTGTTTCCGATGCTGCGCTCGTTGATAGACCACCACCGCTGACTATTTACGGTGGCCTACTTATCACTCCACCACAATCCCTTTTTTGTCTAAATATTGCCCAATATTAAAGTGGTGGCCTTCCATGAGTTCGATGTCTTTGTGCCAGCTTATGGTTTCTATTTTTTCGTTGGTGGCCACTATCACTACTTGCGCCGCAGTGAGTACCCACAGCACTTTTTGCGTGCCAAAAGCCAGCATTTTGTGCGTTTTTTTATAGATGTAACCCAACTCGGTCAAGTGCTCTACGTCGCCGTCAATGTCTATTTCGATGGCAATTTTGGGCGGCACATCCACGTATTTTCGATTAATTTTGTCAGGGGTCAATACCGAAGTTTCATAAATAGCAATGTCGTTCGACAAATTGCTGCGGTGATTGAGGTGCAGCCCTGCTTCGTTTGTTAAGACTGAATACACCTCTTCATTGATAAATTTAGCAATAAACGATACCAAATAAAAAACAATGACTGACTGAATACCGCTTGCTCCCATGATTTCCTCCGCTGTTTTTTTGTTTTGAATCACCTCTCTGTATCCTTTGTAATAGATGGGCTGTCCATCTAAAATTTCATAGATCAAGTGCGGCGGAATCTTGCGCGGCTTCGGTTTTATTGCCTTCTGTTCTCTTAATGCGACCATGGTTATTTTATTTTTTGCCAAATATAAATAAAATAACAGACACGGTTGTGTCCTACAATGGGTTGGCCATGGTCCAGCAACTGCGTCGCCAGTATTGCTGTTGCAAACTGGTTATGGCATAAAAAAGACGGACTCCAGTGGAGTCCGTCTTTCTGTCTCACTTTACCCTTTAATTGCGCCGTAGGCGCAACCCATAAGATTTTTATTACGCCATCTCGTTTACGTTTTTTTCGCCCACAAAATAATGCTCTGTTTGTTTGAACAGCACGTTGAAGGAGGTCATAGAACCGTATATTTTGGTGATGTATTGTTGCATATTTACTTTGTCTTCGTCAGAGAGCGCACTGGCGTTGAGGCGTTGTTCGAGTACCCGCAGGCGGTCGCGCATCATTACTATTTTATGAAAAAAACCGTCAATCGGCATTTCTTTGCTGCTCAAATCGTTGCGGCCCGGTTTTAAGATTATCTTTCCTCCTTTCCACTTGTCGCCGAGTGGTATAGTTTCGGAAGAGTCGAGCCATTTTTGGAGTATTTTGGTGAGCGATTGCTCCACGTCAAACAAACTTACCAGGTCGGTGTCGGGTTCTACGGCTTCAATAATGTCGAGGCCAGCGTCTAATTTGATAACTTTGGTGCCGTGTTCAATAAATGCAATGACGTAGCCCGTTGATTTGATGTTGATAACCACGCCGTCGCCAAAGTTTGCGTGCCGTATCCGAGAGCCAATGCCAAGAATGATAGACATATTTTGAAAGTACTTTTTAAGGTTATACCTACTTCTTTACAAACTTTGTGCCAAAATATATTTTTGTGAATAAAATTTTTTAAATAAAATACAATATGCTGATTGCCAATTTGTTATAAATTTATTTTAAACTATTTATTTGATTTTTTAGAGAACATAATCACATGTCCATTCAATCGCTTTTTAACCTGCCCGCCGATGTCCATTTTATCAATTGTGCCACGCGCGGGCCATTTTCTAAGGCCGTAGAGCAAGCAGGAATAGCTGCTATCCAAGATTTTACGCCCCACATTCACCAAATAAAACCCGACGATTTTTTTGACCATGCTTGGGTGGTTCGGCAATTGTTTTCAGAGCTGATACACCATTCAGACGCAGCGCGCATTGCCGTTATTCCGTCGGTGTCGTATGGCATGGCGGTGGTGGCGCAAAACCTGCACCGCAAGCCAAACTTGCGGGCGGGGCAGCATATTTTGCTGGTAGGGAACGAGTTTCCGAGCGATGTTTACGCTTGGGAACGGGTGTGTAAAACGCTCGGCCTGCACATCAAAACCATAGAAGTTCCCGACGCTACAACCGCCATTTCAGAAGCTTGGAATACCCGTCTGCTCGAAGCCATCAACGCCGATACTGCGCTCGTGGTGGCACCGCATGTGCATTGGCAGTTGGGTGTTAAATTTGACTTGGAGGCTATTTCGAGGCAAGCAAAAAAAGTGGGCGCGTTGTTGGCCGTGGACGGCACGCAGTCGGTGGGCGCACTTGATTTTGACCTTCAAAAAATACAGCCCGATGCCCTCATTTGTGTAGCTTACAAATGGCTCATGGGCCCATATTCGATGGGCTTGGCTTATTTTGGGCCGTTTTTTGACGATGGTGTGCCGCTCGAAGAAACTTGGATGGGGCGGCAGGGCAGCAATGTGTTTGCCAAACTAACCGATTATCAGTCGGTGTATCAGCCCAAAGCCTACCGCTACAACGTGGGCGAACATTCGCATTTTATCCAAATGCCGATGCTGGAAGTAGCCTTGCGCCAAAAATTGGAATGGACTCCCGCGCATATTCAGGCGCATTGCCACCAACTTTGGACTGGTATTTTGCCCCAACTCAAAGCCAAAGGAATTGAACTGGAACCCGAGGCCGAGCGGGCGCATCACCTCATTGGGCTGCGGCTACCCGCCGGCACCGATGCGTTGAAAGTGCAGCAGCAATTGGCCGAAAACCGCGTTATAGTGGCGGCGCGTGGCCAAAGTATCAGGGTGTCGCCTCATTTGTACAACAGTCCGCAAGACATGGCCGCGCTGGTGGAGGCTTTGTAGCAGTGGTTATTTTACCACCGCTATTGAGTCAGATTCTTTGACGGGCGGCAATGGTTTAGCGACTGAGTGGCCAGTAACTCGCCCCAATTTGTAAGCGGCGGAGTTGCCTTTTTTTACTCGTAAATTAACAAAAAATGGGTTTTAAATTGCTCATAATCAAGTGGTTGTAAAAATATTGTTTTTTTGAATGCGCATTCAAGTAATAGATGCAACCGTCTGCTGCATTACCTCGTTAGGTGAGATAGAATCGAATATTTTTTTGGTCTATCGGTAAAGTCGTCTTTAGTTTATGCTCAATACTACCTCGGTACTGTTAGCAAAAAAACGCCGCCTCACGCGGTAGTTGTTGCCACAACGCACAAAAAAGCATCGTTTACGCGCAATAATTACTTATCATTGGTTTGTAGATTGTAGTTATTGAGAAGCATAAAATGGAATTTTGCATTTTTCTGGTCGGTTTCGGAAGCGTTTAAGTACGATGTTTGCAAGTCGGGGGTATCTTTGAGTAAGCCCGCCATGTTGAGGTTAGACGCGCTGAATATGTTGCCTGTTTGTATATCCATCACCACGCATACTAATTTATTGACATGACTTGTGATTATCATTCGCCCGCCCGATAAGATACCGCTCACAATTGCTGCTCCTACCGAAGTTGCCACCGAAGCCCCAGCATCATACACATAATCTGGCCAGCACAAATAACGCCCTCTCTGAAAAACCTTTTTGTAGGCATTATTGCTTTGGTTGAACAGTTTTGAGTTGATAAACAACTCCTGCCCGTTGGAATACGCGTAAAATTTGGCTTTAATGCGCCGGGCATCTTTGGTAAAAAGTTTTACTTCTGTACTGTCTCGAACAAAATAAGGTATTACAAAATCGGCTGGAACAGAGGGCTTATTGGCCAGCAACTCTTCAAAACTTACAAAGACACCCGCACTGGGGTTTTTGACAAGCGAAGCAACGTTTTTTACGAGCAATTCTCCGCGTGTTGGTGTGGGCAATTTATATTTTTTGATCAGTTTTTTGAGTGCTATTTCGTGTTCACTGTAAAGAGTTGAAGCGTTGTTGGGGGATTTGGCATACTGATTGAGCAACTTAAGGGCTTTTATCAATAGGGTATTGACGGCATCTTCGCGCGAGCTGTTGTCGTCGAACAATTCTACTTTGTAAAAAGGCTTCAACCGATTGAGAGAATCTTTAATGTAAAATTGAACATCTAATTCGGCATGAGATTCTACGCCTGTGAGGCTGTTATAATGTTCGTTTAGTTGTAGGGTTTGTATTTCCATGACATAGCTCTGGTACTGCTTGGTATCGTCTCGAAAAGCATGAGAAAAAACAAACTGGCGAATAGATTCTTGAAAACCGCCTTTGAAGCAGATGGGGGTTGATTTGTAGCTAATTCCTTTCAAAACAAATCCTAAATTTGCAGTGTCTTCAATAGAAATTACACAATCTTCTAACGTAAAAATACGGTCTTCGATTGGAGGAATTACATTAGTTTTGAATAAATCTAATGAATAGCATTTGGAAGTTTGAGCCTGTAAAGTCTTAAAAAACAGCAGTATGGCAATAAAAAGAATAGTAGAGCGCATCATAATGGCTATTTCGTTTTTTTTTACGAAATTATTAACTGTTTGTCAGACTTCAAAATGGCCTCGAACTTAACTAAGTCCATTTTGCAAGCCAACAGTTCGCCATAAATCGGTGCTGCCAAGAACGATTTTGGCTTTATTGAGCTGAGAAGTGGCGTACAGCTATTGGCAAGACCTCCGCGACCGTCTCTGGCCGTATAGCCGCGACCCAAACGCCAAATTGCTCGTAGGCCAGTAGCGAAGACTTTCACCAGTTTCATTGCCAATTTCATCCCCAAGATCGCACCCAGCAAGTACTGCCCAATTTTGCTCTTTTGGAGGTTGAAGAAGTAAACTGGCAAAACGACGAACTAAAAATGAGTCTGCGCTTTGTATATTTCAACCCCAACGGCAGCCCTGCCGCGTGGGCGGGATTGGTACTCATTGGCGATGCCACCGCCCTGCCTGCTACCTCGTTTTGGTGGTGGCTTTTGGGAGGTTTGGGGCTATTGACCCTCTGTTGGCTGGGTTACAAACGCCAGTCTAAATTCAGTACCAATATGAGGCGTGGCACTGACGCTTATTTGACAAGCAATGGCTTTGGCCAAATCTCTGATGAGGTGTAGTCCCAAGCCTGTTTTACCGCTTACGGCGGTGGTGTCGGTGTAGAGTGTGCTGAGTTGCTGCTCAGTAATACCGCCCGCGTTATCGCTAATGGCCAATACTACCTTTCCTTTTTCTTGCCGTGCTTCCCAGCAAATACGCCCGTCGGGTACGTTTTTGAGGGCTTTGAGGGCATTGCTGGTAAGGTTTTGCATGATGATTTTGAGGTAATCTTCATCGGTATTTACTTGCAGGTCAGCGGGGTTTTTAAAATGTAAATTTACCCCTGTATTATCAGCAAAAAAATGTTGTATGTACGCAAACAACTCATTTACAGCTATTTCTTTGATTTGTGGTTTGAAATGCGCCATTTGGCTTTTGCTCCACAGCAGCATTGATTCCATGTTTTCGAGTAGCACCTCCGCCGACTCCGTGATGCGGTTTTGATTGGTTTCCACCACATCGGGCGGGAGCAAGTCGGGGGCTTGTTTTTGGAGGTTTAAGAACGTAATCAAATTGGCAACAGGACTGCGCAAATCGTGGCTCAAAATGGCAAAAAATTTGGCTTTTATCTTGTTGGCCTCGTCGAGTTCTTGGTTCAAGTGGAGTAGGGTGGTATTGGTACGTTTTCGGGTTTGGCTTTGCCAATACAACAAACCGCCGATGACGGCCAACAGCCCCAAGCCAATGAGCAAGCCTACGCGCTGCTTTTTTTGATTGTTAAGTTCTAACTCATTGATTTTGATTTGTTTGTCGCGTATTTCTATTTCGCGCTGGCTTTCTACTTCGGCTATTTTGTTTTTAGATTCTTGCGAAAACAACGAGTCTTGCGCTGCTTGATAGTGGCGAAAGTTGAGGTAAGCGTTGCGGTAGTCGCCCTCAAAAGCCTGTAACTCAGCCAATGCCCCCACCCAAAATGCTTCGTTGGCTACTTCTCCTTTTTGTTTACTGCGATTGATGGCCAGCAAAAAGTACTTTTTGGCTTGTGGCAGAAGCGCATTTTTGTTTTTGGGTTTCTGATAGCGCACGTAGTCGAAGTAAGCCATGCCCAAATTGCCCACGCCACCAATGGCATCAGAACTCATGGGTTTTGTTTGTTCCCACAACCCAACGGCTTTTTGGGCATAAATTATTTTTTGGGGGTAATTGGTATCAGAAGCAGTGGCCAAGTCATTATAAATGCTGGCAAGGCCTTCGGCATCGCCCAATGTTTCAAACAACGGAAGGCTCTGATTAAGATAGACCGAGGCTTGGCGAAAGTCCTTGGTTTGGAGATATATATTGGCCAGTCCTGCCAAAGACCAAGCCAGTTCTCGATTGGTGCTACTATCGGGGTTTTTGTTGCGTTGTTGGGCTATTTGCAAACTTTTACGAACATATTGGAGGGCTTTGGCAAAGTTGTTTTGTTCGGCATAGACATTGCCAATATTTCTGTGGCAAAGCCCTATCAAAAATGTATCGGGTATGGCTTCGGCTTCTTTGAGTGCCTGCAAATAATACTGCGTAGCTTTGACGTAGTTGGACTTATTGTTAGACTCGGCAGCGCCTAAGTTGTTGAGGGTACTCGCCAAATTTCTCTTGTCGCCTATTTGACGATAAATACCCACCGCTTGTTGATAATATTTTGTAGAGGAGTCGTGCAGCCCTTTGTCGCTGTATGCTTGCCCAATATTGCCCCAAAACACCCCAATTCCTTTTTGCCAACGCATTTTTTGAGCATGTGTTAAGCCTATTTTACTGTAATACAGCGCCTTTTCGGTATTGATAAACAAATACTCGTTTACAATGCGGTTGTAAGTACGGGCTTTGAGGGTGTCGTTTTGAATTTTTGGTAACACTTTTACCAACGAATCAATGAGGGCTTGCCCTTGTTTTTGAGCCAGCCCCACCTGGACGGAAACCAACAAGAAAAAGACCAGTTTTTTCATTTCAAATTCATTAAAACATCTTTGTAACTGCGTCCTATGGGCAGGGTGTATTGCTGCACTTGTATTTGCTGCGCTGCAATTTTATCAATGTAGTGTTTTTGTACGGCATAACTGCGGTGAATACGCACAAACGACTGAAAAACATGGTCTTGCAGTAATAATCCCAACGAGGCCAAGACACTGTATTTCTTTTCGGTGGTTACGATACGGGTATAGTCTTTGAGGGCTTCGAGATAGAGAATGTCGTGCAGATTGAGCTTTATTTTTTGGTGGCCATCTTTGATAAAAATGGTATCACTTCCAAGGCTGTGTTCAAAGAGATTGGCCTTGTGCCGAAGTTCAAAATACCGCTGCACACGCTCCATGCTTTGGGCAAAACGCTCGGCACGCAGTGGTTTTACCAAAAAATCGAAGGCTTCTACCTCAAAGCACTCTGCGGCATAGTCGGGATAGGCCGTAATAAAAATGCAAACAGGAATATGCCGCAGCTGCGCCCGTAGTTCCAAACCCGTCGTGTTGGGCATGTCAATGTCGGTGAGTAGTACGTCTATGGTATGTTTCCGAACCAACTCCTGCGCTTCTTGGGCAGAGGCACACACGCCCACTACATCCAAAAAATCATACCGTTTGGCCAACGCCAACGCCATGAGTCGGTCTATTTCATTGTCGTCAATGATGAGGCAGTTGAGAATCATAAGCGCGTGCTTTACTTATTCACAAACTTAACAAAACTTATTTACAGTTGCAGCGTGTACTTCCCAAACGGTCTTTCGTCTATTAAAAGCGTTGTTTATCTATGAGGCATTGATGCGCCGACCAATGGTGTTCAATTTTGGGCTGTAAATCATTTACAAACTCAAAAATATGAAAAAGCTACTCCCCATTTGGGCATTGGCAAGCGTGTTGGCTTGCACCCAAACCACCGACAACCCCGACCCCAACGTCCCTTCAACGGGCGGCACTACCACCGTGGGCAAAGGCCAACCTGGCACCGTAGGCATAGCGGGCATTGAGGCGTGGGACAAACTCGCCCCCGCCGAAAAAGACCGCATCAAAAACTGGAATACTATTTTTATGCACCAGTCGGTGGGCGGCGACTTAGAAGATGGGGCCAGCAACAACGGCTTTAAATTTGAATATTTTGACCTTAACGAAAAACCCAAAGGGTTGAGCGGCAATGTGTTTGCGGCTTCCAACGGCGACCCCACGGGCAAAATAGCCGAGTTCAAGAAAAATGCGCTCGCCCATAAATCACTCCTCCAAATTGCCATTTTTAAGTTTGGCTACGCCGACATCAACGACTCCAACTTGGAGCAAGTCAAAGTGGCTTATAAACAGCTCATTGACGACCTCCGCGCCCAAATGTCAGATTTGCGCTTTGTGCATATTGCCCCGCCGCTCGTTTATATTGTGAGCAAAGACGACGGCAACGCCGCCAAAATGAAAATGGCGCAGTGGATGAAAGACACTTTCAAAGACAAAGACGTGATTTATGACTTGCAAGAAATAGAATCGGACAATGGGGCGTGTAAATGGGGCAATGTCTGGACCATTTGCGACAAATACCGCTCCAAAGCCAACTGCCCCAGCAAAAATCAAGGCATAGACGCGCCCGAAGGCCAAGGCCACTTGTGCGAGAAAGAAGCCACCCGCATGAGCAAAGCATTTTTAATGAGTATTTATAACACCAGCAAATAAACTTCAACGATTATGAAAAAGCATTTTTTATTTTGTGCACTGCTGCTTGCCGCCAGTGCTTGCAAAACCGATACCTCCGCCCCGCAGCCCGAATTTGAAAGCTATGCCAGCATCAAATCGGACGATTGGAAATCTAAAATAGGCCAACAAATAACCGTTGAAGGCTATTTGTGGCAGGTTTCTGACAACATCTACAAAATTGTGAACGACTCTACTTACTTGGGGCTCAACACCATTCTGAAAGACGAAAACTACCTGTTGGTTCAAACTGCGCCTTCAATCACCGCCGTAAACCCCTTTGCCAAAATGCCCGAACTCAACGGCGCACGGGTAAAAGCCACGGGTACTTTAACGATGTACCAGCCCAAAAACGTGCAGGGAGAATCGCTGACTTACAGTGTCCAGCTAATTGGCGAAAAACACTTGGCCACCGTTTTATTGGCCGCGCCACCCGTGGCACTCGGCGGCTCAAAGTACGAAATGGCCACCCAAAACCTTGCCAATGTGTTGAACTTGCAAACCATCAAACCCCTGCCCGCCAACCGCACCAAGTTTGCGCTGCTCTACAGCGGCGGCATAGATGCCATGCAGGCCGCCCCGTGGTATTACAACAACATTCAGACCATGTACAACTTGCTATTGACGCAAGGCTACGTCAAAGAAAATATTGTGGTGGTGTATAAAGAGGGCTATGCCGAGCTGTCGGTGCAAACATCTACCGTGCCTACTTTCAAAAATTACCCGCTCATCAAAGTAGATTTTGCGGCCACACCGAGTGGCTTTAACAGTGCCATCGAACTTTTGAAAATAAAAATGAAAGCCCAAAAAGCCCCCGAACTTTTTGTGATGACCACCAACCACGGCGGCGGCGTACACGCGGCCGAAGGCAAAAACTATTCGGGCCGCTACGATGCCAACAACGACGAACCAGCGGGTGAGGTGCTGTTTGAAGGTCAAAAAATGGACGAGGTTATCAGCTATTACAACAGCAGCCAACTCTTAACCGACGACGACTTTGCGGTTAAAATCAACTCGCTGCCTTTTGCGGTGCTCAAATGCTTGTTTTTACAGTGCTTTTCGGGGGGATTTATCCACGACCTCAAAGGCCCCAATCGGGTGCTGATGTCGGCTACCAGCGCGGGTGAGTACAGTTGGGGCGGTGGAAGCCGAGATTTAGACCAGTTTTTCTACCATTTTATCAATCCAGTAGTGAATGGGCCAAAGTTGGCGACGGGCAATTTTTACGACCTCAACAAAGATGGCGTACTGACGCTCAACGAAATTTTTAATGGTGCCGTGCTGGCGCAAGATATTCTTGGCAAAGCATACCCAGTTTACAAAACCACCCCCCAATACGACGACGACGGCGACGGCCTCCCCAACGCCCCCACCGCCACTGGCCTGGGTAGTAAATTAACCCTTTGATTTTCAAAACATAAAAAATACAAACATGAAAAAGCTACTAATTTATGCTACTTCGATAATCGTTTTATTGCTCAATACCGCCGACCGACCCACAGCCCGACAATTTTACGTCGCTATTGGGCAAATGGGAGGCCATTCGGGCGCGTTACGAAATTGTTAAACAAGATGGCTCCCAAATCAACCCTGAATTGAAAATAAAAAACGAGCAATTGGAAGCGCAAATAGGGGCTCTCAAAACTGCAAACAACTCCTCAAAACCATGAAAAAAATACTGATTTTTGGATTGAGCCTTCTGCTTATTGGTGGCTGCAAAAAAGCAGAAATAATACCCGTTGAGCAACTCAATGGCAGTACTTGGACGGGTTTTTTTAAATACAAACCCGTTCGTGAAAACGACAACCTTCAAATCACACTGACTCAATGCTTTGCTGTTTCTTTTTTACCCAACGGCGTTTTTAAATTTTATGAATCCTTGGGCGAGTCAGGGGGGAGTTGGGCTTTGGGCGACGATAACGTGGTAACCATTACGCAAACCAATAAAAACATCCTCAAATTTGAATACAATCCAGATTCCCAAACCCTCACTTTTAAGAGCATAACGGGGCCGCCAGAAGAGTGGCTTGCCTCAAACATGGAAAAATCGAATAGCGCAAATGCCAGTAAAATGGAAAACGTAAAATGGTATTATCCTTTTGGAGGAAACTATATCGTCATCAAAAAAGACGACTTTAATGAAAGTTATGTCGAAACCATCACAGGAAAGCAGGCTGTGAAAAGATTTCAAACGGTAATCTTGCAGCCAGGTAGGGTATTTATCTACAGAAACAATGACGAATTCTATAATACCACGGCTACGGGGTCTTATTCAGGTATTTCATTCAAACTTCGTAAACAATAAATATCTCTCAAAATGAAAAAAGTACTCACTTATGCACCGACCCACAGCCCGACAATTTTACGTCGCTATTGGGCAAATGGGAGGCCATTCGGGCGCGTTACGAAATTGTTAAACAAGATGGCTCCCAAATCAACACTGGCCCTGAACTTAAATCTAAAGGGGTGATTATTGTGTGGGAATTTTTTAAAGATGGCCGTCTTGTAGCTACGGCAGATGGCCAAAGCCGCGAAGTGCGTTGGGAACTCAAAGTAACCCGCCTTAGTGGCAAAGACATTGAGGTAGGAGAGCTAAAAATTATTGGCAAAGAAGAAAAAGAATTGGCCCAAAGTTTGGGGCAAAGCGGGGATTTGACATATGCTATCCAAACATCTGGCAATACCATGTCTCTAAAAGTAGATGTTACAAGCCAAGGGCCTTACAAGAAAAACACATTGGTCTATACTTATGCAAAACTCTAAATGATGAAGAAAGGACTGCTATTGCTTGCGATTTTGGTTTTATTGAGCTGGGGCGTATATGAGTGCAAATATTATTACAGCTACTGGCAAGACCTCCGCGACCGACCTTGGGCGTACAGTGAAGACAAAAATACGCCGCTGTTGGTGGGGCAGTGGCAGGGTACTTTCAAAGACCCGCAGGGCATCGAAAAAACCATTAAACTCACCATTGAGCCTCCTACCACCGACGAGGAGCGTGAGCGCAAGGCCAGTCAGCGTAGCCGACGCAGGGGCTATTCGCGTCAAAACAAGCAAGTTTTCGACGGCACTGCCACCGTTATGAGCAGGGTAGGAGTGGAGCAGTATGAGTTAAATGGCGCGGTAGAAAAAGAAGACTTTCACCAGTTTCATTGCCGATTGCATACCCAAGATGGTACCAAGCAAGTACTGCCCAATTTTGCTCTTTCGGAGGTTGAAGAAGCAAACTGGCAAAACGACGAACTAAAAATGAGTCTGCGCTTGGCATCTTTCATATTGCTTCCAAAGTAGTTGACAGTTTTTGAGAAATTAGTCCACAAGCATATTGCCCACTAAACATGTAGTCGGAAAAATTAGTA
>REAB01000122.1 GCA_004293645.1 Cytophagia bacterium | reverse complement strand
GTTCAGTTCGCCCACCGAAGTGCAGTCCAATCAAAATACCGACGGCGTGAGCGTGGGCAATTTATTGGCCAACACCAAGTATTTTTTCAGGGTCAAAAGTCGCAACTGCTCAGGCGACTCGCCAGGTTTTAGCAACACCGCCGAAGCCACCACGGCCCAAGCTCCCGTAACCAAACCCAATGCACCCACCACGCTCAAAGCCACGGCCAGCAGCAGCACCCAAATTGATTTGGTATGGAGCGACGCTTCCGACAACGAAACCAATTTTGAACTGGAACGCTCAACCGACAACGTTAATTTTGGAAACAATACCCTCGTAGATGCCAACAAAACGACTCTTGCGGTAACAGGTCTTAACCCCAGCACCAAATATTTTTTCAGAATTCGGGCCAAAAACACAGCGGGCAATTCGGATTATTCCAACACTGCCGAGGCGACCACGCAAGCCCCACCCGTGTTGGCTTTGGTGGCTCCCAACAATTTACGCTTGACAACGGGCACGCCCGTAATGAACCAAATAAACCTCGAATGGGACGACCGCGCCACCGACGAAACGGCCTACGAAATTTCGCGTTCTACCAACGTAAATACCAGTTTTGAAGTCCTGAAAAGCGATTTACCCGCCAATACCAAAGCATTTTTGGACAAGCCTGTGCGCTCGGGCAATAAGTATTTTTACCGCGTGCGGGCCGTGCGAAGTGGCCTTTTTTCGGATTATTCCAATGTACTCGAAGCCAATGCGCCCTTGGTCAATAGCGTAGCCCCAACGCTTTCTGATTGGCAGGTTTACCCCAATCCTTTTGTCGAAACGCTCCACTTGGATTTGGGCCAGCCCGCGCTTTTCCACATTCAATTGTTGAATAAAATGGGCGGGCAACTCAGAAAATGGGAAGGGCAACCACCCAGCAGTTTGCAATTGGCCGACTTGCCAGCGGGATTGTATTTTTTACAAATCAACGGTAATAAAAAATCAAAAACATTCAAAATCATTAAACAATAACTAAAAATGAAAACGTACCTCAAACTTTTTATTTTGTTGGCTATCGTGGGGCAATCTTGTGCCAAACGCAAAACCGACCCTACATTATCTGACCTGCTCAATGGCACTTTTAAGGCCAAAGAAGTAAAAGAAGCCACTTTGGTGGTGTTTCGAGAAGGGGCTGCCAGCAACATTATTCCTGGTTATTCCAAATACCGCATCACGTTTTTGGTAACTTCTTCGGGGCGGCGCAACGTTAAATTAACCGAATATTCGGGCGAGGTGTTTGAGGGCACTTGGAGTTTTGACGAAGCCAATAAGTTGCTCACTTTTAACAATTTATCACCTCGTCCAGCGGCGGGCAACTTGGCTTTCAACGTTGATAAATTAGAAAAAGGCACGTTGATATTGAGAAACACCAAGCCAAACCCCAAAACAGGTGAGACCCTCAACCAGTACTCGTTGGTACCCGAATAAAATCAAAGCAAGTACCCTACGCTAAAACCCAGACTGACGGAGGGATAAGGCCCGTAGCTGCCAATTCGGTTGTTTCTAAATAACAGAATGGTATTTCTGTTATCCAAAATATTTTCGTTGACTGTGCCATCAATATACCGAATGTTCAAGTCGCGGATGCCAATGCCCGCAAACACATCTACAACTACTTTTTGGCTGGCTGGAAGTTGCCAGCCAAATTTCAAGTTTAATGCGTTCACGAAGCGCCCTAATGCCACGCTTCGTTGTTCAAAAAAAGCGCACTGGCCGTTTGTGCATTGCTGGCCAATGCTTTCCCAGCGGCGCAGGTTGTTTTGTTTATAAAAATAATCTACGGCCACGTAGGGGCCTCGGTAGTTTTTTTGCATAAAATAATACCGCACTTGCATTCTGGCGCGCCAAGTTTCTTGATTAGGAAAAGTATTGCGTTGGTTTTGCCACACATTCCAAGCGCCTTTTCCGTAGCCCATTTCGACTTGAAATGCCACGGGCGAACCTTTGATGGGCAACTCAAAACCCATCGTAAAAGAGTTGTCGAAGTCTATGAGCGTGGTCGGAATTATTTTTAGAATAGGGCGAACCCTCAGGCTGTCGGATTTTTGGGCTTGCAATTGACCGATGCCGCCCAACAGTAAAATGAATATGCCAATGTACTTTTTCATTCTACGGCTATCTTACTGAGTAAATCAAAGGTTTCGGCGGTGTCGTAGCGGTACTGAAAAATACCTTTTTCGCCCGTTACGATGAGCGTTTTTTGGTTCGGTATTACGTCATAGGCGGGGATGTCGGCCATGGTTTTTTTCAACATGGGCTTTTGTGGGTCGCTGATGTCAAATAGTTTGAGTCCTCCGCTGCCCTCACACACAAACAGTTTGTTGCCGTCCACGCCAATTCCAAATGGCGCAAGCAATATTTGCGAATTAACCAATTTCGGGTTGCGGAGATCGCTCAAATCAACCACATCTAAGAAACTCCGCCCACCACCAAGACGGCAGCCCGAACCGCCTCTCAGCGTAACATAGGCGTATTTTCCTTGTACTACCACGGGGTCGCAGCTCATCACGTGGGTGTATTTGGTGAGCAGCACGGGCGCGTCGGGCTTGGTATTGTCAAAAATGTACATTCCGTCGTTAGCTCCAATAAACAAGTTTTGTTGGTACGGAAAAATGGTTTCGATGCCAAATCCAAGCATATTTTTTTTGGTTCGTGCGGGGGCAACGGGGTCGGTAATATCGTACACATCAAGGCTTTGATTGGTGGCAATGTAAAGGCTGTTGCCACTAATGGCAAAACGCGCCAACGAACCACCTGTTCCTATTTGTGCGCCACCGTTGGGCGATATCGTTGTGCTCTCGCTACTGCATTGCTCCAAAAACAGCAAGGCTGCGACGGCTATTACGTAAACAAAAGTATGTTTGATTTTCATGTCTTTGGTTGATTTTGGACTAATGACTGCTTAACGATAACAACGGGGACGTATTTCGGTGTCGTATTTTTCCCAACCCACTATTTTGCCTTTGGTGGCATCGGGACAGTCGAAATATATTTGTACCAAATCGGGGTAATTCTTTACTGGAATCACATCGAAAACTTGTTTGAGCAATTTGGGGGCGGAGGCGTTGCTAATATCAAACACCACCAAGTCGGAGGCGTTATCGGCGTACAAAAAATTGCCCTTTACGGCCATGTCAGAGTTGCCGATTATTTTTAGAAACGACAGTTTTTGCGGATTTTTTGGGTCTTTGTTGTCAATAATGTGGATACCTTTTCCAATGTCATTGACCAATAAAATGTTTCCTCGAATGTAAATCTTACCAGGCTTACGAAGCGGCTGCGGGGGTAAGGTTTCAATATTGTTGAGCGTGGCATAGATGGGGCGATAGGCCGTTTTGTCAAATCTGGGGCCATCAGTGGGTTCATCCTGCTCTTGTTCTCGGCAAGATAGCATGGCTGTCAAAAAGATGAGCAGCAAAAAGGCGGTGTTTTTTGTTTTCATCGTAGCTTGTTTTATAATCAAATGTAACTTTTTTTTTGATACAAAAAACAAAAGCATTTGCCCCAGTATTAAAAAATAATACTGGGGCAAATGCTTTTATTGGCCACGTAAATTTTGTGCCGTTTATTATTATTATTGGTGGCCCGACTGATTTAATACGCTCAATAAAAGCATCTTAAGTGATAGTCGTGCCACCAATTAAATAGGCGCAACTACTTAGTTCCACAAAATTGGTCTAAAAACCAGTATTTTGGCTAAGCAACGAATTAACAATAAGTTCCCGCTGCGGAATAGGCATCAACAAGTTACGGGCTTGAAAAGTAGGTTTCAGTGCCGACATCACGGCCTGTGCCTGACCCGTGCGTACCAAATCTGTCCAACGGTGGTTTTCAAACGCCAACTCTACCCGTCTTTCACGAGCCACTGCACTGCGAAAATCAACTTGGTTGAGACCCGCTAAGTCGGGCAGAACTGTTGCAGCGGCGCTGCCCCTTGCCCTGCGGCGTACTTGGTTGATGGCATTGAAGGCCTCCGCGTTGCCGCCACTTACTTCGTTGAGTGCCTCGGCATACATCAGCAACAAATCAGCGTAGCGAAGTGCCCGCCAGCCTTCTCGGCTACCTTGTCCAATGCCCCCTGCGGTGGCGGTAGGGTCGAGGGTTTTGAGAATATAATTTACCGTTATCGTTTGGACGGGCGGGCCGGGACGCACGTACGAAGTAGCCAAAGAAGCTGCCAAACGTGGGTCGTTTGGTTCGTAAGCATCAATCAAATTGCGAGTCGGGGTGTTGCGTCCACCTGGGTTAGAGGCATTTACTCCCGTTACCAAGCTGGCCGAGCCAAGGGGGGCAAAATTTTCGAAGAAGTTATTTCCTGGAAAAGTACCCGTTCCTGCCTGCGCCCCCACCGAAAACTGAATATCAAAAACAGATTCGCGGCTGTTGTTGCTGGCTACCGTAAAAACATCGGCGTAATTGGGCAAAAGCGTGTAAGTGCCTGCGTCAATCACTTCTTTGCATTTTGCCGCTGCTTGCGGCCAGTTACGTTGTACCAAATAAACTTTTGCCAACAACATTTTGGCCGCTCCCCGCGTAGCACGTCCTAAGTTAGAGCCTTCGTAAGAAACGGGCAAACCTTCGGCGGCGGTAAGGTCTTGAATAATCAGCTCATACACTTTGGCAGCTGCCGTACGAGCTACCAAGTTATCGTCCAACGATACCACTTCGTTTACTACCAGCGGTACATCGCCATAAAACTGAACCAACTGAAAGTAATAAAACGCCCGTAAATAGCGGGCTTCAAGAAGCAAGCGTTGTTTGAGTTGTTCGTCCATTGCAATGCCTGGAACACGGTTTAGCACGGTGTTGCAACGCGAAACACCCGAGTATAAACGCCGCCAAAAGCTTTCAATAGAGCCATTGTTGGCATCAATCGAAAAGTTGTCAATGGAAGCATCGGGGTCGTCGGTATTGTCCGACATCACTTCGCCCAAGAGCCACATTTCGCCTCGGTACAAATCCAATAAATTGTTGTAAGAAGCATTGACCGCCAGTACCGCATCTTGCCCCGTTTTGTAAAAAGCGTTTACGTTGGCAACTGAAATGGGCGTTAAGTCTAAAAATTTGGAGCAACCGCTGGCCGTCCACAGCGAAACAACGGCAACAGCAAACAGAAGGGTTTTATTTTTCATATCTTGTGAGAAATAAGGTTAAAATTGTATGTTAATACCCATCAAAATGGTTCGTGCAACGGGGTAGTTTGAGTCGTCATAGCCCGCACCAAGTGGGTTGGTACCGTTGCGCCCAAATTCGGGGTCGTAACCTGTGTATTTGGTGAACGTAAACAAGTTTTGACCACTCACGTACATCCGTAAATTGTCCAATTTTACTTTTTCCAACATTATTTTGGGAAAATTGTAGGCCAATGTAATGTTACGAACCCGTAAAAATGAGCCATCTTCGAGCCAACGATTAGAGAAACGGTTGTTGTTGTTGGGGTCTAAGGCCGTAGCCCGTGGCATTGTACCATTGCCAGGCTGCGATTCTGAACGCCAACGGTCAAGTGTCGAAGTGGCGTTATTGATTACGCCTGAACCACCGCCGAGCGTTCCCAAAGACTCAATTGATTGGCGGGTTTGGTTGTAAACAGTCAAGCCAGACACTCCTTGCATAAATACGCTCAAATCAAAGCCTTTGAACGAAAAACTGTTGGATAAGCCATAGATTCTCAACGGATTAGGGTCGCCTAAGTTGGTGCGGTCGAGGTTGTCTATGCGTCCATCGTTGTTGAGGTCTTTGAACTTAATATCGCCTGGCCGCACACCTGGTTGCGTGGGCGAACTGGCAATCTGGCTTTGATTTTGGAATATCCCGTCGGTCACAAAACCAAAGAAATAGCCCACGGGCGAACCTGCTTGGGTAATGCTGTTGCCGAAAGGCAACTGACGATTGGGGTCGCCTCCCAAGCTCAATACCGTATTGCGGTTGAAGCCAATGTTGAACGACGTACTCCACTTGAAAGCCCCATCTAAGTTGCGGGTGTTGAGCGTAAACTCCCATCCACGGTTGCGCATCTTACCCACGTTTTGAATAGAACTGGCAAAGCCTGTGGTAAAAGCCAGGGGCGTTCCTCCAACCAATAAATTAACCGTTTCTTTGTCGTAATAATCAATGACGGTGCTGATACGCCCCTTCAAAATACTGGCATCGAGGCCAATATCAACCTGCCCCGTTGATTCCCAGCCCAGGTCTTGGTTAGAAATGTTGGTTGGGGCCAAACCGTTTGCTGCCGAACCGCCAAAAGTGTAGTTGGAAATACCCAACCCCGCGATGTAGGGATAATTGGCAAAGCTATTAACGGTGTTCGTAATTTCGGCGTTGCCCGTGAGACCGTAGCTGGCGCGTAGTTTCAGGTCAGAAATAAACTTCACATCTTTCATAAAATCTTCGTCGGCAATATTCCAACCTGCCGAAATAGAAGGGAAATATCCAAACCTTCTGCCCGGCCCAAAGCGAGAAGAACCATCGGCCCGTACGGCGGCAGTTACCAAGTATTTGCCCGCATACGAGTAGTTTACACGCCCCAAAAACGAAGCCATACGCCACTCTTCCCGAAACGAATTGGTAAGGTCGGTTTGGCCACCGTTGGTGGTTTGTACTAAATCGTTCGGAAAATTAAACACCCGACTAATCATCCGTTCAAAGCCCGCCCCTTGCGAGGTAAACCCAGCAACGGCTGTAAGGTTGTGTTTGCCAAAACTGTTGGTATAAGTCAAAATGTTTTCGTTAATCCAAATCAACTCTTGCGAAGCAAACGCAAAACCTGCCCCCGCTGATGGCGGTGGCGCACCCGACGATGTTGGAATGAAAATGTTGTTTTTGAGGTAATTGGCATCTATACCCATCACCGTTTTGAACTTCAAATTTTTGTGGAGTTTTATCTCGCCATACGCGCTTCCAATCAAACGAGTGGTGTTGATGGGGTGCCAATAATCAATGGCCGACGAAAGCGGGTTGTCTATCGAAGCAAAACCACCTGCATAATTGGGACGTGCATAAGAGCCGTCGGTGTTATAAACTGGAATGGTTGGAGTTTGTAGCAATGCCCCATAAACCAAACCTCCTTGCCCACCGTAGGGGTTTCCAAATGCCCGGTTAATGGTATTGGTGGCGTTATTGATAACAATGTTAGTCCCAATTTTAAAGTTTTCGTTTACTTTTTGGTCTAAATTAATTCTAAAATTATACCGCTTGTAGCCCGAAACCTTGATAATGCCCTGCTGATTGAAAAAACCACCCGATACAGCATATTGAGAATTTTCATTTCCCCCAGAGATGGTAATTTGGTGGCTCTGCATGGGGGCAGTCTGAAAAATTTGGTCTTGCCAATTGGTATTGATAGCCCCCAAACTACCTGGATTGGCAAGTTCGGCAATGGGGCGCACTGCCGCTGGTAAACTGGTAGGATTGCCCAAATCGTTGCGTGAGTTAGCCCTGGCTTCATTATTGAGCTCGGCAAACTGCTGTGAGTTCAACACCGACAATTGCTTATTGGCCGATTGAGACCCGTAGTAGCTGTCTATTTCTATTTTTCCACGACCCGACTTGCCGCGCTTGGTCGTAATCAATACTACGCCATTGGCTGCTCTTGAACCGTATATGGAAGCGGCAGCCGCATCTTTCAAAACCTCAATTGATTCTATGTCGTTGGGATTGATAACGCTCAACGCATTGCTCACTACTCCAGTACCAAAAATACCAGGAGGGCCCTGATTAAAAGTAGTATTCCAGTTGTAAAAAGGTACGCCATCTACCACGTAGAGGGGTTCGTTGCCCGCCGAAACAGAGCTGACACCGCGCACCCGAACCGCTACCGAACCACCTGGCTGGCCAGAGGTTTGGGTAACTTGCACGCCTGCTACTCGCCCTTGCAAAGCTTGATCAACCCCTACCACAGGCACCGCCCGTACCTCTTTACCACTTACCGATGCCACCGAACCCGTAATCTCACGCTTGTACTGCGTGCCGTAGCCCACCACTACTACATCATCAAAGCTACGAGGGTCTATTTTTAAGGTAATATTGATGCTGCTTCGATTGCCAACATTGACATCTTGTGGTTGATAACCCACGTACGAAAAAACCAGCACCTTCGCTTCGTCGGGAATGGTGAGCACATACTCCCCGTTGGTATTGGTGGTTGTTCCAATGGTTGTACCCTTGGCTATGATACTAACCCCAGGCATTGGTTCGCCTTTTTCGTCGTCAATTACTTTCCCAGTTATTTTTTTAACCACAAACTCAGGCTCTGATTCCGCAAAGGTTGTTGAAATTGACCCAAACGCGGCAGCATTTTCCGTTGTTTTGGTATTGAGCAAAATAGTACGGTCAATGACTCTAAAATTGATTTTGAGGGGTTTTAGTAGATTGTCAAGTACTTGACTGAGGCTTTGATTGGTGGCATTGAGCGATATTTTCCGATTGGCCTCAATTACCTGTACACTGTACATAAACTTTACATTGGCCTCGCGCTCTATGCGCGCCAACACGTATTTTAAATCTCGATTTTCGACCTTGACCGTCAAACGAGTACTAAGCAACTCTTGAGCAGGGGTTTCGGTAGCCCAAGATAGCCCCACAAACACGACTGCGAAGAAAATTTGTAAAAAAGATAATTGCATGACTTTCCAGGCAGTTCTTGGAATTTTCCAATGATTTTGCATAATTTTGAGATGTTTTTGTTGTTAGACTGACAAAACAAACTTTCCTTATCCGTGTACCAGACGGGGCTTATTCTTAACAAGCAGGAGGGTTCAATTACGAAGCCGACGGGGTACCAGCCTGTCGGCTTTCTTTTTGAATTCATGGTTAAAATAGCTATTAAATCATGTTGGTTTAAGGTTTAAATGGTGGTTATAAAAAAACAGAAAGAATTCTAATTTCTAAGGGCATCCTTTTCCTCCTATCACAACTTGGCCATCTACAATGGTATATTCAAGTTGTAGTGCTTCACAAACTAAATCCAATTTAATGTAGAGCGATTGGGAGGTCAAGGAGGCAGTAAGGGTACACTTTTCAAGGGCCGATTCTTCATAAACAATGTTGATGTCGTAGGCATTTTTTAATATTTCGAAAACTTCACCAACGGGCGTTTCTTCAAATTCAAAAGCGTGTTTCTGTACAGGTTGATGCATTATGAGTGGATTTTCTACCAACGTTTTGAGCAAATCTTTTTTGTCAGAATCATAAATAAGCTGTTGGTTGGGCAACAAAATGAGGGCTTGCACTTCGGGCTTCCCAAAATTAATCCGTTTCACTACCGATACTTTTCCCGAAATGACCGACACTTTGGTTAATTTGGAAGTGGTGGTTATTTTAAAACGAGTACCCAATACCTTCGTAACAAGGTCGTTGGCATATACCAAAAAAGGGCGGCTTACGTCCGACTTGACCTCAAAAATGGCCTCACCGTCCAAATAAACGACTCTTTTGTCGGTATCAAGTGGCAAAGAATAACGCAATGAACCACCAGGCGAAAGGGTAATGATACTCCCATCTGGTAGCCGAATGGCTTGCGATTGGGCAGATTGGTTGGTCGTTTTTTGGAGTGATGCGTCTTTTATTTCTTGCAGTTTTTCAACTATATTTTCTGTGAAGATAAACTCCTCTTTTTGTTGAACAAGCCACCCACAAAACGCACCCAAAATCAACAACAATGCCGCCGCCGCTACCCGCCTTCTACCGCCAAATCTAAAAAACGGCTTTTGTGGTGTTCCTGACTTATTCGTAAAGGCCGTTGCTTGAATACGCTGCCAAAGCATCTCTACTTTTTCGGCAGACAAGCGCACCAACGCATAGTGGCGACTGCCCTCTGACAACGTTTTTATGATGTACCGCGCTTCTTCCCAATTTTCTCGGCAATGAGGGCGCGTTTGCAGCCAATCTTGCCAAAAAAGGTCAGAAGCAGGCGACGGATTAAGGCAACTTTCAAGGAAGTAGTCGTCCGTAATAAGTTCAGCAATGGAATCGTGCTCGTAATCGCGCATCAGGTAAACAATATGCCCATAAATACACTACCCTCAAAAAGGTACTCACTTTTTTGAATAATTTTTAGAAAAAAAATGAAAATACCCAGCATAGAATAATGCTATCCCACGTAGCCTACAGCCAACAAAACAAAAGATTTGAATTGGGTAAGGTTTTTGCGTAAAGATTCAATGGCGCGGTGCAGTAGATTTTTGGCCGATTGGGGGTTCATCTGTAACAGGTCAGCTATTTGCTGGTGCGACAACCCTTCAAAAAATTTTAGATGAATAATTTCGCGTTGGCGTGGGGCAAGTTCAAGAATCTGTAACGACAGGAGTTCCTCCATTTCTTGATTTTTTTGTTGGTCATCTCCCAATTCTTGATTGTCAATATCAAGCCCCAAAGTTTCCTCTAAATCTGTGAACCGAGTATCAACAGAGCGAATCCGTAAAAGCCTGTTTTTTAGCGATTTGAGCAAATAAAACTTAACATTATCGGTATCACCCAACCGGTCATGTTTTTGCCATATATCGGCAAATATATCATGGATAGCGTCCATTACCGTTGCTTCATCGGCGGTAATGCTCAGTCCAAAACGATACATTGGCTGAATATTAGCCCGATAAATACGCTCAAAAGCCAACTTGTCGCCCTTTTGGAGCAACACCCATTCTTCGGCTGGATTTGAGATATTTCGGGCTTTCGCCATATTTTTTGCAATAAAAATACAGTCATAAAACTGAAAAAATGGCCAAATTGTTCAAGTACGGCCAAATTTGTCTTGTTTTTGATAAAAGATGCCTCAAACAGCAGCAGCAGACTGGTCGCGGTATATTTTTTGGGAAGGGATGCGGCGTAAAATAAGCAGCCCAACGGCAAAAATGACCACCAAAAACAGCAGACTGTTGCGCATACCCGACCACTGCGTGATGAGTCCAAAAATAACCGTCCCCAAAAAAGTGGACATTTTGTCGCAAAAATCGTAAAAGCTAAAATACGAGGCTGTGTCGGGGGTATTTTCGGGCAAAAGTTTGGCATAAGTAGAGCGCGAAAGCGACTGCACGCCGCCCATCACAAAGCCAATACCCGCCGCCAAAACATAAAACTGAGATTCGGTTTGCACAAAATACGCCCCCAAGCAAATGCCCATCCAAATCAGAATGGCAATAGAAATGGTGTTGGTATTGCCCATTTTTCCCGACAAAACAGCAAATAAATAAGCCCCCAAAATAGCCACAATTTGCAGTATTAAAATGGTCATAATGAGCGCATTGTCTGGCAAATGGAGTTCGTTGCTGCCAAAAATAGTGCCGATGTACATCACCGTTTGAACGCCCATATTATAAAAGAAAAAAGCCAACAAAAACTGTTTGGTTCGGGGCAAATGGTTCAGCTCGGCCAGCACATGTTTGAGTTCTCTAAAACCATTCCAAATCCAGTTGCTGTTTGTCGCCCCAGCCTTGCTCGAAGGCTGGCCTTTGGGTAAATAATAAAAAGGAATTTGGGCGAAGCCAATCCACCAAACGGCCACCAGCACAAACGACACGCGACAGGCCATACCCGAGCTAATGTTGCCGTACCACTCCGGTTTGAGGAGCATGGTGAGGTTGAAAACAAGCAGTAATACACTGCCCAAATAGCCCATCGTAAAGCCCCGCGCCGAGAGCTTATCGTAGCGGTTTTCGGTGGCAATTTCGGGCAAATAGGCGTTGTAAAACACCAAACTACCGCACCACCCAATGAGCGACAACGTAAAGACCAACACCCCAAAAACAAGGTGCGCACTATCGAAAAAATAAAGCATGGCGCAGCTCACCGCTCCCAAGTACACAAAGCCCTGCATGAAGGTTTTTTTCTTGCCACTAAAATCGGCGATAGCTCCCAAAATGGGGTTGATGAGCGCAATGAACAAAAAAGCAAAAGATACTGAAAACGAAAATAAAGCCGAATTGTTGATGGTAAATCCCAGAAAATCAACGTCGGCCCCGCCTTGGGCATTTTTGGCGGTGTTGCTAAAATAAATCGGAAAAATAGAAGAAACAATAACGAGTGCGTGTACTGAATTGGCCCAGTCGTACATACACCAAGCGTTTAAGATGGCAGGCACATTTTTTTTCATAGGGAGTAAGAGGTTGAAAGGTGAAATTCTTTTGTCGTACTGACGAAGGAAGCATCTTGACCACCGCGGACTTAGATGCTTCCTTCGTCAGCACGACAAAATATGCTTAAAAGTATTTTTATTTTTCAAATGCTCAATGCTCCATGACAGGATATACTTCTTCCAAAAATGCAATAACGGCTTTGGTGAACGAGTGGTTGGAGTCGCCCGCTACCATGTGGCCCGCGCCCGCCACGGTGGTGCTGCGAACGTGCGGCACCGCATCTAAAAACTCGGCCATGACGCGCTCACTCACCACGTCGCTGATGCCGCCGCGCACGATAAGCGTGGGAACTGTGAGCTGCTGCGCCGCCTTAAAAAGCCGCGCTTCGTGCCTAATTTGCTGGTCGGGCGTAGTATTTTTCCAACCTTTCAACATATTGGGGTCCCAGTGCCAAAACCAGCGTCCGTTGCGCAGACGGAGGTTTTTTTCGAGCCGCGAGTGGTCGTCAGATTGCGGGCGGTGGGGCAAGTAAGCGGCCACGGCCTCGGCGGCTTCTTGGAGCGAGGCAAACCCCGATTCTAAGTGCGCACTCATAAACGCAAAAATGCGTTCAATTCCTTTTTGTTCGGCTTTGGGGGCAATGTCCACCAGTACAATAGCCGATGCCTGCGGATTATCAGCTTCGCCTTCGGCCAACAGCGACGTAATGCCGCCCATTGAAGCCCCAATGAGGGCGGGTTTACTGCCTACTTGGCTCATAATGGCTCGTAAGTCGGCTACCAATGCCTCAGGACTGTAATTGGCCATGTTCGACCAACTGCTTTCGCCGTGGCCGCGTGCGTCGTAGGCTACGGCATAATAACCGCGCTCGGCCAGCCAGCGGGCGGTGTCGCCCCACGAATGGTGCGTTTGGCCGCCGCCGTGCAACAACAAAACGGGCGGAGCCATCGGGTTTCCCCAGGCTTCGCCCGCAATAAAAAAATGAGGTTCTGTTTCAAACCGAACGTGCTGAGATTGCATTAGAATCAAAAATATTAAACCGCAGCGGCACGGTACGCCGTTGCGATACCGTGCCGCTGCAGGCCCTGTACAAATATGAAATTTAAAGAGAAGGCACTAATTCGAGATTCACATCGAAACCAATGCCCTGAAACATGATTTTATTGCGCAAAACCATGCGGCTACGTTCCAATTTTACAATCGGAAACTTTCCTTTCAACTGGCTCACGTCAATGTCGAGGGTTTGCTGGTTGTCCAAAAAATCCCAGCTACCGCCGTTCACCACGAGCTTAGACGTGGGGTCGATGGCTCGTACCGTTTTGTCTTCGTTAAATTGAATATCAACGCCAAACATAGCCCGCGATTCGGTAGGTAAGCTGTTGGTATTGATAACGTTGCCACTTACGTCGGTGATTCTGTCAATTTTCCACGGGTTGTTAATCAATGCCTCAATGGTTGTTTGTGCTTGAGCGGCGGGGTCATCTTTGTTTGGCTTGTTACAATTACTGAACAACCAGACCGAACAAATGAGCAATAATGTGGTTAATTTTTTCATAGATATTTTAATTGGGTTAGTAAGTGAATCAACAAAATGAACCATTTGACTGTTATATTTGCAAAAATAGCCATTTATGAACAAAATATGCAACGTATTGTGGGGCAGTTTGTTGTTGAGTATCTCAACAATGGCGCAAGACTGCCCGCCAGCCCCTACTTTTACGCCCGTTCAAGCCAATAACACCATAGAATGGGAAAAGTTTTCCGAATTTTCTTTGCCTTTTACCCTTATCTACGAAGGCGTACGTTTCGACGACACCAAGTCGCAACCTTTGAAGCGCGGATTTAGCCATTTGGCCAAGTTTTCGGGCAATGAAGCCAACACGCTTTTGCCCAGCCAGCGCGCCATAACTTGGTACCACATTGCCACCGCCGCCCCCAACCAGCCCTGGGGCGACCGCGCCTTAGAAAGCCCTTGGGCCAACGACCTCAACTTGTTTCGTGGCACTTGGAACGAGCAACTAAACGGCATGGCCAATTCTTTTGCCGATTCGCAGGGAGAGAATTTGCCCAAAGTAGATATTTTAGGATTAGACATTGAGCGCATTCACGACACCAACCGCGAAATACTAAGCATCAAAAACAACGCCCGCGTCCCCGCCGTTTACCAAAATCTACCCGACGCGCAATTTATCGACCGCTACAAGCGCGATATTCAGAAACTCTACGCCGCGCCCATTGATTTTTTAAAAAACAGGGGCGGTAAAATGAAAGTAGGCAGTTACAGCGACGTAATGGTTCGCGGCAGCTTCAACAATTGGCTGGGCTTGGCAGTTACTCCGTGGAGTGATTGGACTTCCGACCCCAACCGAGTACTGCACATCATGCGCGACTCCACGTCGGGGCGCGTGGGCGGGCCATTTTACAACCAATTGGACCTGCTTACGCCTTCTTGCTACTACTATTACGACTACTTCAGCAGCCCACTTGGCCGCGACTACCTGGCCTACATTTTGTTTGTGGTAGAAGCCAACAGGGCCTGGTCGGACAAACCCGTGATACCTTACGTTTGGCTGCGCTACCACGATTCTTTCAACCCAACTGTGCCTTTTGTACCGCGTTTTGTGGCCGAAGCCACGGCCATTATGCCGTTCTTTTCGGGGGCAAAGGGGCTGTGGCTCTGGGACGGCCCCGTTGAGGCGCAGAGTTACAACTACGCCACTTACGAGTATTTTATTGGGGCGTTGCATCGGCTGTCGCAGTTCAAAAATTTCTTTGAAGGCAACTACGAACTGGTTATCTCAACCCCCGCCGTTGAGTCGGCCAAAAGCAAAAGCCCCATTTGGCGGGGCGTGGTAAAAGGCGACGAAATATTGATTGCCGCCCAAAATCCCTATGCCAACTCCGACACCGAAACCAAGC
Organism: Cytophagia bacterium; assembly: GCA_004293645.1. Classification (GTDB taxonomy): domain Bacteria; phylum Bacteroidota; class Bacteroidia; order Cytophagales; family Spirosomataceae; genus REAB01. The sequence goes on along the minus strand of REAB01000122.1, from coordinate 2,148 downwards.
AAGTACCGGTAAATTACGGCAATTGGCAGCAAACCATTACACTTATTGGCCGCGAAGTGTTTTTGTGCAAATTCCCGCGCAACAGCCTCGTCAATTCGATAAAGATACCCGCTATTTTCAAAATGACAGTTTACCCAAACCCCGCTTCGGAGCTGCTAAATTGCCAATTTGAGGCCACCGAAACGCTAAACGGTACGCTCGAACTCATTGATTTGACGGGGCGGGTGTGCGTACAAAAACCTGTCAGGACTCAAATAGGCCAGCAAACTTGTGAACTTCATGCCCGCCATTTGGCCCCTGGAATGTACTTGCTGCGGCTATCGGCGGGCAAATACAAAATAACAGAAAGGGTGCTGGTGCAGCGATAGTACAAATTCCAACTAATTCATTATTAGGCCGTTGCGCTTCTTCCCAACGCCATCAATAATCACTTTTTTGCTGGCAATATCGCATTCGGATAAACAACTGACAGCAAGCACATGATGAGTAGAAAATTGAATTCTACGCCATTGCTACCTCCGCCCACCACAAACCAACCGTTTTTGAGATGTACCATAAAAATCCCTGCAACCAGAATCAAAATAGTAATGATAGCCAGAGGTTTCAGAAATTTATCGGTCAGAAGTGAAACGGCAAGTGCCACGTGCGAAAGTTTGACAAGCCACGCAACAAACAAACCCACGGGTGCAAAACCGATTTGATTCAGGTACATATTGCCAAAATCATTGATGCCGTTGTTGAACATTCCAGGCACGCTGTGCACCAAAAAAATGATAACGAGGGCAATGCGCAGAAAAGACAGATTTTTTGTCATGTTTTTTTGAGGTTTTGTTATTTGGTACTGTAACGTATGCTTCTAAAATCGCCTCCTGCCCCATCTCCCACAAAAATACCTAATTTTCCGTTGGTGGCGTTGCTTAGTTTTTGCACCACCAACGACGGCTCTTTGCTTTGATTGATATAGGCTTTGATGGTTTTATCATCAACAATCAGTCGCATCATAAACCAGCCATTTGGGTTGGGCGGATTCCTTATTTCTTTCTCAAATTCAGCATTACGTTCCTCTCTGAGCTTTTTCCACGTGTATTTTGGGTGCGAAATATACTGAATGGCGTGGATTCGGCGAACAGAATCTTTGGCAAAAAAATTGAACGGTCGGCAGTAAACGGCATCGTAGGTACTGTCGTTTTGGGCATGGAAAGCAATGCCAATAAAACTTCGTTGGATAACATCTTTACCCCTCATTTCTATCTCAATTTCTCCGTTTTTGAAGTCCGAAACAGGCAGCCAAACCAAGCCTTCTTCCTTATTTTCAGAGAGTTGAATGAAGTCTTCTATTATTTTTAGCTCCCGATTGACGACTTGTAGGCTACCTCTTTTGTAAAGGTCTGTGAGGGGTAACGTTTGTTTTTTTTGTGCAAAAGCGACAGCTGAAATGGCGACTAAAAGAATTAATTTGTACATAAATTTTTGTGGTTACGTTTCAAAATCAGACAACCGAGAGGGTTTATCAAATGAATAAACGCTCTCGGCTTTTTTAATGATATTGCTTCTCTACTTCAATAATTTCTTCTTCAATTCTTCAGCCCTTTTTCTACCACCCAGGTAGTTAGGGTCAATTGAAATGGATTTGTCAAGATATTCAATGGCTTGCTCTCTATACTTTTTACTCTGATGCTGATTTGCCCAAGCCCAATAGACAAAACTCATGATTTTAGGGCTTGCAAAATCGTGAGTTTTGTTTTGCTTATCAACGATTGATTGCATATCCAACTTTGCAAATTTCCTTTTTGAAAAGAAAAAGAAAGGCAAATTTTCAGCAACACTTCCACGCAAAAATTCAGGTAAATATGATATTTGGGCGTAATCATTCACTGCTTGTTCAAATAACGTAAATGCTTGCCCAACCAATCCTAATTTCTTCGTTTCGCCACCTACCAAAGACAACGCTGATGCCCTGTGAGATGCAATGAATGGCATTAATGCTTGGGTTGTTGTCTTTGATTCAAAGAGTTCCGTCAATAAATCAAAGCTCTTTTTTGCATAACCTTTAGAACTTGTTGGGGAATTTAAAATATTGAGAATCGTGTCTATTTTTGTTGCAACCAAACGACAAGAATATGACTGTACAATTTGAAAAACTGACCG
>REAB01000121.1 GCA_004293645.1 Cytophagia bacterium | reverse complement strand
TATACTAATTTTTCCGACTACATGTTTAGTGGGCAATATGCTTGTGGACTAATTTCTCAAAAACTGTCAACTACTTTGGAAGCAATATGAAAGATGCCACTTTCTTGATCGTAATTTTCAACTACTTATTCCAGAAGTGTATGATACTATTGCTCCTTATAAAAGAGAGATTCCACGGGTGGCTGGCAAAAATGGTAAACTGGGGATTTTGAGCAAAATAGACGCAAAAGTGATAGTGCCGCTGAAATATAAAGACCTCATACCGAGTCCTCATCAGGCTGTTGTGTGGGCAGCCATTGACAAAAAATGGGGATTGATAGACACTAACCACAGAATACTCACCAAGTTTAAATATGATAAAATCACGCCTTTCCATGAAAGATACGGTGTGGCAGTGGTAGCAATGGGCGATAAGAAAGGGTTAATAGGAAATACAGGCAAGGAACTAACACCTATTATATATGATGATGCCTTAGAGATGAATGATGGGAGAGCTTTGGTAAAACAAAACGACAAATATGGCTATGTAGATTGGCAAGGGAAGCTGGCTATTCCGCTTGCTTACCGTCGAGCATCTTCATTTCAACAGGGAAGAGCATTGGTCTATGAAGGTCTATATAGAAAAGTCATAGATAAACATAATAAAATATTAAGCGAAAAAATAGACCCTTTTTGTACTTCTATTTTTTGGGTATCACTACTAGTAATTATACTGATATATTATATCTTCAAAAAATAGCCCTTACAGCCCCTGCTCCCCTGCGACTGCGTCGCATTTTAACCCTCACTCCCCGGGCCGATAGGTTCTTTCGGCGTTTTTAAGCACGTCTTCTTTGTAAAACAATACGTCTTTAAACTTTCCCTGCGTGTACATGAGCGTTTGGTCGTTGAAGTGCTTGGAAGCAGGGTCGCTGCTGTTGCCACCTGCCAAGAGCGACTTGGCTTTGATGCGCGGCCCAAACTCGACGGCACAAATAAAACTGTTGCCACTCACGCCATACCGCTTGTTGGTGCCTGCGTAAGGGCGGCTGTTGTAAGAAGGCAACATTCCCCACAAAGCCGAGGCAAACGGCACGGGATAACTCGGCATGGATTGTAAATTGCCCGTTAAACGCTGGAAACGGTTGATTTCGCCCCAGGGCATTTGCCATTTGCCAAATTTACTTTTTAGGTCTTTCATGGCCGCCAACAAAGGCGTAGTGAGTTGCTGGAGCGTGGCCGTTGCTGCAAAATGTTTGGTGTTTTCCACTTGGTCGGCTTCGCCCTGGTCAATGTAGAGACGCGTAATGCTGGGCGTTAGTTTTTGGGCCCATTCTACGGCCAACGTGGTCGCTACCGAATTTTCGGCCACGCGGTAGTCCCAGTTTTTTAACAGCATAATTGGCTCATTGAGCGCGGTATAGAGCGAATCGCTAGGCTTGGTTTCTTTTTCAAAAGCATTGACCAACGCAGGCACTAAGACTTCAAAGGCCGAAAGGTAGGTGTCGTAGCCCGCCGCAATGACTTTGTCGAGTGTATATTTTTTTTCTTTTGCCAAAACCCTTACCGCGTTCACACCGCGAAAATTTTCGCCGTCGGGAGCCATGTAGGGCGGATAATCGGCTTTTCGGGGGCTATTGCTGCCCGCCGCGCTGAAAGGCGTTGAATTGCAGTTTTGTAGCCAACCGTTCACGGGGTTGTACAAATGCACAGTTTCGGCCACTGCGTGTAAGCCGCGCCATTCGGTGGCGGGGCTACTGCCGTCCATCATTTTCGACCAATTTAGGCTTTTGTCGCGCACGGGTACGTAGTTGCCGTGCCAATAAGCAATGTTGCCTTTGTTGTCGGCAAAAACGGTGCTGTTGGAGGTATTGGCCTTCAAATCCATTACTTTTTTGTAATCTTCAAACCCTTTGGCTTTGGTGCGGTTCCAGCTCTGCACCAAGCTCCGCATCGAACGATTGAACGACCGCAAACTCACCCATTTGCCGTCGCGTTTGGCCATGATAGGGCCGTGCTGCGTTGAAAAAGTAGTAAAAGTGCGGGCTTTCATGGCCTCGCCGTCCCGATAGTTGATGGTGATTTTTTTTTCGGCAACGGGCCTGCTTTCTTGGTTGTATTCGTAGAAAAAACGGTCGCCTTTTTTTGTTATTTTCTCAGCATACACATCGGCTACATCAACATTACAGGACGTGTGCATCCAACCACAATGTTTGTTAAAACCCTGATACACAAAAAATTGCCCCCACGTAACTGCTCCGTAAGCGTGCAGTCCTTCTTCGCTAACAACCTGTACTTCGGGCCGAAAATAAAAAGTTACGTGTGGATTGATGTACAAAATGGCATTGCCCGAAGCCGTAACCGAAGGCGCAAAAGCAAAACCATTAGAACCCGTCTGGTATTCCGAATCTTTGGGTTCGGATATGGCCGCCACGGCTTCGCCTGAGTAAAAGTTTTTCAAGTCAGCAATGGTCAAATCGGCGGTGTTGATGGCTCCAATGCTGCCGTCGGTCCAGAGCAACGGATACCAAGGCTGAAAACGACGCAGCAAAGCGGGTTTTACGAAGGCATTTTTTGACAAATAGTAATTGATACCGTCGGCGTAGGCATTCAAGAGTTTTTTGAGCCAGGGTTCGGCTTTTGTATAATCGGCGATGGCCTCGGTGCTGTCAATGAGTAGCTTGATTTGCAAATCGTTGTACAAAGCCGATTCGCCTTTGAGTTCTGCCGTTCGGCCTAATTTTTCGATGTAGTTCATTTCTACTCGCTTAAAATCGTCCTCGCATTGGGCGTAAAGTAGGCCAAAAACGGCATCTGCGTCGGTTTTTCCGTAAATGTGCGGAATGCCCCACTGGTCTCGAACAATGGTAACTCGTTTGGCTTGCTGTTGGTAGCGACTGAGTTCGGTAGCAGTAAAGTGTTGGGCCAGTAATTGAAGGGGAAACAAGAAAAGTAGGAACAGATTTTTCATGTTTTTTGGGGCGTAGCTTGGTTTGTAGTTTTAGCAAACATAAAGATTACTTGAACAAGGTCAAAAAACGCCAGAATTGCTTTACCAAAAAACCTGCGCACAAAGACCAAAATGGCCACACAGGAGCTAAGTAGCGGGTTTCGGCGTGCCTCAATACAACGCATAGTATCAACACGGTATATGCGCCACTCAGCCAAGCCACACTTTGTAAATTAAAACTACGCAACTGTGTGTATAGCAACAACGCCATACCCAAGCTACCTAAACTGACCAAGATTAAATGATAATAAAAAAGAATTTTTCGGGGCCATTCGGCTTGCACCACATCTTCCAAAAAATGGCTTCCCGACACACCAATAAAAAAACGATACGCAATGCGCAATGGTGCCCGCACGTAGTACAAAAAAGGCTTTTCGGTACGAATGGCGTTGGTATAGGCTATCAATTTTTGCTTCACTATTTCTCGCCGCCTAAGCCGCTCTGTTTCAGGCATGGTATCGTAGAGCGTGCGTTGACTTTCTTTGCGTATCCAAAACAAAGAATCGCCGTTAAATTTACTGGTATAGACATAAGAAGGTACGGGCTGAATTTGTTCGTGTACAAACCAATGACGTAGGTATTGGTCATTTTCAAAACCCATTATCCAGCGAATATCATTTTTGGGCAATCCAAAATTAATATCTCCACCCCAAGCTGCCGTAAAATCAGCCATCTGAAAGAAGTTAGGCGGCCAGCCTTCGGCATGCCACATAGACTTAGAAATAGGTACAAACGCGCCGTTGTAATAATTGTAATTACGGACAATCCAAGCACCATCTACCACCAAAAATGGTAGTAAAAAAAAGGCTGAACGTTGTATCAGTTGTTTGAAAGTGATTTTTTTTTGTAAAAAATAAATACCCCAAACCAAAGACGCTATGCCCAACATGGGAGCGTGGACAGGTTTTAAAAAAATTAGAAAGGTCATAAATGCCCCACTGACAACCAAATAACGTTTCTGGTTGGTTTGCTCAAATTTGACTAAAAAGTAAGTCCAAAAAATAACCGAAGAAGCCGCAAAACTCTCGGTGAGCAGGTAGTGGTCGAAAATGTTAGTTAGACTACTGAACACATAGGCATAAAATGTTACGTAAAATGCCAAATCGGAGCGAAACCAAATGCGGGCTATTTTGGCCAAGTAAGTTACCGATACCACGGCCACCAGCAATTGGATAAATATCAGGACATTGCACGCAACGGCCTGCGTAAAAAGTAAACGTAATAAAAAATAGCACGCGGCATAACCAGGGATGCGGTTGTCAATGTTATAATTGCCGCCAGCAAGTAGGTTTTCGATGGGGTCAATGTAGCTAAACAAGTCGCCGTTTGTGCCGCCCCAAAAGCCTTTTATGTCTTCCGAAAAGCCCATTTTCAACATGACTGCAAAAAACGTTCCTTTCACCAACAACGCAATCAAAAACCACTTAGGCCATTTTTCGGGGTTGGTAAAAAATATTTTTGAAATCATTTTTAACGTTAGTTTGAAAGGTATGAGCAGTATCAATGGTTGGCTTTGTACCAATTTACAAACCGTTTCAGTCCTTCGTGAAGCGGCGTTTGGGGATTATAGCCCAGCACTTGTTTGGCTTTTTGTACGTCAGCGCAAGTACGTTCTACGTCGCCAGGCTGCATGGGCAAATAGTGAATATTAGGCGTTTGCTCGGTCAGTTCGTACAGGGTATCTACCAATTGTTGGAGCGTTACGGGGCTGCTGTTGCCCAAATTGATGGTATCGAACACGTTTTGGTGCTGCCGCAAATAACTGACCGCACCCACTATACCCTGCACCGTGTCGGCTACGTAAGTGTAGTCGCGGGCAGTCGAACCCGTACCGTACATCGAAATAGGCTGCTGCGCCAGCATCAACTTCGTAAACTTGTGAATGGCCAAATCGGGGCGTTGCCGCTCGCCATATACTGTAAAAAAACGCAAATTGATAATATCCAAACCATACAAATGATGGTAAGTATGGTTGAGAAGCTCACCCGCTTTTTTGGTAAAAGCATAAGGCGAAATGGGGTTATCTACCGAGTCGCTTTCAGAAAAAGGGGCTTTTTCGTTGTTGCCATACACCGACGACGAAGATGCAAAAGCCAGTTTTTTTACGTTGCGGCGCACCATCCAACCGAGCAAAAGCTGCGTACCGTTGATGTTGGTATTGATATAATTGGAGGGATTTTCGAGCGACGGCCTCACGCCTGCTTTGGCCGCCAAATGAACCACCACTTCGATGTTTTCGGAAAAGTTGGCCCAAAATACCTCGTCGGTAATATCGTTTTCGTAAAACTTGAAGCGGTTTTGGGCGAGCAATCCTGCCAAATTTTGCGTTTTTATGGAGCGGTCATAAAAAGGGTCAAAATTGTCTATTCCAACCACAGTATGCCCCTCAGCCAACAAAAAATCGGCGAGGTGGCTTCCAATAAAACCCGCGCAACCCGTTACTAAAATGGTAGAATAAGTATTCACTGACGCCGAATAATAGATGAGATGATGCGCAAAAATAGGTTAAAAAATTTTATTAGCAATCCTTTAATTCTTGCCCCCACCCTGCTGCCCTGCCTTGGCGGGCTGGTTTTGACGCTCTACCTGCATGGGATTTGGGCCGCGTTGAAACCCTTGCGATTTAAACAATTGAAACTTAGTAGGCTGCGCGGGCTGGCGCGGAAACGTGTTGTCGTCTTCGTCAATGTCGGCTATTTCGCGGAAAGGGTCGAGCGTCCACTGTACCACTTTTTTCTTGCTCAATATTACTTTACTAATGTCTTTGTCGTTCAATCGCCAGATTTCGGCAGGGAAACGAGCCACCGAATCGGTGCCGTCTTCGTACTGCATTTTGATAACAACGGGCATGGGCAAGCCGCCTTTATTTTTGACTTTAATCGTATAAAAGTTCATACCCGACTCTACCAATTTACGCTCGTCTTCGCCCAAACTTGCCAAATAACCTTCATATCTTTTCTTGTCGGCTTCGGTTACTTTGTAGGGGTCGTAGGTGTTGTAAAAATCTTTCATGTCGGGGTTTTTCTCCACCACACTTTCTTTGATGTACGCGCGGTCGCGCTTACGGGCCATGGTTTCACGTTTATCTTCTGCTTGTTTTCTACCTTCTGCCTTGTTTATTTCTGGATTTTGGGCATCAATGGCAAACCATTCGACCTCCGTCAAGCCCTGATTTACAGGTTCTACGCCATAAAACCAGCCTTTCCAGAACCAATCTAAGTCCACGCCGCTGGCATCTTCCATGGTTCTAAAAAAATCGGCGGGAGAAGGCGATTTGAACGCCCAACGGCGGCTGTATTCTTTGAAAGCATAGTCGAAAAGTTCGCGGCCCATGATGGTTTCGCGCAAGATATTCAAAGCAGTGGCGGGTTTGGCATAAGCACTTGCGCCAGCGTTGATGAGGTTGTCGGAGGTGGTCATAATGGGGACTAAGTTTTTGGGGTCTTGCCGCATGTAGTCCACAATGGCCTGTGGTTCGCCGCGCCGCGTGGGGTAGTCTTTGTCCCATTCTTTTTCGGTCAAATATTGCAAAAACGTGTTGATGCCCTCGTCCATCCACATCCATTGCCGCTCGTCGTTGTTCACAATCATGGGGAAAAAGTTATGCCCTACTTCGTGAATAATTACGCCAATCATGCCGTACTTGGTTGCTTCAGAATACGTACCGTCGGCTTCGGGGCGGCCACCGTTGAACGCAATCATGGGGTATTCCATGCCGCCCACAGGCCCATGACAAGAAATGGCCACGGGGTAAGGATAATCTATCGAAAATTTGGAATATGTTTTGACGGTATGCGCTATAACCTGCGTGGAGTATTTGCCCCAAAGCGGATTGCCTTCTTTTGGATAAAACGACATACAGAGTGTTTTGCGGCTGCCTACCTGCGTGGTGAGCGCGTCCCAAATGTACTTGCGGCTGGTGGCAAAGGCTACGTCGCGCACGTTATCGGCTTTAAAAATCCACGTTTTTTTGCCCTCCGCTTTCGTTTTTTCGGCGGCTTCGCGCTCGGCTTGGGTTTCTATTACTACCAATTTATCGGTGCTACTTTTGGCCTCTTGCAATCGTTGCAACTGATTGGTAGTCAGTACTTGTGCGGCATTTTGTAACTCACCCGTTGCACCCAATACGTGGTCGCTGGGTACGGTGATGGCCATCTTAAAATTGCCAAACGTCAAAGCAAACTCACCCTGGCTCAGGTATTGTTTATTTTGCCAACCCGTTACGTCGTCATAAACGCACAAACGCGGGTAAAACTGGGCAATTTCATAGACATTATTGCCATCTTTAAATGCCTCAAAACCCGTGCGGCGGCCTCCTTTGGCAAATTCCACAATTTTGTAGTTCCAGTCTATCGAAAACACAAACGATTGTCCTGGCGCAATGGGTGTGGGCAGGTCAATGCGCATCATGGTCTGATTGATGGTGTTAGTCAAAGGTTTACCCGCTTTGTCGCGCACGGCTGTGATGCGATAGCCGTATTCGCCGCTGGCGTAGTAATTTTCGCCCAGCGCGGCCAAGCCTGCTGTACTCATGGTGGGGTCAATGCCACCCGTACGCGTGATGGGTCCGGGCGAATTTTTGGCAAACAAATTTTGGTCCAATTGCAACCACAAATACCGCAGTACATCGGGCGACTGATTATAGTACGTAATGACCTCACTACCAATGATTTTATTGTTTGCTTCGTCCAATTCTACCTTGATGTCGTAGTCGGCGCGTTGTTGCCAGTAGTCTTTGCCCGGTGCGCCCGATGCCGCGCGGGTGGTATTTGGCGTGGGCAAGGCCGTACCCATTTGCTCAAAGCGGCTGTTGGCGTGGTAGTTGGCCTGCGGTGCTTGCGCCCTTAAAGTAAAGAGTGAAAAGTAGAAAGTGAAAAGTGAAAAGTAAAAAACGAAGGAATTAGCTGACGGCTTTTTCATGTTTTTGGGGTTTGAATAATTGGCCAAAAATACAAAGTTTTAGCGTTGAAAGCAGCCTATGTGCGCAAAGATTCCAAAATGTATGCGTAATTTTGAGGCTACATTACATCAGAACTTTATCCAAATTTATGTCGCTTATCGAACAAGCCCGGGCCATTTATCAAGAAATTGAAGCAATGCCCGTGGGCAACAAAGAGCAATTGGAGCAATTCCGGATTCGGTTTATTGGCCGAAAAGGGGCAGTAGAAGCGTTGTTTGAAGGACTCAAAGACGTTGCCAAAGACGACCGCCGCGCGGTGGGGCAAGAGCTAAATACGCTCAAAAACTTTGCCCACGACCGTTTTGTGGTTTTTCAGGGGCAGTTGGAGTCGGCAGATGGTGGCGTGGCCGCTCCCGTTGATTTGACCCTGCCCGTGTTTCCTCATCAGTTGGGAAGTATTCATCCGCTTACGTTGGCGCGGGCCAAAATTATCGAAATATTTGAGCGCATGGGTTTTAGCGTAGCCGACGGCCCCGAAATTGAGTCGGATTGGTATAATTTTACCGCCCTCAATTTTCCCGAAAACCACCCCGCCCGCGAGATGCAAGACACGTTTTTTGTGGAAAAACACCCCGAAGACGGCACCCAAGATATGCTGCTACGCACCCACACTTCTAACGTGCAAATTCGGTTGATGCAGCAGCAGAAACCACCTTTTCGGGCCATTATGCCAGGGCGGGTTTACCGCAATGAGGCCATCTCGGCGCGGGCCCACTGCTTTTTTCACCAAGTAGAAGGGCTCTACGTGGACAAAAACGTGAGTTTCAAAGATTTGAAAGATACGCTCTATCATTTCTCGAAAGAAATGTTTAGCCAAGATGTAAAAATTAGACTACGGCCTTCGTTTTTCCCGTTTACTGAACCCAGCGCAGAAATTGACATTTGGCTTGGCACCGACACCGAAGAAACCTACCGCCTTAGCAAAGGCACGGGTTGGGTTGAGATTGCGGGCAGCGGCATGGTGGACCCCAACGTGCTGGCCAACTGCGGCATTGACCCCGAAGAATATACGGGTTTTGCTTTTGGAATGGGCGTTGAACGCATTGCCCAACTGCGCTACGGCGTGCGCGATTTACGCCTGTATTCAGAAAACGACGTGCGGTTTTTGCGACAATTTGAAGGTATTTAAAAAGTTTGTGCGCTGGTTTACGTTGCAAACCAGCGCGCAAAACCCGTCCCGCCGAGGCAGAAAGTGTTACTTTAAATTTTTACCAATGGCCCACCTACGATGGGAAGTGAATACGCAATTTGGTCAAAATCAAGTACATCTGGGTTGTTGAAGAGCGGGTAGTCGTTGTCTAAGAACGTGCCGCGCTGCTCGGCTGAGATGAGCAATCGCTCACCCCAGTTCAGCCTTCAGCTCGGTGAGGTTGGCAAATATTTTCATTTTTGATTGGTTATTTTTGGTACGTTCTTTGATGTAAAAATGGTTAAAGTAAATTTTTTATTTCTATAATGTACGTACGGCTATTATTTGCAGGTCTGGTGCTGTTTGGTGCGCAAGCCCAAGCCCAAAACTTGATGTTGTTTGGTGCTTCGCCCAGTTATTCTCAAATGGGCAAACTGAGCAATAAATGGGCTTACAGTTTCAACGCCAGCTCGGTGATAGATGCTTTCGACCAAACCGTAGAAGGTAAGTTTTTTCCAGCTACGCACACGCATTTTGTGGTGCAAGGGTTGGGGGTTTATCAAATCAACAAGCAGTGGACTTTGGGAGTAGGAGCGGGCTACGGCAGGCACAATATTTTTTGGCTGCGCGAAAACGAACCGCGTTTGCTTGCTCAGACTACTTACCAGCACAAAGTGGGCAAATGGATTTTTACGCACCGCGCCCGTTATGAGTCGCGGCATCCCATCAATCTCAAAACGGGCGTTCGGTCTTCGGCCGACATTGGCCGCTACCAAGTATGGGCTACGTTGCCTCTCTATGACCCCGCCAAACAAAAGAAAGGCTATTTTTTGTCGGCTTCCAACGAGGCTTTTCTGTATTTTAAGGGTGCAACCAACGGCCCCGTGAGTTCGCGCAATGGTTCGATTTTTTCAGAAAACTGGACCCATTTGGGCGGTGGTTACAACACGGGTAACACGCGCATAGAGGCCGCCTACTGCTTTCAAGCATTGGTGCGCAACAAGCCACAAGACTACCGTTTTTTCAATCTGCTTCAACTCAACATCTATCACACCATCAACTGGCACGACGTGCAGTATTGGTGGTATTTTTGAGTTATTTTACTTCTTCTCTCCTATTTTTCCAGCTTTTTTCCGAAATATACCCCGCTGGTATTTGTTAAATCTATCTCGTAAAAGCAAACGGTGCCTCTTGTATTTTTCGATATTCTGGAAAAATAACTTATTTAGCAATAGTTGTACCAAACTGCTTTGCTTTTGCTAAACAATGCTATTTGAATGGAAATACTTTAACTTTTATTGTTTTTAAAGTGTTTATAATCAGCATTTTAATTTATTTTTACAAAAAAATAGGTTTATTTTTTGACTAATTTCAAAAATTGGCATTAAAATTGTTTTCCATTATATCGGAATTTTACTGGAAATAATTGGAATTAAATTAGGAATTTTCACCTGCTATTCCTTATTTTGCAAAAGAAGAAGCGGGGTAAGATTCCGACAAACTGGAAATTTAACAAATTGTACCTTTTTTTTAACAATAAACACAAACCAATGAAACGATTTATCCGACACTTGATGATAGCGGCAGGGCTGATGAGTATGGCAACGGGGGTATTTGCCCAAATGCCGCACGATGTTGTTTATATGCCAAAAAAAACCGCTTGCGTAGCGTTGAGCTACGGCAGTAGCTCTTGGAACGAATATTGGGAGAACACGCTCAAACGCGAGAACCTGAATATTGGCACGCACACCACCACCAACGCCATGCTCATGGTGGCGGCGGGCGTAACCGACAAACTCAACGTGATTGTGGGCTTGCCCTACGTCCAAACCAAAGCCAGCGCGGGCAACCTCATGGGCCAAAAAGGAATCCAAGACCTTTCGGTGTGGCTCAAATACAAGGCAGTTGAGTCAAAAGGGCTTTCGCTGCATTTGGCGGGCGGCGTTTCTACGCCTGCTTCCAATTATGTACCCGATTTTTTGCCCATGTCCATTGGTTTGCAATGCCGCATCGCTACGGGGCGGGTTATTTTGAACTACACGCACAAGTCGGGCTTGTATTTTACGGGCCACGGTAGCTACTCGTACCGCTCCAATATCAAGGTTGATAGAGATGCCTACCAAGCCGACGGGCGCGTTTACAACACCAACGAAGTGCGCGTACCCAACGCCACCGACGCGGCGGCACGGCTGGGGCTGCTGAAAAAGAAATTTCAAGTGGAGGCTTTTGTGGAGCAATTTTCGTGCGTGGGTGGCGACAACATTCGCCGCAACGATATGCCCTTCCCGACCAACAATATGCGCATGGTGTCGGTGGGTGGCTACGCTAAATTTCAACCCAAAAGATTGGGTGTCAATGCCCGTTTTGCTCAAGTAACGAGCGGCCTAAACGTTGGACAATCAGCCAGTTACTCAGTAGGTCTTTTGTGGATTATCGCCCCCAAATCCGCGCGGCAGACCGTCCCGAAGGGGGCTTAGTTTACAGAAAAATTTTACTTTTTTTAATTTAAAATCAAAACTTGATATGAATACTTTGTTTTTAAACACCAAAAAATATGCCACAAAAACAGCCCCCATCGGGGGTTGGGGGCTGTTTTTGTTATTGTTGCTATCGTCTTGCGACAAAACCATTACCGAACCCGTTTTTGATGCTTACGTTCCTGCCAGTTTGGACGAAAAAGCGGGAACTTGGAAACCGTACGTTTTGACATCGGCCAGCCAAGTGGTGGTGGCCGAACCAAAAGCAGCCAACTCCACTGAATACCAAGCTGAACTTTCAAAATTGAAAAGTAGTATTTCTGCCATTACGCCCGAACAACGCAAAGCGGTAGCCTATTGGGGCGCGGGAGCGGCTTTCCGTTGGAACGAAATTACGCGTGAGTTGGCCGCCCGCTACAACGTACCACCTGCCTCAAACGCCGAAGGAAAATATCCAGTACCCGATGCTGCCAACCCATTGGCCGACCCCAAGTTTCCGTTTGCCAACCCGCCATATACCGCCCGTGCGTTGGCGTATTTGTCGGTGGCTCAGTACGATGCCCTCATAACGGCTTGGAACTACAAATACAAGTTTAACCGCAAAGCACCCTCCAAAAACGACGCAACGGTAAGCACCTTGTTGCCCGTTTCTGATTTGCCCGCCTATCCGTCGGAAGATGCCGTGGTGGCGGCGGCTTCTTATGCCATTTTGGTAGCCATGTTTCCAGGCGAAGTGCCCTACTTAGATTCAAAATTGGCCGAGGCCAAAAATGCCCGTATTTGGGCTGGCATGAACGTGGATTCGGACATTTCGGCGGGCGATGCGCTCGGCAAAGCAGTGGGCGCGTTGGTAATGGCCAAAGCCCGCACCGACGGCATGGGCGCGGCCAACAACCAAACGCTGGTGTTAGGTTTTACCGAAGCGGCCAAAGAACGCGGCATCAAAGAAACGTGGGTGAGCCAAGAAACGCCCGCCCGCCCGCCCATGCTGCCCAACTACGGCGCAGTAGCTACTTGGAACTTTGACAAAGCTACGCTGGTCAAAATTCGCCCCGTGATGCCCTACGTGGTGGGTTCGGCAGAATGGCAAAAAGAATTTGATGAACTGAGCGAAATCAACAAAAACCAAACCCGCGAGCAGGCTCGCATTGCCAACTACTGGGCAGACGGCGCAGGCAGCTACACCCCGCCAGGCCATTGGCACCGCGCAGCGGCCAATGCCGCCCACGAGGCCAAGTTTAGCGAAGTGAAAATGGCGCGGACATTGGCCATGATAGGTACGGCCATTATGGACGCGGGCATCGCCTGCTGGGAAGCCAAATATTTTTACATGACGCCACGCCCGCAGCAGTTTGGCCTCAAAACCTCGATTGGCTTGCCCAACTTCCCTGCTTACACTTCTGGCCACTCCACGTTTTCGGCGGCGGCGGCTTCGGTGTTGTCTTACGTGTTTCCTGAGCAGGCTGCCAAATTTGAAACACAGGCCAAAGAAGCCTCCGATTCACGGGTGTTTGGCCTCATTCACTTTCGCGTAGATTGTGAGTTGGGGTTGGTACACGGCAAAAAAATTGGTGATTTGGCCGTAGTGCGTGCGAAAGCCGACGGATCGGGGCTTTGATTAGTTTAAGAGTCAAAATGTAAAGTAGAAATTTAATATTTTTCGTTGCCGTTTAAATGCTGACCGACAGCTTTCTAACAAAGAAATTCATAGGTAAATAGTGCTTACTCGGCGTTTCAAACGAAGTGTCGCGTTTTTTTAGCCCATCAGTTGGGGCCATTCTTGGGTTAAAAACGGCAACAATCCACAAACTTTAATGGATTCATTTTTTAAATAAAGTTCAGATTGAGGAATAATAACATATTGATAATCAGGATTTAAGTCTGATATAGATTGATAATAGCCTTTTGATAAAACGGGGACATCGGCAAACTTGATTTCGACGCAGAGTTTTTTTGAATTGGGCAAGATAATAAGCAGGTCAACTTCTGCCCCAGCCTGGGTTCGATAAAAATAAAACTCGGTGGTTGGTTCGGCAATACGGCAGATTTCTTCGATGACGTAACCCTCCCACGATGCCCCCACAATGGCATGACCAAGAAGGCCATCAAAAGAAGAGAGGCGCAGAAGGCGGTGTAAAATGCCAGAATCACGAACATAGACTTTGGGCGATTTGACCAACCGCTTGCTTACATTGGCAAAATAAGGCGGTAAACGATGTACCATAAAACCACCTTCAAGCAAGTCTATGTAATGACTGACAGTAGGGCCAGTAATGCCAAGTGAGCGAGCTAAGTCGTTGTTGTTGAGTAAGTTTCCATTTATAGAAGCCAACAAAGTGAGCATTTTTTGAAGGGTATTAGCCGATATTTGGTAGCCAAGTTGCCGCAAATCACGTTCTACGAAGGTGGTCAGAAAATTGTCCACCCAGCGTTGGGCAAACTTGTCAGAAGCCAAAAGCGACGAGGGGAAACCACCTTTGAACCAATGCTGTTGTTGCGTGTAGATAGTGTTGATTTCTAACAACGAAAAAGGGGTGAGTTCAACATAAGACACCCTGCCAGCGAGCGAGTCGGCACTTTGGCGAATCAAACTGGGTGAAGCCGACCCCAAAACGATAAAACGAGCAGGGCGACGGTCTTCGTCAATCAAAGCCCGAAGTAGGTTAAAAAGGGTAGGTTTTTGCTGTATCTCGTCAATAATAACGCATTTGTCCGCGTGGCTTCTCAAAAATGATTCGGCATTTTGAAGTTTTTCGGCATCGGTGTTGAGTTCAAGGTCTAAATACAAACAGTTCACATTCATATTTTTTTGAATAACACGTGCCAATGTCGTTTTTCCAACCTGCCGAGGGCCAACAATAGCCACTACTGGGAAAAAACTTAAATCATCTAAAATGCGCTCTTGTAGCCCCCTTTGTATCATAATTATCCTTGAAAAATGAAAATACGATTTACTATTTACAAGGACAAATATAAAAATATTTCAAGAAGCAACAATTCAAACCAATGAAAAAACAATTTACCAAGTTCCTTTTGCTTTTCCTCGTATCGACAACTGCCGTAGCCCAAAATGTAAACCTAAAAGGCAAAATAACCGATGTTAAGGGGGCTGCGCTTGTGGGCGTGGGGGTACAAATAAAAGGCACAAAACAAGCCACTGTTACCGACAATGAGGGCGGGTTTGCAATTCAAAACAACCCGAAACTACCCCTTACTTTACAACTGAGTTATTTGGGTTTTGAAACAAAAGAAATAGTGGTTAATTCATTGGATTTCCTAACTATTGCACTGCAAGAAAGTGCCAACGAACTGTCCGAAGTAGTGGTGTCGAGCGGTTATACCATTCAAAACAAAAGTGAGTTTTCGGGAGCGGTGTCGAGCGTGTCGGCCAAGCAGTTGCAAAACCGCCCTGCCGTAAGTTTCGACCAGCTTCTGGGCGGACAAGCCCCGGGCATTGACATCATTCAACCTTCGGGGGTCTTGAACGCCACGCCCGTTTTGCGGGTGCGTGGCATCAACACCATCACGTCGGGGCTGTTTCCGTTGGTGGTGGTAGATGGCGTTACGGTATTTGTGGGGGCCATTGGTGGGGGCATTGGCAATAACCCGCTTTCGGACATTAACCCCAACGACATTGAGGCCATTGACGTACTCAAAGATGCCTCAGCAGCAGCCATTTACGGCTCGCGTGCCGCCAACGGCGTGATGGTGATTACGACAAAAAAAGGCCGAAAAGGCAAGCCAAAAGTGAGCTACGACAACTGGGTAAGCCGCAGCACACCCTACAATATGCCCAAAATGCTGGGAGCCGAAGAATACACCATGATAAAAAACGAGGCCATGCTAAACTCTGGCCGCGCACCTGGCTTTGCGCTGATGAAAAACGACGACGGCAGCATCGTAAATACCAACTGGTATGATGTGGCTTTTCGGCCTGGCATCTCGCAAAACCACAACATCAGCGTTTCGGGGGCCAACGAGGCCACGAGCTATTACTTCTCGGTGGGCTACACCGACCAAAATAGTTTTATCAAAAACAATACTTTTAAACGCCTCGCTACGCGCCTCAATTTGAGCCACGAACTCAACAGCAGCATTACTTTTGGGGCCAATATTACGTACAGCAACGGCACAAACGTAGGGCCGAACACGGGCGCAGTGCCGAGCAATTCGATGGGCGCGTCGGCCTATAATTCGCAGTATATCACCAACGAACCGCTTGCCCGCATGACCTACGTGTTGCCGCCCAACGTGCCAGTTTACCGTGCCGATGGCTCGTACAGCATTCAAAACGGCCTCAGCGCGGGCTACGGGGCCAACAATCCGAGTACGATTGGTACCATCAACGCCTACAACTTGGCCATGGTGCAAACGCTTGATTTGAGTTCGTCCGAAAACAATACCTTGATTGGCAACGTGTATGGCGAGTGGAGCATCTTGAAAAATCTGAAATTTAGAACCAGTTATGGCCTCAACAATTTGCAGGTAATCAACAAAGAATTTTTGAACCCCTTGCACGGCGGCGGGGCCACGGCCAACGGCATTGCCACCAATACCTTCAACAAGTTTTACCGCAGCGATTGGGTCAATACGCTGATTTATAACACCAGTATCAACAACAAACACAACCTCTCGGTGTTGCTTGGCCACGAGGTCATCAAAACTACCAAAGATGGCTGGGGAGCGCAGCAAACCAACGTAACCGACCCATCGTACACCAATTTTCAGGGTGGATTTGGCAATATCTCTCCGAGTGGTAACATCTTGATTGATAACGCTTTGCTGTCGTATTTCTCGAACGTAACCTACGATTTTAAGAAGAAATATTTGTTAAGCGTAAACTTTCGCCGCGATGGCCTTTCGGCGTTGGCGGTCGGCAACAAGTTTGGCAATTTTGGCGGTGCATCGGTCGGTTGGAATATTTACGAAGAAGGCTTTTATAAAAATTGGGGGCTTTCAAAAGTGGTGAACAACCTCAAAATCCGTGCGAGCTATGGCGTGGTAGGCAACAGCGAAATTGGCGATTATCCTGCCATTGGCACCTACAACTCAAACACCTACGGCGGTGCGCCCACGTTGGTGTTTTCGCAGGTGGCCAACCCCAACTTGAAATGGGAAACGAGTAAAAAACTCGACATTGGCCTCAATTTTTCGATGTTCAACGACCGCCTCACTTTTGAATTTGACTACTACCACAACGCCGTTGATGGCCTCATTTTGAAAGCACCGCAGGCGTTGTCGGCGGGTATTCCTGGCAATTTTATCAATGCCAACGTAGGTAGTTTGTACAATCGGGGCATTGAACTGGGCATTAACGCCATTGTTACCAACTACCAAGATTTCAAATGGAATACCAATTTTAACCTTTCGACGCTCAAAAACGAAGTAACGTCGCTGGTGAGTGATGTGTTTGTGCCGAGTGTGTTTGGCGTGCAAAACATGACCCGCGTGGGCTACTCCATTGGGTCGGTTTTTGCCGTGCCAACCGAGGGCGTTAATCCCGACAATGGCCTGATGGTGTTTATCAACAGCGAAGGCAAAGCGGTGCAATACAACCACATTGGCTCGCCGCGCTGGACGTACAAAGACGGTACCGCCGCCCCTGCCATTGACAATCTGAAAGACGGCGTGATGCAAGGTCCATCGTTGCCAACGTTTTTTGGGGGCTTCAACAACAATTTTAGCTACAAAAACTTCGACCTCAACATCATGTTGGCCTATGTGGGTGGCAACAAACTCTACAACGGCACACGGGCTACCAACTCCGACCAACGGTATTTTAACAACGGTACTTTTATTTTGAACCGCTGGCAAAAACCTGGCGACGTAACCGAAATTCAGAAGCTGCAATACGGCGACAACGTGTCGGCGGGTTTCTCGTTTGCGGCTACTTCAAAAGTAGAAAACGGCGATTATTTGAAATTAAGAAACATAGCGTTGGGATACAATTTGCCCATCAAAGGCACATTTTTGAACGGAAAAGTAACCTCGGTGCGCATTTATGCCCAAGCGGCCAACGTTTTTACCATCACCCAATACCGTGGCTCCGACCCCGAAGTTTCCATCAACGGCAATTCCATCAATTCGGGCAAAGACCAAAACGTACCACCCAACGTCCAGACTTTTTCGATGGGGCTGAACGTGGGGTTTTGACGTTTTTTATAAACGTTTGACCCCGTTGGGGTCAGTTTTCTCGTGTGTTATAAACGTTTGACCCCGTTGGGGTCAGTGAGTGGATTTTTAGTTTCGTGTGTTATTATAAACGTTTGACCCCGTTGGGGTCAGTGAGTGGATTTTTAGTTTCGTTTCGTGTGTTATAAACTTGACCCCGTTGAACAATGAGTACATATTCGCAGATTTATATTCAAATCGTATTTGCTGTAAAACACAGACACGCCCTTATTGATTTTAGTTGGGATGAAAGGTTGTACCAATTCATTACGGGCGTTGTTCAAAATAAAGAACAAAAAATGATTGCTATCAATGGAATGCCTGATCATATCCATATTTTTATTGGCATGAAACCAAGCTGCTGTTTGAGTGATTTGGTACGTGAAATAAAAAAATCAAGCAATCATTTCATTAATGAAAACCACCTATCTGCTTCTAAATTTGAATGGCAGAATGGTTTTGGAGCGTTTTCATACAGCCATTCTCACATTGATAACGTGGCAAAGTATGTGTTAAATCAAAAGCAACACCATCAAAAACGCACATTTAAAGAGGAGTACATTGGTTTTTTAGAGAGATTTGAAGTACCACATGATGACAGATATATATTCGATTGGCTTACTGACCCCAACGAGGTCAAATAACGATAGCACAATAACACAAAAATCCACCTACTGCCCCCAACAAGACCAAATAACGATAGCACAATAACACAAAA
>REAB01000054.1 GCA_004293645.1 Cytophagia bacterium | reverse complement strand
CTTCAAAAATACATAGCTCCTTAGTTAAATGGCCAGTTCCGATAAAAAACTCCCCCATCGGGGGCTGGGGGGCTTTACCCTCCAACACGACCAGCGCGACTGTGGCGTGGCGTGTTTGCTGTCGTTGGTGCGCTACTACGGTGGCAACAGCACTTTTGAGCATATTCGTCGGTTGTGCGGAGCAGATTTGCACGGTACTACGCTGCTTGGCCTCAAAGAAGCGGCAAATCAATTGGGCTTTGAGGCCGAGGGCTACGAGTCTGATGTTCAGAGTCTTATCGAACACGGTGAGCCTACTATTCTACACGTGGAGTTGGAGGGTGGTTTGCAGCATTATGTGGTGTGGTATAGCCCCGCGCGGCGTACCGTCCCAGCCCCCGAAGGGGGAGTTATTGAAGCCCCCTTCGGGGGTTTGGGGGCTGGGCTGCATTTTATTGGCGACCCAGCTCGGGGGGTGGTGGAGTGGACGGAGGAAGAACTTAGGAGCCGTTGGAAATCGGGTACTTGCTTGGTGTTGAAGCCTACCGAGGCGTTTGTAACCGCTACCGATTGGCGCAAGGCGCAGCGCGAATGGTTTTTGGGCGTGTTGCGGCAAGATATGCCGCTGTTGGCGGTTACGGCAGGCATTGGGGTTTTGATTGCGGCGTTGGGTTTGGCCATGTCGGTCTATTCGCAGCAACTAATTGACAAGATTTTGCCCTCCAAAAATGCCGATAAAATCATTCTTTCTACGGTGCTGGTGGTGGTGCTTTTGTTGGGGCGCGTGGGTTTGAGCGTATTGCGGCAGTTTTTGCTGTTGCGCCAAAGCAAAGAATTTGGCGTACGGCTCAACGCCGCTTTTTATGAGCCGCTATTGCAACTTCCCAAGTCGTTTTTTGATACGCGCAAGATTGGCGATTTTGTGGCTCGGCTTAACGATACGCAACGGATTCAGCACACGGTCAGCGTTTTAGCGGGCAATTTGTTGGTAGATTTGTTAATGGTTTTGGTCGCGTTCGGTATTTTGTTTTATTATGAATGGCGCATTGGCTTGCTGAGTTTATTGCTGTTGCCCGTTTATTTTTGGCTTATTTATCGTCAAAATAAGAAAATTATCGAAGCCCAAACCAACGTCATGGTGTCGTATTCGTTGAGCGAAAGCAACTACATCAACACCATTCAGGGCATAGCCGATGTTAAAAACAAAAATAAGCAGGGCTTTTTTAGCGATTTGAACCGTTTGCTCTACGGCAATTTTCAAGAAATGGTCTATCGGTCGGGTGTGGTACAAACGCGGCTTTCGGCTTCGGCAGGGGTGGCTTCGGTGCTGTTTATTGCCTTGATTTTGGCCATTACTATTTTTCAAGTCCAGCAAAACCAGCTCAAAATAGGCGAAATGACGGCCATTTTGGGCATCATTTCCACGCTTTTGCCGTCGGTTACGAGTTTGGCTTTGGTGAGTGTGCCATTCAACGAGGCCAAAGTAGCTTTTAATCGAATGTATGAGTTTGCCAGCCCAAGCCCCGCGCGGCGTACCGTCCCAACCCGCGCGGCGTACCGTCCCGATGGGGGAGTTTTTGTTGAAAAGTTTAGTAAAATTGAACTCCGAAATATTATGTTTCGGTTTGCGGGAAAACGGCCTTTGCTTCACAATATTAATCTTTCGTTGCAGCGGGGCGAGATAGTTTCGATTGTGGGCGAAAGTGGCGGTGGTAAGAGCATGATTTGCCAACTGATTCAAAAATTCTACGAACCCGAATCGGGGCAAATATTGATAAACGACTCAACGCAACTATCTGACATTGAAGCTACTGAATGGCGAAATATGATAGGCGTGGTGCCGCAACACGTGCATATTTTTAACGGTACGGTGGTTGATAATGTTTGTTTTGGCACGACCCAACGCGAAATAGAAACGGCCTTTAAACTACTCGAAGATTACGGTTTTTCGCCCATTTTCGAGAAACTCCCGCAAGGGTTGTTTACCATTTTGGGCGAAGAAGGCGTAAACCTTTCGGGTGGTCAGCGGCAATTGATTGGCTTGGCGCGGGCGTTATGTTCTAAGCCTCAACTGCTTATTTTGGACGAAGCCACCGCAGCCTTAGACCGCCACACCGAGCGGTTTGTATTGGACTTGCTACTCCGCCTCAAAGCCGAAATGGGCATTTTGCTCATCACGCACCGCCTCCACACACTCCGTAACATTTGCGACCGCATCTATCTATTAGAAAACGGCACTTTTACCCACGCAGGCGCGCACTCTGCTTTGCTCGAATCTTCAAATATGTACAGCGATTATTGGCAAGAATGGACAACCTAAAACCAACTGCTTTGTTTTTGATGAGTCCCGCCAAAGGGCACCTAAACGCCTCTTTTGGTTTGGCGCGGAATGTGGCTCAAAATGGTTATGCCGTTACGTATGCTGCTCCTTTTGAATTACACACTTACATTTCGCAACAGGGATTTGAGTGCATACCTTTTTTGGGCTTACCCTTTGGCATGAACGGCGAAAAAACGCTTGATTATTTAGCCGATTCTCAACGGGTTAAGTATTTTGACAATCTGATTGACCGCTTTTATGATACCATTTATAACGCCCGAAAAACGGCTATTGAGCGACTCATACAGCAAACAAAACCCCGTTTGGTACTGTTAGATTCGTTTCAAAGCACCGATTTTATTTTGTTGTACCCGCTCCTCAAAGCCCAAAATATCAAATTTGCGTTTGTGCAAACGATGCTGTCGTTTCACCAGCAAGCCGATAATTTACCCTTAGATTGTGCGGTACTTCCTCATTCAAAAACCAATTTTGGCTGGTATTGGCGGCAATATTATTTCAGAAGAAGCCTGCGTTCTTTTTGGCAAAGTATTATTTATCTTGGTAGAAGCAACAGGCGAATTATTGCCCAAAAAGCAAAAATGCAAGAATTAAATACTTCTTATTCTCTTGATTATGAGCAAGTTTTTAGGGTTGGGTTCAAGAATATTCCCGAACTTATCATTGCCCCGCAAGCATTAGAATTTACCGACCAAAAACAGCCTTATCAGCATTATTTGGGGTTGATGGTAGATTTGGAACGCACCGAAACAAGCCATGATTCTTTTGCCTTTTTCTTGCAGAGTTTGCCCAAACATAAGAAAATCATTTACTGTTCATTTGGAACACTTTATGGTGAGTTTGGTAACAAAAAACAACTCGTTTCTTTTTTCAAAAACTTATTATTGGCAGCCAACCAGCTAATGGACTATGAATTTGTGATTGGTTTGTCAGAAAGTTTTAGAAAAGAGTTAAGTGCCTTACCGTCTAATGTTCATGTTTTTGAAACAGTACCGCAAATAGCTGTCTTAAAATGGAGCAGCCTTTTTATTACTCACGGTGGCCTCAATTCTATCAAAGAAAGCCTTGCATTGAGCATTCCGATGCTTGTTTATCCTGTTGATAAAAACTGGGACCAGCCCAGCAATGCAGTCAAAATTGCGTTTCATGGATTGGGTTTGAAGGGCGATTTGACAAAAGATACACCAACCATAATTGGCCAAAAAATCAATGAATTACTTCAAAATCAAGCGTTTTTAGAGAAAATAAAAACATTTAAAGAAGCGGCAAAAATCCAAAATGATAACTTTAGTGTTGTTGATTTTATAACTGGCGTTCAAAATACACCACGTCGGGTTCTGGGTTAAAATTGTAAGGCTCAATTTCTTGAAAACCAAAGCGTTGATAAATTTTAATGGCTGCTTCAAGCCGCCGCAGACTGTCGAGGCGCATGGTTTGGTAGCCTATTTTTTGGGCGGTTTGTAAGGCCGTTTGCAATAGCGCGTCGCCCCATTTTTGGCCACGATACGCAGGTTGCACGTACATTCGTTTCAGTTCGCAGGTGGTGGGGTTGAGTTGGTAAATAGCGGCGCAACCCACAAAGTTTTTGTGGTTTTCCAAAAGCCACAACTCGCCCGTTGGTGGACCGTATTTTTGGGGCAATGTTTGGAGCTCTTGGTCAAAATTTTGGAACGCTAAATCAATACCCAAGCCCAGCGCGTAAGCCTCAAACAACGCAATAGCTGCCTCATAATGAGCCAAAGTACGGGCTACAACGATTCGCATCAGTACAACATTCTAAATTTAATGGTTTCTTCCATTTCTTTTATTTCTTGCACAAACCCGTCGGTGTAACTGCGCTCCACGTCCATAATTACGTAGCCAATTTCTTCGTTGGTTTTCAAATATTGGCCCGTAATATTGACCTGATAACGCGCAAAAATATTGTTGAGTTTGGCCAAAATGCCTGGTACGTTGCGGTGGGCGTGCAGCAAACGGTGCGAGCCGCGCAAAAGCGGCAGCTGCACTTCTGGAAAATTGACACTCCCCGACGTACTACCGTTGTTTACGTATTCGAGCAGGCGTTCTGGCACATAATGCCCAATACCCGCCTGGGCTTCTTCGGTGCTGCCACCAATGTGCGGCGTCATTATCACGTTGGGCAGGTTGCGGAGTTCACTTTCAAAGATTTCGTTGTTGGTTTTGGGTTCGTACGGAAACACGTCAATGCCCGCGCCGCCCACTTTGCCACTTTTGAGGGCATCTACGAGCGCGGCTACGTCCACCACGTGGCCACGGGCCAAGTTCAAAAATACCACACCATCTTTCATCAATTCAAATTCCCGCTTGCCAATCAAGTTTTTGTTTTCTTTGCGCCCGTCAATGTGCAAACTCAGCACGTCGGCCACTTGGAGCAGTTCATCGAGCGACTTGAGTTTTTTGGCGTTGCCGATGGGCATTTGGTCCATTACGTCATAAAAATAAACCTCCATACCAAGTGCCTCGCCAATCACCGATAGCTGCGTGCCAATGTGGCCGTAGCCCACCAATCCGAGCTTTTTGCCGCGTACTTCAAAGCTATTATCTGCCGACTTGTCCCACTTGCCAGCGTGCATTCCCGTACTTTTTGGAAACACTTTTCTGATGAGCAGAATCATTTCACCAATGGCCAGTTCGACCACCGAGCGGGTGTTGCTGTACGGCGCATTAAACACCGCCACACCGCGTTCGGTGGCCGCCGTGAGGTCAATTTGGTTGGTACCAATGCAAAACGCCCCAATCGAAATGAGTTTGTTGGCGTTGTCGAGTACGCGCCGCGTTACCATTGTTTTGGAGCGAATCCCCAAAATAGAAACGTCCCGAATCTTTTCCATCAGCTCGGCTTCGTCCATTGCACCTTTGTAAAATTCTACGTTAAAACCTTCACTTTCAAAGGCTTCTATGGCTACGGGGTGCACATTTTCGAGAAGCAACACCTTGATACGACTCTTGGGGTACGACTGAGCGCGGGGCAAGTTGTTGAGGTACAAAAACTCATCTAACGACGGCACAATGTGGTCGGCTACTGCCGTTACTTTGGGGCGTTCTACGTTTTCGGTAAAAGCATAAAAGCGATTGGCCAACCCCGCCGCGCGGAGTTCGTAGTCGGTGTAGCCGTCGCCGATGGCGCAAATGTCGCCTGGCAGGTTGAGCAATTTCAGCAATTTAACCTTTCCTTTGTCGTGCGAGAGCAAGTTGTTATTATCACAACCCGTGATGTTGCCCTCGTTGTCAAATTCAAAGGTATTGGCATAAACGTTTTCGGCTTTTACGCCCAACTCGGTTACAATTGGCACAATAAACTCCTTAAAACCACTCGACACAATGTAAATTTGGTCGGCATATTCTTTAAAAAATGCCCGATTGCGCTGAAAAGAGTCCGACACTTTGGTGCGCAGGTGGTCTATGAGCGCGTCAATGTGCTGCCGATTGGCCTTCAAAAGTTCGATGCGCTGCCGCAACCCATCGGCAAACGACATTTCGCCGTTCATGCCTTTTTCGGTGAGTTCTCTGATTTGTTGTACCACGCGCTCGCGGTTGGGGTTTCCTGCCAGCGCAATGTCGGCCAGTTCGTCCAAGCCTTCTACTTTGGTAAAAGTGCTGTCAAAATCTATGACGTAATAATCTTTTTCGAGCATTGGAAATGTTAGATTTAAGCTGTAAAATTAGAACATAAAAGATTTTTATTGGCAGGAAGTTTCTATTTTTACCAAAATATAAAACCCAAAGCAAATGCAAATAGGGAACATCATTCAAACCGACCCCGAAATTATGAGCGGTACGCCCGTATTTGTAGGCACGCGCGTACCTGTGTGGTCGTTATTTGTTCATTTAGAAAAAGGTATTTCGTTAGATGATTTTTTAGACGACTTTCCTTCCGTAAAACGGGAACAGGCAGTTGCTTTGCTAACATTAGCTGAGAGAACTTTCACATCTGAACGGCTTCTACGCCTTGTTTATGAAGAAATTGCTGCTTGATGAAAACTTACCCCGCAAATTGAAATTTCGACTAATTGAATTACAATTTGAAGCCTATACCGTGTCAGATAAAAATTGGCAGGGAAAAAAAAATGGAGATTTACTGAGGTCAATGATTGCCGATGGTTTTGATGTATTGCTGACAGTTGATAAAAACTTGGCCCATCAACAAAATTTTGATAAATATCCAATTGCTGTACTTGTTGTTGATACGCACGATAATTCTTACCAAAGCCTAATGGAATTTATGCCCCAAATCAACGACGCTTTATCAACAAAATTACCCGAAGGATTGACGTTGCTACAGAAGCAATAAATCTCATTTCTCCAAAAACGCCACTGCCCGTTGCTCCGACCAATAAGCCTGATTTTGCACTTTGGCAGGCCGAAAACCACAATGCCCACCCGCCACGGGAAGGTCGAGCCAAACGTTGGGCATGGCCGCGATGGTATCGATGGGCAGACTTCGATAAGGCACAAGCGGGTCATTTTTGGCATTTACGATGAGCGTAGGCACCATTATGTGTTTTACAAAGTGCATCGAACTGCTGCGGTGGTAGTAGTCGTCGGCTCCCGCAAAGCCGTGTACTGGACCCGTATAAATATCGTCAAAATCGTAAAAAGTACGTACTTGGGCGTATTTTTGGGCATCAATCTTATCGGGGTATCGCCCCGCCTTTTCTTCTACTTTGGGCTTTAGGGTTTTCAAAAATCGCTGCAAATAGAGCCAATTTTCGGGCTTTTCGATGTTGCGACTGCACGCCAGCAAGTCCATTGGTACGCTAAATACCACCACTTTTTTTATTGCTGGGCAAATGTTCGCGCCGCGTTCTCCAGCGTATTTGAGGGTTACGTTACCGCCCAAACTAAAGCCCATCAACGCAATGTTGCGGTAGCCCCGCGCCACGGCGTTCTGCACCACCCAATCCAAGTCGGTGGTTTCGCCGCTGTGGTAGAAGCGCGGCAACACATTGGGCGGGCCGCCGCAACTCCGAAAATTCCACGCCAAGCAGTGGTACCCGTGCGCATTGAGGTGCTGCACCATGCCCGTTATGTACTGCCGTGAGCTGTCGCCTTCGAGCCCGTGGCTCAAAATAACCAACGAGCTGCCAGGCAACGGTTGGGCGGCTAAGCTCCAGTCTAAATTCAGGAAATCGCCGTCGGGTGTGGCAATGCGCTCGCGGCGATAAGCTACGTTTATTTTCCGAAAAACCGACGGATAGATACTCTGAAAGTGGCCATTGGGAAGCCAAAACGGCGGTTGATGAGTGCTTTGAACAAGGGGCATGGTTGAAAAATTGGAACTACAAATTTGAGAAAAATTTGTCTGTAAATGCATTTGTAAGTAAGTTTACCCAAAAGAATAAAATTATGAGCCAAGAAACCGAAGGCGTGTATCTGAGCGAGGCCACGATTACCGATTTTCCACCGTTTGTGGGTAAACATAAAATTAACTTTACCCATCCTGATGGTCGCTACCAACAATGGAATGTGATTTTGGGCAATAACAACACGGGTAAAACAACGCTTTTGAAGTTGTTGAGTGGGCTGAGTTTTCTACGTTCAACAAATTCCGTTACAGATATAGCTGCTTTTGGTAACGCTAACGTAACACGGCTTTTAACAAGTCGTCACATGGACTACTCTTTTAAAACCATCGAGGGCTTTTTTAATGATAATGAACTTAAAAAGTACAACCTTTCATATGGACAGGGTGGTGCTAATATCAGCAATAGCCATTCAATCATTTTTTATGCCTACGGCCTCTCTCGTCGTATGTCATCCTCAGACATTACTGGAACCACGCAAAAAGAAAATAATATAACTCCTCTTTTTCAAGACGACTACGAACTTAATAATGCCGAAGAATGGCTGATCCAGTTGGACTATGCGGCAAAAAATGGCGCAACCAATGCCAAGAGTGTTTTAGAAAAACTGATTACGGTTCTTACTAATGGCCTACTTCCCGATGTCAAAAGCATTGAATTAATATCAGAGTTTGACGAAAAAACCAACAACGTTCGCAACTACGCGCTATTTGATACTGACTATGGCGAAGTAAGGCTCAAAGATTTGGGCTACGGCTATCAATCTATGATGGCGTGGGTAGTAGATCTGGCCAAGAAAATGTTTGAGCGTTATCCTAAATTGGACAATCCGCTTACGGGCGCAGCCATGGTGCTGGTAGATGAGATAGACCTGCACCTACACCCCGATTGGCAACGTAAAATCATCAGTCATTTGAGCGGCATTTTTCCGCATACGCAGTTTATCGTTACGGCACACAGTCCGCTCATTGTGCAGTCGGCAGAGAATGTAAACTTGATTATTTTGGAAAAAGGCGAAAACAATCAAACGCACATTCGCCAAGAGTTTGGTACATTTCGGGGTTGGACTGTGGAAGAGATTTTACAGGATTTGATGGGGCTTGGCGACCGAACGCTGTCAGATACTTATCTAAAACTCCTCAAAGACTTTGACGAGGGGCTTGATGAAGACAACTACGAAAAAGCCCAAGCCGCTTATGACGCACTTTTGCCGTTGTTGCACCCCCAAAGTAGCCAACGTAAACTGCTCAAATTGCAATTAGGTGCCATAGCCCCCGCTGCTGTATGATTCGATTGTTGGACTCACCGCGCCCACCCGAACTGACCGATGAACTAATAAAAGCACTGACCGAGAAGTTTAAACAAACGGGTGAAAGTGTCTGGAAAAAACCATTCATCACCAAGGGTTTGCTGGATATGTCGCACCAAAAATGCGCCTTTTCGGAGTGTAAATTGGTCGAAGAAGGTAAATATATGGAAGTAGAACACTTCCATCCCAAGTCTTTGTACTCAGACGAAGTAGTCAAATGGGAAAATTTGCTGCCTATCAACAGTGCTTGCAACAAAGCAAAGCTCAACCACGATACCAAGCAAAAACCCATCGTAAATCCACGTTACGAAAACCCGCAAGATCATTTGTACTTTCAGGGATATCGCTTCAAACCTAAAACCGAAAAAGGGGAATTAACGATTAGGGTTCTGAACCTAAACGACCGCTCTCTATGGGTAAACAAGCGATATGAGATTGGCATCAAGGCGGTAGAAGAACTGGAAGAAATTCGAGAAAATCTTCTTGATTATGGAACAAATACCCAACGAAGTGTAAGCAAACAAAATAAAATAGTGAGTGCTTTACGAAACTTATTTCTTCAAGGGACACCCAAAGCAGAATACAGTGCGGTGGTCGCGTCATATCTATTGAATGATGATGATTTTAAAAAGGTCAAAACCCTCATGCAGGAGTTTGACTTGTGGGACGAGGAGTTTGATGAGTTAGAAAAGCAGCTCCGCTTTTGTGCCTTAGAAGTGCATTGAAACCGAAGGATAAATGCTTTGGAAGTGGCCATTTGGCAACCAAAATGGAGGCTGGTATGTACTATAAACAACGGGCATTGGGGGGAGCTTATGGTTTGGAGATTAAAGACTAAAATGGAATACAAAGTCGATCTATCTCCACTTTTCCCCAACTCTTTACGGCTTCTTGGTACGTTTCGTTCGTAGCTATTTTGAATCCTACTGAGATTGGAATGGCAGCTTTCATTTTTTCAAAATCTTGATAATCAACACTTTTCATACTACTTTGAATAAAATCTACCCCCGCGTCGGTGGCTACTTTGACAACTTTGGCAAAATTTTCTTCGTCAAAAAACGAACTTTCCACCATAACCGTAAACAACGCTTCTTGCGCGTGAATGAGTTTGCCGAGTTTGGCGAGTTCAATTTTAGGCCAGCCATTTGAGTTTGAAAACCAAGCAGAAGTATTAAACACCACCTGAATTTCGTTGGCCCCATCTTTTAAAGCCCATTCGGTTTCGATTTGTTTGGTTTCGGTGCGCCCAAAACCAAACGGGTAGCCCACCACCGTAGCCAACAAGGCTGGGTGCGCATTGCCCATGTTGCGGCGTAGCTTTTTGACCCAAAACGGCGGCACCGTAAGCGCGGCCAAATCATGGGATTCAACCATTGTCAGTGCCTGTTCAATGGCCATTGTCGAAACATTGGGAGAGAGAAGCGTCAATTCGAGATTTTTCATTGGCCAAAAATACCAACAAATACTACATTTTTACGAACGACTTAGAAATAATGCGGTTGCCGTCGCTTACTTGAACGAGGTATAACCCCGACGGCAAGGTAGCCACGTCAAACTGGTTGGTGAAGGTTTTGCCGTTGTCGTTGAGGAGTTTTTGCATCAACACGATACCATCTAAACTTATAACAGATGCAGTAAGATTATAACTATTTTCGGAAAGATAGGCCACTGTTAGTTCTTTAGAAACAGGATTGGGAAAGAGCTGCAAATTAATTTTTTCGATATAAACCGACGGTAACGCCACGTTTATGGGTTTAATGGCCCCAGGAATTACGTCCAAAACGCTGGTCAATTCGAGTGGCTTTGAAAGAAGCGAGCAATTGTTTTGGGTCAATTGAACGGTATATTTTCCCGATTCGGTGGCTACGTAGCGCGGCCCCGTAGCCGTGGCCAAAGGGTTGTTGTTTTTGTACCATTGATACAAGGTATTGTCGCCAACGTTGGTAGTAAGCCTAATGCTGCCACCTTTGGGGATAATCGTCCCCGTGTTGGTAGAAATAGTAGGCTGCATGGCCGCCGACAGCAATTGCGTGGCGTTAGAAATGGCCGTGCATTGGTCGGAGGTGGTGGCAATGCTGTACGTACCCGCTTCGGTGGTGTTCAAAACGGGGCTGGTTGCGCCCACAATCGGCTGGCCATTGCGCAGCCATTGGTAGCGATAATTGGTACCCGTGCTGGCACTGAGTCTGATACTGGTATTGGGACAAACCGTAAGGCTACCCGCTGGCGTGATGGCTGCCGTCAGTGAGGCACTTTTTACCACCACCGTCCGCGACTGCGCCGTGCACTGATAGCCCGTTATTTTTACGCTATAAATACCCGACTGAGTAATGTCCAACATCGGCGATTCGTTGGTAGTCAATACTTTACCATCTTTTGTCCATTCATAAGTAACAGCGTTTTCGCCGCGAACTTGCAGCCTCATTCGGCCACCACCGCACAGGGTAGTGTCGGTGCCTTTTACGACGCGCACCGCTGCTTCGCAATCTTGCGGGGCTACGCCGCTCACCACAATTGAGTACGGCTGACCGTTGTTTGAGAGGGTATTTTTGTGCCGAACTACAATATTAAACACCTGCCCAAGCGATGTTTTGGGGACTATAATTTGCTCCACATTGTCCCGAATATTGTCGCCAGGCACGGCAGCTTTGGCGGGTTGAGCGGGGTCAAGTATCCACGGAAACCAGGTGTAGTTGTCGGCGGTGATGAGGCGCAAATCCAAATCATTAACGAGTTTTGGCGAGCGATTGTTGAGGTTTCGGGCGAGGGCTTGGGTGGGCAGGGCTTCGGGGTCGGTCCAGCAGATGGTAACTAAAAGCGGCCCACCGCCTGCCATTATTTTTTGCCGAAACGTTTCGTTTTGTTTGAGCGTGCGCTCGCTCATTAGGTGGGCTAAATCTTTATTTAACATCACACGGGCGGCTTTTTCGGCATTGAGCAAGCCCCAGCCGTGTTCATAATTGGGGCTGCCGCTGGGTTTGTCGGCTGTGTGCAGTACCAATCCTTTGAGCGTAGCCGACCGCATAAACTGCTGCTTGTTAAGGTTATAAAACAATTCTTGCAGTAAAATCAACGTACCCGACACATTGGCACTGGCCATAGAAGTACCCGAAAAAAACGCGTAAGCATTATTGGAAGAAGCCGTACTCGAAATAATATCTTTGCCTACGCCCAACAAATCGGGCTTGATGCGACCGTCGTCGGTGGGGCCCCAGCCGCTAAAATTAGCTGTTTTAAAATTTGTCAAAACGCCGTTGCTTACCGTTACTTCGGCAGCCCCAACGGTCAAGATATTTTTGGCGTTGGCTTCGGCAGGAATCACGTCGTAACTGTCATTGCGACTGCGTTCTAAGATGCTTGTTTCGGCAGTATTGCGCAAAAAATAGGATGTTCCCGCTGGCGGTCCCGTTTCGATGCGCTTGTTGTCAGCCGATTTTACAATTAGATAATAAGGAAAATTGTAGGCCAATCGGTCAAAATCGCGGGCTTTTTCGTCATAAAACCCAAAACGGTGGTCTTCGGTGGGGCTTATTTGCGTATTTCCCCACCACTCCCACTGCCTATTTGGGTTAGTTCCTGGCCGATTGGGGTTAAGAAACCAGCCAGAAACGGGGCCGTAAGCATGGTTTGAAACGAGCAGTTTTTTGGCCGCTTGGGTCATTTCTACCAAATCGTTGGTGTAGTCCCATACGTCCAATTTGGCACTAAATGCCATGCCTTTTACCTGCGCATTGACCCCCGCCGCAATGAGCGTACCCGCCAAGTGCGTGGCGTGGTCGCTGTAAGTGCTGTTGTCATCTTTTTGGCGCGTCCGTCCGCTCAATTCTACGTGCGACAAGCGCGGCTCGCCGCCGTCCCAAAGGCCCAATCGTCCGTCGAGTTCGGGCAATTTACCCGTAATATCCACGCCCAAATCTCCGCCTCGATACAATTCGTCGGTACGGGTAGCGGTAGCAGCCGCTGCGTTGTGGGTGGTATAATAAATGGGAAATCCAAACGAATCAATGCCTTGTAGTTTAATGATTTTACCATTGGCATATTTTTTGCTAACTACCCATTTTTGTTCTTTTGCGCGCAAAAGTGCGGTTTGGTAGTTGGCCGTGTAGCGTTTCTGGAAGTCTGGCAAGATTTGTTGCGTGGCAACATCAGTACGGGTAGAGTCGGTGGTTTGCCCCCAAACAGAAAAACAACACATTGACAGACCAAGAACTAACCAGCTGTTTATCAATGTGTTGCTTCTCCTAAATTTAAAAAAGGGTAAAGTAAGACGCATATTAGCAATTCGATTATTGCAACCTCAACCATTCCACTACAGTTTTCGCAACGCCTTGGTTGTGCATTTACGACTGTCTTATGTATGATATTACAGCAAAAAACGTACCGTTTTGCAACTTTTTCCCATTTATTTGAAGACAAAAAATATTTTGAAAATTAATTTTGACCTCAAATACCAACCGCTTTCTTAAACTCAGGGTCGGTGGGTTTTACGCCCGATGCAAAAAAATGCGTGAGTTTGCCTTCTTCATCTACCACGTATTTACAAAAATTCCAAGTGGGTGCTTTGTCATTCCAGCCGTTCAATGCCTTGCTCGACAGCCACTTGTAGAGCGGGTGCTGACCTGCGCCAGTTACCTCAATTTTAGAAAACATCGGGAACGTTACGCCATAATTCTTTTGACAAAAAGTGGCAATTTCGGCCTCAGCACCTGGCTCTTGGCCGCCAAAATTGTTGGCAGGAAAACCCAAAACCACTACTTTTTGGCCGTGTTGCTCATAAAATTTCTGCCAATCTTCGTACTGACCCGTGTAACCACAGCGCGAAGCGGTGTTGAGAATAACCAATTTTTTGCCTTTGTATTGGGCAAAATCAATGGTCGCGCCGCCCGTCAGTGCTTTCATTTTGAAGGCATAAAACGACTGGCTGGGAGCAGCGTTTTCGGGGCTTTTTATGGCCTCTTTTTTGTTGGCAAACAAGCCTGAGAGTAGTGTCATCATCATTAATAATAGTTTAGTAGCCATTGTAGTACGTGTTTTTATTTGTAATCTATAAACGTGATAGTAGGGCAAATTGTTTTACCCGTTTTATTTGGTAAAGAGCCATTCCACGGCCTTTGGGAACTCTTTGCTCCAACGGGCTTCGTTGTGTTGGCCTTGCGGGTCGGTGGCCAATTTAAATTGCAGTTTGGCAGCGTCCCAACCCTGTTTTTGAATGGCTTCTTTGAGCCGCTCTACGCTCGGCACCATGTAGCGGCTTTCTTTGCCGCCCGCGTAGGCGTATATTTTGGTGTCTTCGGGATTGAAAAACTCGATGGCATCAAAATATATTTTGGAAGAAACCCACAATGAAGGCGAAAAAACCAGCAATCGGCCCAGCGTTTCGGGATACATCATGCCCGCATAAATACTGATGAGGCCGCCCATCGAGCTGCCCCCAATGCCCGTAAATTGACGTTCGGGTTTGGTGCGATAGTGCGTATCAATGTGTGGTTTGAGGGTTCTGACAATAAAATTGGCGTATTTTTTACCCACTCCTTTGCCCAATTTGGCGTTGGTGTAAGGCGTAAACTCGTTGATGCGTTCGCTGTCGCCGTGGTCAATGGCTACTACTATAAAATCGCCCCTTTCTTGCGCAGCCATGACGGCCATTTTTTTGTCAATTTCCCAGTTGCCGTAAGCCGAGCCTTCGCCAAAAAGATTTTGGCCATCTTGCATGTAAAGCACAGGATAAGTGGAGGTAGTGTGGCGGTAATTGTGCGGCAACAGCACCCGCACCCGCCGATTGCGCCCCAATTGTGGCATCAAAAAAGCATCAGAAACGGTTTCGATGATGGGGAGTTTGATGCGGTCGAAAGGCAAACCGTTGCGCCGCCAATGCGGCACGGAGTCGCGGCGAATACCCGTTCGGGGGCGTAATTTGCGGTTTTTGGAAGGCTCGCCGTAAGCATCCAACTCTACTTGGTCCCAGCCGCCACGGGTATATTTGTATTCAAAAGTTTGGTCAAAACGAAAAGACTCAGGGAAGCGATATTGGTATTTGCCACGGGCTACGCGGGTCATTTCAAACTGGGGCAATTGAGGGTCCCAATTACCAAAATTACCTGCTATATAAACGGGGCGTTCGTCGTCAGAGTCGGTAGTGAGTTCAAGTAAAAGCGAGTTGGTAGATGTGGGCATTGGGCGTTTTTGACTGTATAAATTTTCTATAAAACTTGTTGAATTTGGCAAATATTTTTGTAAATATAACTACAAAAAAGTTCGTTTGTTCGCATCAAAGGTTGTCGTATTTTTTGAATTTAAGATTTGGTTTTATCCAAACATCCCATTTTTGAAGGTCAATTTTTCTTTGAATAAATGGTTGGACAGTTTTGATCAGCATAACAATAAAGGCTCTACCGTTTTCGCTTTGCCCATGACATCTATTGGCGGCCTTTGATTTGCCCCCCAACAGCGAAGCCGCTCAAATTTAGTTTGAGCGGCTTCGCTGTTGGGGCTTTTTTTGTTGCGTTACTGCAATGGCACGCTGACACCCGTGGTGTCCCAGGCCAATAGCATGGCCGACGTGGCGGCATCAAACGAAATGGTGAACATTTCTTGGCTGCTTGGCAACGTCTGAACGGGAACTTCTACCTCCAACACGTCGGCGGTGGCTTCGCGGCTGGCTACGCCTCCCCAACTTACGCCCCAGTCGTATTGTTGGTTGTTAAAAATCACTTTCCAGTTGTCTTTATTCGGAATTGTCCAAAGCGTGTATTTACCTGCGGGAAGGGTTTTGCCCCCAATAGTCAGGGCTTTGCTGGTTGTAAAGGTGGTGGCTTCGTTGGCTCCCGTGCGCCACACTTGGCCAAACGGAATCAAACCGCCGAATATTTCGCGGCCTTTTTTGGAAGGGCGGCAGTAAAATACCGAAATATCCGCGCCGTCTTTTTGGTAAGTTACGGTGGCTTCGGGACTGGCTTTTTTGGTTTGAGATTGCAGCACTTTATAAGCCACAAATAGTGCAACGACCAATAAGCCTACGCCAATGGCCACTTTTTTTAGGGTTTTGTTCACTGTGAAGAAGTTTTAGTGATAGAAAGTCTCAAAATTAGCAAAAATCTACCGCTACTTAATGGCCAAACTGAGCTTTTGCCACAAGAGATTATCAAATGACGTAAGCGCTAACCTGGATTCGCTGGTTTTTGCATCTTCGCCTTGCCGAATTACCACCAAATCTTTGCTTTTCACCACGTAGATTTTTTGATCGCCTTTGCCCAACGCCGAAACCATATCAACGGGAGCTGCTGGAATAAGCAAGCCTGTTCCTAAATTGTTGAATTGCGGGTTGCCCGAAGGGAGTTTGTAGCTTTTTTGTCCGTTTAGCCACCACAAATAACCATAGGCGGGGTTGAGGCTTTGCGAAGTTTGTTGCATTTGGTTCAAAAAATCAGAATCATTGATAACTGCCGTGCCATTCCACTTGCCATTGTTCAAAACAAGCAGGCCAAAACGAGCCATATCGCGGCCCGAACACACCATTGTTTTGAGCGAAGGAATATTAATCCAAGTGGTATTTTGCATTCCTATTTTGTCCCAAAGTACTTCTTTGCTGTAATCGCGGAGGCTTTTTTTGCTTATTTTTTCTAAAATATCAAGCGATTTATAATAGGCGTTGGTGTTGTAATACCAATCTTTGCCCGCATCGGCGTAGTAACTTAGATTGTCGTCTAAGCCGCTGCTCATCGTGATTAGGTGCCGAACCGTAATCAAATCTTCTTTGGTTTGGGAAGCCGCCGACCACCCTTTTCCTAAATAGTCGCTTACTTTTTTGTTGATATCCAACCCATTTTTTTCTTGGGCTATGCCCGTCATCAGTGCCGATACACTTTTAGATGCCGAAGCAATGGCCTGTGTATTAGTCAAAGTCCAGCCGCTCCAATATTTTTCGACTACAATGCGCCCTTTGTACAAAATAATAAAAGACTTTGAATTGCTGTTGCCCACCAAATCAATGGTTTCGTTGAGCTTGGCTACGTCCCAGCCCAGTTTTTGGGGGTCGGTCGTTTCCCAAACCAACCCCGCTGTGGGCGGAAAATAAGCCAAATCTGGAAGGGCATCGGGTTTGCTTTTACAGGAAGTTAGCAGTAATGCAAACAAAACGGACATGAGGCATTTGGTCATAGCAAAATGGGTTTGAACGCTTTGACGATTTTTGTGCCAAAAGGTTTAAACTCTATTTTGCTGCACCCGCACCCGTACCTGCGTGAGGTACAAAAACAAGGCTACTACGCTCAACAGATACACCACGTGGCGCAAATCAATGAGCCCTCGGCCCAAATCGGCATACTGCTGGTCGAGCGAAATCCAAGCAAGTGGATAAGCCGCTGCCCCCCAAAAGTCTAATTGAGCTACCGCCCCAATGCCCACATAAAACAAAAAACTCACAAACACGCCCACCACAAAAGCCACAATTTGATTGTCGGTAAGCGACGATGCCCACAGCCCCACGGCCACAAAAACGGCACTCAACAACGCCAGTCCCACGTAAGAACCAATAACTGCTCCTGAGTCAATATTACCCGCTGGATTGCCCAACTGATAAACCGTAAAATAATACAGCAGCGTAGGCAACAGCGTAATGAGTACGAGCAACCAATTTGCCCAAAATTTACCCAATACCAACTCCCAGTTGCTCAGTGGTTTGGTAAGTAGCAACTCAATGGTCCCGTTTTTGACCTCTTCGGCCAGTGAGCGCATGGTAATGGCTGGAATCAAAAATAATAAAACGTAAGGCGTGAGGCTAAAAAACGAACCTAAATCGGCGTAGCCGTAGTTGAGAACGTTGGTAGCAGGAAAAACCCACAGCAACAGCCCAACAGCCGTCAAAAACACCGCCATAACAATGTAAGCGGTAAGCGAGCTGAAAAAAGCGTTGATTTCTTTCTGAAAAATGGGAATCATTTTTGGTCAAAGGTCAGTGGGCAAAGGTGAAGGGTGGGGCAACAGTCCGCGGTCGATAGTCCACGGTCAATGGTCAACTCGATAGTCAATGATTAAGAGTAAATGACCAATTGACTAATGACCCATGACTAATGACCCATGACCCATGACCAATTGACTAATCTAACTCAAACGGTTTTTCTTTTTTCATGATGGCCGACACTACCAGCGAAATGATAAAACCCATGATAATTGCCGAGATAACTACAGAGATAAAACTCATTCCTGGACTCGACATTTTTTCAGTCATTTCTATCATTGAGTCTATTTGAGCATCTTCCATGCCTTTTTCTTCAAAATCGGAGCGCATCTTATCTAAGATTTGCTGGCGCAATGTAGTGTCAATAAATTGGTTGTAAATGGTACTATACGTGGCCCAGATAAAGCCACTCACCGCCGACACCATGGTACCAATACCCAAACCCTGCCCGTATGTCATAAATCCGCCGTTTTCGGTGCGAAACTCCTTCATAGCCAGCACCATACCAACAGCAGAAATCAGAAAACTAACCCAAGCCAAAGCCGAATTGGCAGCTTGGCCAGTGGTATAAAGAATGGTAGTGTAAACCATGTAAACCACCCCAAAGATGAGGCCATACTTGAGAGCGGTGCGGGTAGTAGTGGTAGTAAGTTGTTCCATTATAATAGGTTAGTTTGGTTTAAAATTCTTTTCGTTTTAGCTCAAAACTTTCGCCCAAATAAAGCCGCCGCACTTGCGCGTCGCTGGCGAGTTCTTCGGGCGTGCCTTGTTTTAGTATTTTACCTTCAAAAAGCAAATAAGCGCGATCGGTAATAGAGAGCGTTTCGTTTACGTTGTGGTCGGTAATTAAGATGCCAATATTACGATATTTTAATTTAGCTACAATACTCTGGATATCTTCGACGGCAATAGGGTCCACGCCCGCAAAGGGTTCGTCGAGCAAAATAAACTTGGGGTCCACGGCCAAGCAGCGGGCTATTTCGGTGCGCCGCCGCTCCCCCCCCGACAGCACCATGCCTTTGCTTTTGCGCACGTGTTCAAGGCTAAACTCGTCCAGTAGTTCTTCCGTTTTGGCTTTTTGGTCGGCGCGGCTCAATTTGGTCATTTCGAGCACCGCCAATATGTTTTCTTCTACGGTGAGCGTTCTAAAAATGGAGGCTTCTTGGGCCAAATACCCCACACCCAAGCGGGCGCGTTTGTACATGGGCAGGCTCGTAATGTCCAAATCGTCTAAGTAAACGTGGCCGCTGTTGGGTTTTACCAAGCCCGTAGCCATATAAAACGACGTGGTTTTGCCCGCGCCATTGGGGCCAAGCAAGCCCACAATCTCACCCTGCGCCACTTGGTAGCTTACGTTGTCGTTTACGGTGCGTGCGCCGTATTTTTTGATTAAATTTTCAGTTCTTAGAATCATGGCTGATATAAACACGTACTGTTTCTACTAATTCTTGTGCTTCTTCCAAAAGCTCTTCAACGTCTTCCGTTGTGATTTCAAAATCATTTTCGTAGTCGGCACCTTGTCTTAAATTAAACGACTTACTAACAATTTCACTTAGTTTTATCGGTAAAATTCCTGTTTTTATAAACAATTCACGAAATTTGATATGAACACCTTGATGACTTTTTGCAACCACATTTTGTTGCACCATCAATGCCTGCAAAGCATCAAAAATAGCGTAATAGGTTCGATTAGAAGCCGCCTCTAAACGCTCATCTTTTAGCAAATACTGGGCATCTGAAATACAATCTTGGGCTTTTTTTAAATAGCGTTCAATTTCTTGATTCATAGTTCAATTCCTTCACGGCGAACAGCTGTATAGAAAGGCAAAGAAGACGTTTCCAAACGATTTTTTGAAACGGGTAATATAGAAATACTTTTACCAAACTTCAACGACAAATCACTGACAACTTTACTTAACGCCCTTATTTCTAATCCATGGTGTACCTGTATGTCATTTAAAACAATCATCAAATCTACGTCAGATTCGTCGTGAAAGTCATTGCGGGCATACGAACCAAACAAAATAAGTCGCTGCAATCGCTCGCCATAATGGTTGCAAAGCAATTGTTTAAAATTTTCAGCTATTTGTTTTATTTCCAGATTCATCGTTATTCAAACTTAATGTCTTTTAAGTAGTCAACCGTAAATAGTCAACAGTCAACAGAGATATAAAATACTGACGAACATAACTTTATGAAAATAAATAATATCATTGCAGCGGCGAACCGCCTAAATATGTTCCCCACTTATCATCAACTGTAACGTGGTTTGGTCCCGAAACGTATCTATTTTAGCACAATGGAATCAGGGTCGCGGCTGCTGTGATAAATCAACAAGAATTCTATTTTTGTTGCAATCACCTCATAAATCAAAATATAGTTTTTACGAAACACGGCCTTCCTGTAAATTTTCTCCTCGGTAGGCAAAATATCATATTCAGGAAATGCAAACGGCTGCGGCGAAATGGTATCAGCGGCAAAATCAATGACCTCTGACATAAAATTAGCGTAATTTTTGCTGTAAAAACTAAGGTACTCTTGAATAGCAAATAGTTCGTCCAAAAACTGCTTGCTAAACTCAACTGCTCGACCGTTTACAATCATATTCCTAAATATTTTTTTGCTTCTTCCAACGAGTAAGAAGGTGATTCTTTTGAAGCTTTGACAGCCTCTCTCAACTCTTCCTCGGAGAGCTTGTTGCCACTAATTCCTAAAAAAGAAACGGGCGAAAAATCAATTAAATGTCTGCCTTCAAGGGCATGAAGTATGTCCATCACGAAAGGCTCGTCTTCGGGCGAAATTATTTTGAGTGCGTACGTTTTCATACCTATTTTAGTTTTCAAACTTAATGTCTTTTATCATCAACTGTAACGTAGTTTGGTCCCGAAACGTATTTTCTTCGACGGTGTAAGCCATCGAAAATGGCTGCCCACTGGCCAATTTGGGGTACAACTCGGACATTCCGAAGCCTACTGCTGTAAATTTAGGCGAGTTGGCCTGAAACACGTCAAATTTAAGGTGTTTTTCTTTCATAATAACAGGCAAGCCCACCAACTGCAAACGATGACTGGCAAAAGTAGGGGTCATATTGCCTGGGCCAAACGGGGCCATTTGTTTCATTATTTTATAAAACTTGGGCGCAATGGCACTCAAATCTAAGTCCATATCAATCTCCAAAATAGGTGTTTGCTGCTCGGGAGCGAGGCGTTCGTTGACAATGCTTTCAAATTTTTGCCGAAAGGCCAAAATATTCTCGATGGGTAGTGTGAGGCCCGCCGCAAAAGTATGGCCGCCAAATTGTTCCAACAAATCAGCGCAGGCCTCGATGGCTTCATACACGTCAAAACCCACCACCGACCGCGCCGAACCCGCCGCTTTGCCATTGGAGCTGGTCAAAATAATGGTAGGCCGATAAAAATGCTCAATGCAGCGACTGGCCACAATGCCCACCACGCCTTTGTGCCACGTTTCTTTGTACAGCACAGTGCTTTTGGCATTGACCAACCAGTCATCGTTTTTAATCATATCCAGCGCCTCATCGGTGATACTGGTATCGTGTACGCGCCGCTCGGCGTTGTGTTTGTTTATTTCGTTGGCAAACTCAGTAGCCTCGTTGGCATCTTCCGAAAGCAGCAGCCGCACGGCGGCGGTGGCGTGGGCAATGCGCCCCGCCGCGTTGATGCGCGGGGCCAGCCCAAACACCACATTGGTAATATTGAGCGTGTTTTTGAGGCCCGCTATTTCGATCAATGCCTTAAAACCCACCCGCTTTTGTTCGTTTATTTTCAACAACCCAAAATGCGCCAATACGCGGTTTTCGCCCGTGATGGGCACAATGTCGGCCGCTATGCTCACCACCACCAAATCGAGCCATTCGAGCAATTCGTTTGCGTCGTAGCCGCGCGTTTGGCAGAGAGCTTGAAGCAACTTAAAGCCCACGCCACAGCCCGTTAGTTCTTTGTAAGGATAGGCGCAGTCGGTGCGCTTGGGGTCGAGTACGGCAGCGGCTTGGGGCAGGTTTTCGTCGGGGCGGTGGTGGTCGCAAATAATAAAATCAACACCCAACCCCTTGCCCATCAGCACTTTATCGGCCGATTTTATACCGCAGTCGAGCGTAACAATGAGCGAGTAGCCGTTGTCGGCGGCCCACTGCACACCCTGCGCCGACACGCCGTAGCCTTCGTTGTAGCGGTCGGGAATGTAGTAAGCCAAATGCGGATAGTGTTGTTTGAGAAACCCATAAAACAACGAAACCGACGTAGCGCCGTCCACGTCGTAGTCGCCATAAATCACAATTTTTTCTTGGTTATCAATGGCTTGGCTCAGGCGTGCCACGGCTTTGTCCATGTCGCGCATCAAAAACGGGTCGTGGAGCTGGTCGAGCGAAGGCCGAAAAAAGGTTTTGGCTTCGTCAAACGACCGCACGCCGCGCTGCACGAGGAGTTTGGCCAAAAAAGGATTGACATTGATGGCTACCGCCAACTCTTGGGCGGTGGCCGCGTGGGTGTCGGTAAAAGTAGCGGGGTATATCCAGCGTTTGGTATTCATGTTGCAAATTAACAAAAAAAACAACCCTGCATTGGCGTGGCTGCTTATCTTTGGAAAATTTAACTTTTGTAGCTTTGGAAAAATACGCGCCCATCGTGCCTTTCAACTGGCGTACCGAGCCATTTTTGGTGCTGGATTTTAGCGAAGCCAACCCCGAACTGCCCGCCGTCAATGTGCAAGATACCGCTCAGTTTTCGGAATATGTTTTTGGCAAACTCCACGCCGCCAACGTGCGCGTGGGCGTGGGTGGCTACAACGAGCGGCGCGTTATTTACGCCCGCAGCTCCCATTTTCAGCAAACTGCCGCGCCGCGTTGTGTGCATTTGGGCGTAGATGTGTGGGCGGCGGCTGGCACGTCCGTTTGTGCGCCGTTGGCGGGACGGGTGCATGGTTTTGCCAACAACGCCCATTTTGGCGACTACGGACCAACCATTATTTTGGAGCATCTCATTGACAATCAACCTCTTTTTTCGCTCTATGGGCATCTGAGTTTGGAGTCGTTGGCGGGCTTGTACGAAGGCAAACCCATTGAAAAAGGGCAGCAAATTGGCAGCATTGGCACGTATCCCACCAACGGCGATTGGCCACCACACTTACATTTTCAACTCATAACCGATATGCGCGGCCTCAAAGGCGATTTTCCAGGCGTGTGTACGCTCGGCGAGCGCGATGCGTTTTTGAAAATTTGCCCGAACCCAAATCTAATGCTGGGTTTGGTTTAGAAGGCAAAGCCGAGGCGTAAATTGGGGCTAAAAACCCAATCACCAATGTTTAGATTATTGCTAAAAACGTGGATTGGTCTGGTCATTGTGGCGTTAAAATCCAAATATCCATGTTTAAATATTTTCTGCTGAAAACCCGCCGTTGGCCCCAAAGTCAAATAACTATACGTTCTGTTGTCTTGGTATGAGCTATTAAATTTCATACTACTGTTGCTGTAAATATGGCTCAATGAAGCGGCCAAATACCAACCCCAAAGGCCCTCTTTACCTTCCAGTAAACGGCGGCGGTGGTTTAGGTAGAAGCGGGGTTGTAACGTGTTTGATAGGCGAGAATTCACCGAAAGTATATTGCCCTTTTCCGTTTGTGTGGGGTTGTTTTGTACAACGAAATTAATATCGTTCATCACAAATCCATTGATTCGGAAGTCGGTTTGTAGGTTCAACGAGAAAGGTGTTTTTCCAAGTTTGTGTTCATAGGCTATGCTCATGTTCAGATTAAATTGGTTGAAACCAAGCGTTATGCTCGGCCAAGCTATTTTGAGCAGATCTTTTTGAGTATCATAACAGCGCAATATTTCACAAGTCGGAATGTTTTTGCTGGGCTTAAAATCGCCCCAAGCCACGCCCATTCGCCAGTTGGTTTGGAGGAAGAAATTAGCCTTGATACCCGAATTTAGCACTGCCGTTACGGGATAATTATAGTCTAATTTTTGTGAACTAATGCCTCCCAACGAAATACCCAAATCGGCAAATCCATGATTAAAAAATCGCCTTTGTAAACCCCATCGAATTTCAAAAGATTGCCTTGCGCCTACTGGGTGACTTTGGTAAAGATTAATAATTTGTTGGTTTGTGGTATTGTAGGCAGAAAAAAAACCGAAGTAATTTCCAGAAAAATTATTGGCACTTTTGTTTTCGGCAATGCGCTTTTTCATTTCATAGTACCAACGAATTTCTCCAAAAAAACCCGAGTTGATACTTCTTTCAAAATAAGCCCCCAAACCAACCGAAAACGACGGCGATAACTTATTTTCGTACTGAACAAACTGACCAGAC
Source organism: Cytophagia bacterium (assembly GCA_004293645.1). GTDB lineage: Bacteria > Bacteroidota > Bacteroidia > Cytophagales > Spirosomataceae > REAB01. Next base: position 32,927 of record REAB01000054.1, on the reverse strand, counting down.
ATGGTTCCACCCGAGGAATAGCCCGCTTTCAGCATCCACTTTGTTGGTTCTTTAGTCATGAATACGTAGTCGTAGCGGTCTATGAAGCGTTGTTCTTTGAGCGTGCCGCTTTCTTGGGTGTAGCGCAGGCTGTCGGTTTGGGCAAGTGTCGAGTTTAGAATGCAGAGTGTCGAATAGAAAGTAAGGAGTGTCTTTTTCATGGCAGTAAATAGGTTAAAAGGCGAAGCCGAGTTTGAAACTTGGGCGAAAACTGTAAGTATCATTGATAAACATAGTTTTATCAAAACGTCGAAGCGGTTTTCCTACAGTAAGCCCAAAATCAAGGTAGCCATTTTTGAATATTTTTTGCTGATAACCTGCCGTTGGGCCAAGTTCTAAGGCGTGGTAGCGGTCGAAATTCTGCGCACCATAAAATTGATTACTCTTTATTCTTTCGTATGCGTGAATCAAAGAAATACCAAGATAAGCCCCCGAGATCGATGCCGCGTTGTGGGCGCGTTGGCTACGTTTTTGACGACCTAAATAAAACCTCGGCTGCAAATAAGTAATCGAATTAATGGTAAACCGAGTATTATCTATGCTTTCAGTTCCTACTATTTCTACTACGGGTTGCCCATTTATAATTTTAGTTTCAGTAATTGGCATAACCGAAGTACCATTATATTGGTTGGTTAATGAGAGATCATTTTGAAGGTTCAACGAAAAGGCCGAAGAGCCAATTTGCCGTTCATAAGCAAACGAAGTGGATACAGACTGGCTCTTATAACCTATAAAAATATCAGGCCAAGCCAGTTTCCAGAGGCTTTTCTGGGTGTCATAACATTTGAGTACGTCGCACAAAGGCGGCAGTTTTTTACGTTTGAAATCACCGAAGGCTAAACCTATACCCCAGTTGGTTTGAATCATGTATTCGGCTATTTCAAATGTTCCAGCTTCCAGTCCACTACGGAGGCCACCCGAAATGCCAAAATCTACTATTCCGTGGTTAAAGAAGCGTCGTTGCATTCCCCAACGGACTTCAAGTGCTCTGGCGAATGGAAGCGTGGGAGAAAAATCAATTCTTGAAAAGTATGGAACTGGAGCTCGAACCTGTTTAAACAAGGAAGAGTAGGCTATTCCAAAGTAATTGCCCGAAAAATTGTTGGCACTTTTGGCCTCGGCTATCCGCTTTTTCATGTTGTAGTAATACCGTAATTCTCCAAACCAACCCGCATCTGTGCCGAATGTTGAGGAAGCCGACCTAAAAAAAGCACCCCCTCCTACCGAGAACGAAGGAGAAAGTTTGTATTCAGCACCTGCCACCAACACGCCAAAAGTCCTACTACTCAAAACACCCGCTTTCACCATCCATTTAGTTGGTTCTTTGGTCATGAAAACGTAGTCGTAGCGGTCAATGAAGCGTTGTTCTTTGAGCGTGCCGCTTTCTTGCGAGTAGCGCAGGGAGTCGGTTTGGGCCGAGGCTATGGTGGTGGCGGTTAAGATTCCTCCTATCGTCGGAATGACAAAAGAAAGAGTCGGAATGACAAAAGAAAGAGTCGGAACAACAAAAGAAAAGGTCGGAATGACAAAAGAAAGAGTCGGAACAACAAAAGAAAAGGTCGGAATGACAAAAGTGCGGAGAACAAAAAATAGCTTTTTCATGGCGGTAAATAGGTTAAAAGGCGAAGCCGATGCGAATATTGACGGGTATTCTAACTGAAGGAAGGTAAGATGATTTTTTTTGAATGGTAAAGTTTATTGGCGCATAAGCATCAATAAATCCATGTTTGAATAAGCGGTATTGAAAACCTAACAGCAAGCCTGCTCGCCATATTTCTCCGCTGCTATTGCTGTTTAATTTTTCATCGTCAAAAACTTGATTTTGAGTAGTCCATTCATAAGTTGAATTGACCCCTACGTAAATTCCAGAGAGATCGTTTACCATTTTCTGGCGATGCGATAGGTTATAACGCCCCTGCAATGCCAGCAACGTAGAAGAGCGCGTGAGCTGCTGGTTTCCTTCGTAAACTCTAATGTGCTTTCTAAGATTTTCATCGAAGCTGTACCCAACGTAGTTTGAGTTCAAACTGCGGTCGTAATTTTGAGTAACTTCGGCGTGAATAGAAACAGGGGACTTCGCTATTTTGTGTTCATAACCCAAGCCAAGAATTAAGTTTTGCCTTCCTGGAGCTATTTGAAGCAAAGGCCAGCCCAATTTCCACATTCCTTTTTGCTCCTCGTAGTAATTTATAATGTCGTAAGTAAGATTTTTTCGCTTATTGCGCTTCCAACTTCCAATGGCCAAACCATAACGCCACTCAGTCAAAAACCCTAAACTGGAATAGCGTTCATGGCGCATTTGCTGGTTTGGGTCTAAAGTATATTTATCGAAAGTAGAATGGGTTATTTGTAGCCCAAAATCAAAAAATAATGCACCTGAGAAACGCCTCTGTAAGCCAAATCCAGCACCAATTTGACGAGTAGGAATGATATTAGAACTTGGAACGCTGAATAAGATAGCACCACCGGGCATAGTAAGAGGCGCAGAATCATTTATTGAATTACTAAAAACTACCGCCCGACCGTAATGTAAATCAAAATAGTTTCCTGAAAAATTATTTGCCCTTTTCCGTTTTTTCATATCATAATACCAACGCACTTCGGTATTGACATTATTGTAAATCAAGCTATTGTAGTATCCCGAACTGCCCGAAGGTGCGGTAGCGTTTATTCCCAACGAGAACGACGGCGATAGTTTGTATTCTACACCTATTTCTAAATTTAAAATCAACCCTTTGATTGGGTTCGATGTCATTCCAAGAAGTATTTTTCCCATCCACTTGGTTGGTTCTTTGGTCATAAAAACGTAGTCGTAGCGGTCTATGAAGCGTTGTTCTTTGAGCGTGCCGCTTTCTTGGGTGTAGCGCAGGGAGTCGGTTTGGGCCGAGGCTGTGGTGGTGGCGGTTAAGATTCCTCCTATCGTCGGAACAACAAAAGAAAAGGTCGGAATGACAAAAGTGCGGAGAACAAAGAATAGCTTTTTCATGGTTTGGCTGGTTTATTTTTTGGCTACTGTTCCGTTTTTGAGTTCGGTATTTTTGGTTTCGATGTCGAGTTTTACTTGGGTTTTGTCGGCTTCTACTTCGAGGCTGCCGTGCTGCGCCCGCACGCGGCAGTTGCCCTTGGGCGCGCGAATCAGCACGTCGGTGCGGTCGGTGGTTAGGTTCATATTTCCTTCAAAATCAAGCACTTTTAGCTCGCCAAAGTACGCATAGAGGGTCAGTTTTCCTTTTAAGTCGGCAATCTCGTTGGTGCAAAACTCGGTGCGGAGGCGGGTGTCTTTTTGGAGGCCACGCAGCGTGGTTTTGCCAAAACTGTTTTGAATTTCCACGTGGCAAGTGGCGGGCAGCAGCAACACGTAGCGGGTTTTGAGGTTAGATTGCGGTTTGGTTTGGCTCGGTGGCAGCACCACAAAATTGCGTAGCGCAATGGTCTTGCCCGATTTTTCGGCCACGTAACGCAGTACCTCCAAGTCTTTTTGGGCGGTGGCGCGGTCGGGGTGTCTGGCCGACAACTCCACCACTATTTTTACCTCGTTGCGGGCCCAAGTGCTTATCTCCACGTCGCTGCGCTCGGCATAAAGCTGCACCATTTCGCTGGGTTTGTACTCAAAAGTGCGCTCTACGGTTTTGGTAACTACGTGCAAGGTTTGCGCGGCAGAAAAGTGATGAGTGAAAAGTGAAAAGTGAAAAACGAGGCAACAGAGTAAGGAGTAAGGTCGGGAGCGTAGCCCATGAATAATGACCCACGCCCCACGACCACTCACCCATGACTCCTGACTAATGACTAATGACTTTTTCATGGCTATTAATTTTTACTAAATGCGTTGTTCCATTTTTCTTAAAATAACTCCTCTTTCGCGCTCAATATCAGTCAGTTGCTGCGTCAAATCGGCATCAGTATTGTACGTACCAATGGCTTCTTGGAGGCGCAAACTGGCGGTGGTGAGGTCGTCGAGTTCGCGTTTTAGATTTTTGAAATCGGGCTTTTGGCAAGCAGTTATTCGTTTGGTACAAAGTGCCTGAATACGGGCGTATTGTTGGTCAAAATCTGAATTATAAACTACTTTTTGTGCCGTATTTTTTTCTTCCGAATACGAAATGGTTTCGGTGGGCGCTTGTTGCAAAAACAAGTAAAGTGCCGCACCTACCAACGGCAACAGCAGCCCAGCAGCGGCGGCATACCAACCCCAAAACCGATAGCGGCTTTTTTGTTTCGACTTGCTTAATTCGGCTTCTATGTTTTCCCAGATTGCGTCGGGCGGGGTAGTTTGTAGCCCCCGCAATGGACTCAGTTCTTCGGCAATACCCTCCCAAACTGCGTCGGGGGGCGTATAAACTGGCAATATTTTCTTTAAATCGCTCATGCTAAAATTTCTCTTAATTGATGACCAACATTTCGCGCAGTCTTTTTTTGGCATAACTCAACTGCGACTTTGACGTGCCTTCTGAGATGCCGAGCATTTCGGCAATTTCGCGGTGGGTGTAGCCTTCCACTTCGTTTAGCACAAACACCGCCCGCGCTCCCTCTGGCAAGGCCAAAATGGCTTGTTCCAGTCGCGCCGCGTCCATGTTGCCGATGTTCCAATTGATGGCGGAGCTGTCTTCGGGCAGGTTTTCTACGGCTACTAATCTTTTGATTTTGGTGGTTTGTTTGTACGCATTTCTGACCAAAATAGCCTTTATCCAAGCTCCCAACGTAGCCTCTTGCCGAAACGTAGGCAACTGCCGAAACACCGCCAAAAACGTATCTTGCAGCACGCTGTTGGCATCGTCAAAATCGCCCGTGATGCGGTAGGCCAGCGTGTACATGGCCGTTTTGTAGCGGTCGTACAGTTGGCGTTGGCAAGCCAGATTTTGTGCAATACAGCCTTGAACGAGGTCAGATTCAGTCATAGAATTGATACTTCTACTACAAAGAGGCTGCTATGTGGAGAAAAGGTTGGAATGGCCACCCATTTTTTTTAGAGAATGTCTTAAAAAATGAGTTAACGAGAAGATACTATCCCTTTTTGGGGGATATTTTTGATGATTTTAAATCTATAATCAACTGAAAATCAATATTTTAATTATTTAAAATGCCGTCGTTGCTACAACGGCATTTGAGCCTACAAAAAACCGTACTTTTGTCAAAACCCAACTCACAACGGCTACTGCACCGCATACTGCATGATTGTTTCTTGGGTGGCTTCTTGTTTGGAAAGCAACGCCGTTTGTTTTCCTTTTGCCAATACCAAGATGCGGTCGCTCATGCCCACAATTTCGGGTAGTTCCGACGAAATCAAAACAACCGCTATTCCGTTGTGTGTCAGTGCACTAATCAATTTGTAAATCTCAAATTTTGCCCCCACGTCCACCCCGCGCGTGGGTTCGTCGAGTATCACTACGTTGGGTTTGGCCAGTAGCACTTTGCCAATGACCACCTTTTGCTGGTTGCCCCCGCTGAGGTACATCACGGCTTGGTCGGGGCTGCTGGCTTTAATTTGCAAGTCTTTGATGGCCTTTGCCGTGGCGGTGTTTTCGCTGGCCTTTTTTACCCAACCATTTTTGGTATGCCGCCGCAAACTTGCCAAGCTCAGGTTGTGTTTTACCGACATTTTCGGCACAAACCCCCAGCCTTTTCGGTCTTCGCTCACGTAGCCAATGCCATTTTTGAAGGCATCTTGTGGCGATTTTATCCTCACTTTTTGGTTTTTTATCCAAATTTCGCCCGCGTCGGCTTGGTCGAGACCAAACAGCACGCGGGCTATTTCGGTGCGGCCTGCGCCCATCAAACCCGCCACACCCAGCACCTCGCCCGCGCGCAAGTCGAAGTTCACATCGGCAAACTGACCACGCCGCGCCAAGTGCTTCACCGACAGCACTATTTCGCCTTTTTTTGCAGTAAATTCGGGGAAAAGTTGGGTAATTTCGCGGCCTACCATGCACGCAATGAGCGCGTTTTGGTTGAGTTCGTGGGTGCTTTTGGTGGTTATGTATTGGCCGTCGCGCAGCACCGTGATGGCATCGGCTATTTGGTAAATCTCGTCCATTTTGTGCGAAATATACACAATGGCCACGCCTTTGTTTTTCAGGTCTTTGATGATACCAAAAAGCATCGCCACTTCTTTGTCCGAAATAGCCGAGGTGGGTTCGTCCATGATAAGCACCTTGGCATCATTGGCAATGGCTTTCGCAATTTCCACCATTTGGGTTTGGGCCACGCTGAGGTGTTTCATGGGGGTAGTGGCCGCTATGTTGAGTCCCATTTGGGCGAGCAATTGGGTGGCTTTTTGGTTGATGTCGGCATCGTTGAGCCAGCCCCAAAAGTTGTGCGTTTCCCGTCCCAAAAAAATATTTTGCGCCACGCTCAGTTCGGGTACGGCCAATATTTCTTGGTGAATTAGCACAATTCCTTTTTTTAAATTTTGCTGTACACTGCTGTTTTTCAAGACATTACCTTCAAAAACAACCTCGCCCGCATCGGCAGGCAGCAAGCCCATTATTATTTTCATGAAAGTAGATTTGCCCGCGCCGTTTTCACCCATGAGCGCGTGTACTTCGCCCCGCCGCAGGTCGAGCTGCACGTTATTCAGTGCCACCACGCCCGAAAACGATTTGCACAGACCGCGTACTTGAAGAATGTAGTTAGGGTTTAGGTTCATGCAAGAAAAGTACTTTACCAGAAAATTACTTTCTAATAAGAAGCAGGGCGCACAAAAATACCCGTCGCCAATTGGTTGCCACCTACTTTTTTAGCCGATACATTTGCGGCGGTTGAATGAATGCCCGCGTGGTGATTTAGAGCTTTTTTGGGTAACTTGTTGAAAATAAGAGCAGTTAAAATGCTGCGGGAGCGTTGCTTTGCTACTCGCGTACGTTGCCAGAGCGCCAAGCTTCTACCATTGGATACCAAATGGGTTGGTACTCGGTGTATCGTTGGAGTTCGTAGTGGTCTTCCACAAACTGGTTGGGGCGGCGGTTGAAAGTAAAGTTAATTTCCGAAAAATTGACCCTTTGGGCATACACCCACACTTCACGGTCTTTGCTGCGTTGCACGCGGTCGGGTGGCCCCATCACAATAAAAACCATGCCTTTGTCGGTTTTCCAACCTTCTTTGTAAGTTGTAAAAAGGCGGTTGGTTTCTTCTACGCGGCGGTAAAATATCTTGATGGTACGTTTGGCTATTTCGGTGTTGCCGCTCATAAGCATGAGCCAGTATTTATCCAGTTCTTTTTTGGAGTCTTTGGCGTTGAGCAAATTTGTAATCTCTTGACTCAGACTTACGTACATCACGGGTTTTACCAGTTCTTCGGGGCGCGTCATTTTGGGAAACCGCTTGGTGGTGGCCGTTATGCCAATACCGTAGGCATCGAGGGTATCTTCTACCATAAAATACAACCCCTCGGTGGGCAGTACAATTGGCTTGGACACGTCTATTATAAATGTGCTGTCCACGTCCAAGGTGCGGGCAGCGGTGCGGGGGGCGGTGTTCATGGGCGACACTGCGGGGTCGAAGTCGTGTTTGTAGCGCAGCACGTACAGGCTTTTGGCTTGCGGCATAATGCCCTGAATCCGAAATGTATCGCGGACGGTTACGTAATTTTGTAGCAACGGTACGCGCCCCATTGGTTCAAAAAGGGCGAGGCGGTCGCTCAGTTTGACGGCTTTAAATCTGATTTGCAGGTCGTTCAGTACTTTTTTGGGGGAGGCAATTTCGGCCAACTCCGACAGCAACACGCCCGTAATTTGGTTGGCGGGCTTTTTTACGTCAAACCGAATCATAAACTGGCTTTCTCCCGTTTTCATGACGTTGGCATCGGTCAGTATAATATTGCCGTAGCCCAGCCGCTCGCGCGAGGCAAAATCGGGGTACATCACGTAGTTGAGGGTAAACCGATCGGTAAATTCTTTGATTCTAATCGCACCGCCATTTTGCCGCGCCAAGTCGGCCTGCAAAAAAACCGTAACCGAGGTTGAATCTTTATTCAAAAACTTGGTTTTTACGCCCACAATATTCAGTTCGCTCGAACCCACCGCGTTAGATGCAGCATTGTTGGTAGCCTCGTTTTTACTTTTTGTTTTTTTGGAAGTGGTGCAAGCTGCCGTAATCAGCAACAAAACACTGAGGTATAGCGTCCATTTTTTCATGGTATTTTTCATTATTTTAGACCGTGGATTGCACGTAAAATACTAACGCACCAAAACGATTTTTCGCACGTGGCAGGGGTTTATTTCTTCATCGAACTGACTTTGTCTAAATGAATGGTGCCAAAATGGCGATATACTTTTAAGATAATAGCCAACGCCACCGCCGACTCGGCAGCGGCCACTACCAGCACAAACAAACCAAATAACTGCCCAGATAAACGGTTGTCGTACTGCGAAAAAGCGACCAAATTGATATTAACAGCGTTAAGCACCAGTTCGAGGCCAATCAAAACCACAATGGCGTTGCGTTTGGTAACCATAACGGCCAATCCAATGCTAAACAAAGCCGCCGATACGATTAGAAAATGAGAAAGGGGAATCATCTTTGAATGATTGGGTTTTGAGTTGTTGAGTTATAGAGTTGTTGAGTTTTGAGTAACAGAGTTGTTGAGTTATAGAGTTGTTGATGAGTTGCTGTGTAGCTGAGTAGAACTTGTAGTTCAGTTTATTCGTAAGTATTTTTGCAATGTTAATAATAAAATCCTAAATTATCATCCAACAACCCAACCCTCAAAAACTCAAAACTCTATAACTCAACCCTCAACAACTCTATAACTCAAAACTCAATAACCCAAAACTCAACCTAAATTAAATGGCCAAAGTTAAATCAGCTTATTTTTGTCAAAATTGCGGGGCGCAGTCGCCCAAGTGGCTGGGACGTTGCCCTTCTTGCGGCGAATGGAACACTTTCGTGGAGGAAGTGATGGAAAAAGAAGACAAAAAAACGCCTGGTATTGCTTGGAAATCGGTGAGTCTGAGCAGTAAACCCAAAGCCATTGCCGACATCAACTACGAAAATGAGCCGCGCATTGTTACCTCCGACGGTGAGCTCAACCGCGTGTTGGGCGGGGGCATTGTGCCGGGGTCGTTGGTACTCATTGGCGGCGAACCAGGCATTGGCAAATCCACGTTGATGCTGCAAATTGCGCTCACGCTCTCGCAACACCGAGTGCTGTACGTGTCGGGCGAGGAAAGCGAGCAGCAGATAAAAATGCGCGCCGAGCGCATGGAAAATAAGAGCGACAATTGCTACATTTTGACCGAAAACACCACCGAAAACCTGTTTCGGCAAGTCGAAGAATTTGACCCAGCGGTGTTGATTATTGACTCCATTCAAACCCTCACTTCGTCGCTCATTGAGTCGGGAGCGGGCAGCGTGTCGCAGGTGCGGCAGTGCGCCACCGAACTCATGAAATATGCCAAAGAAAGCGGTACACCCGTTTTTATGATTGGACACATTACCAAAGATGGCTCCATAGCTGGCCCCAAAACCCTCGAACACATGGTGGACACGGTGCTGCAATTTGAGGGCGACCGCCACACCACTTACCGCCTGCTCCGCACCGCCAAAAACCGTTTTGGCAGTACCTCTGAGTTGGGCATTTACGAAATGCTCGGCACAGGCTTGCGGCAAGTTACGAATCCATCCGAAATCTTAATTTCGCAACGCGAGGAGTTGTTGAGCGGCATTACGATTGGCTCTATGATGGAAGGCAACCGCCCGCTCATGATTGAGATTCAGTCGTTGGTGAGCATTGCCAACTACGGCACACCGCAGCGCAGTAGCACGGGTTTTGATGCCAAACGCCTCCAAATGTTGCTGGCCGTATTGGAAAAACGCGCGGGCTTGCGACTGGGTGTGCAAGACGTTTTTTTGAACATTGCGGGCGGGCTGCGCGTCGAAGACCCCGCCATTGATTTGGCGGTGGTGGTTTCTATTGCGTCGTCGTTTGAAGACTCACCCGTGCCGCCCTCGTTTTGCTTTGCCGCCGAGGTGGGTTTGGGGGGCGAGATTCGGGCCGTAAACCGCATCGAAAGCCGCATTGCCGAAGCCGAAAAACTGGGTTTTAAACAAATTTATATTTCAAAATACAACACCAAAGGCTTGAACCTCAAGGACTACGCCATTCAAGTGCGCCCCGTGGCCAAACTCGAAGAGGTGTTTGGCGAATTGATAGGATAGCAAGGTCAGAGACCTTGTGACACCTGCGCGGAGTTTTAAACTCCTTGCAACGCCCTGTAGCTAAACTCGAAGAAAGGATTAATCTGGCTAAACAAACGTTCCGCTGCAAATGCCGAGCAAACGCACCAAAGGTTACCGTAAATATTCACTCTTACAAATGCAAAAACAGGGAATATTGCCACAAAATTGGTCAAAAAGCAGTCGCAGTTGTAAATAAAAACTATTTTTGCAAAGCCAATAAGCACCCAATCATAAACTGTAAATTACAAACCACGAACTAAATGTCTTCTGCTGATAAAAATCTGAGTATATTTTCAACCGAAGCACTGCCCGACGTAAGCCAAAAGCGATTTGGCGTGGCAGTGGCCGAATGGAACGAAACCGTAACCGAAGCACTCTACATTGGGGCTTACGATACGTTATTGGCCAACGGCGTAATGCCCCAAAACGTGGTAAGAGTCAATGTACCAGGGAGTTTTGAACTAACATTGGCGGCGCAAATATTGGCCCAACAAGCTGATATTGATGCAGTTATTGCCATCGGGTGCGTCATTCAGGGCGAAACCAAACACAACGACTACATCAATCACGCCGTGGCGCAAGGGCTAACCAACGTGTCGCTCAAATACAACAAACCCGTTATTTTTGGCATACTAACGCCCAATACCCAGCAGCAAGCCCTCGACCGCGCGGGCGGAGTACACGGCAACAAAGGCGACGAAGCCGCCATCACGGCCATCAAAATGCTCAAATTATACGCATGAAAACCTGTTAATAAGTTGTCCACGCGGGGCCGCCCGTGCGGTCAATAGCCGACAAATAATGCTGGTTGATGCTGTAAAGAAACAATACCCTACCACTATGGACCATCGACCGTGGACTATCGACTCTCAACCATGAATTTATGAAAACCGTTATCATTAAATACAATGCGGGCAACGTGCAATCGGTGATGTACGCCCTCGACCGCATTGGGGCAGCTTATCTCTGGACCGACGACCCCGCCGAAATTTGTGCCGCCGACCGCGTAATTTTTCCTGGCGTGGGCGAGGCCAGTACGGCCATGCAATACCTGCGCGAGCGCGGCCTCGACCGTCTTATTCCAACTCTTAAACAGCCCGTGTTGGGTACGTGCGTGGGTATGCAGCTCATGTGCCGCTACTCCGAAGAAAACGACACCGCGTGCATGGGCATTTTTGAGGTGGATGTAAAACGCTTTGGGCAAACCCCTGGCCTAAAAGTGCCACAAACGGGCTGGAACAATATTTTTGATTACAAATCTGACCTCACCACTGGTTTGCCCGACAATGCGTACGTGTATTTTAACCACAGCTATGCCGCTACGCTTTGCGACCACACCGTAGCTACCTGCGACTACGTAGCCCCGTTCAGTGCCATGCTCCAAAAAGATAACTTTTACGCCGCTCAGTTTCACGCCGAAATTAGTGGCAACGCAGGCCAAACTATTTTTGAAAACTTTTTAAAGGTTTGAGCGGGGCTGCCCGTGCCATAAAATGTTTTTGTTTGTACCTACCCAGCCTAAAGGCTGAGGTTAAAAAATAGATGTCTGCTATTTGTTATCTGTTATCTGTTATCTGTTATCTGTTATTTGAAATTTGCTATTTGAAAATATGTTCATTATTCCTGCCATAGACCTCATTGAGGGCAAGTGCGTACGCCTCACTCAGGGCGATTACAGCCAAAAAACCATTTACAACGAACGACCCATCGAAGTAGCCAAAGCCTTTGAAGATGCGGGGCTCACGCGGCTGCACTTGGTAGATTTGGACGGAGCCAAAGCCAAAAAAGTAGTCAATTGGAAAGTACTCGAACAGATTGCGGCGTACACCCGCTTGCAAATAGATTTTGGCGGCGGCGTGCAGTCGGACGACGACCTGCGGGTGGTTTTTGAATGTGGGGCCAAGCAAGTAACGGGCGGAAGCATTGCCGTAAAAAATGCCGATTTGTTTGAAAAATGGCTCGACAATTACGGCGGCGACCAAATTATTTTGGGGGCCGATGCCCGCAACGAGCGCGTAGCCGTGAGCGGCTGGGAAGAAGGTACGGAGATTTGGGTTTATGACTTTGTGCAAAAATGGGTCGAAAAAGGGGCCAAATACGCCATCAGCACCGACGTAGCCAAAGATGGCCTGTTGCAAGGGCCGTCGTTTGAGTTGTACAAAAACCTGCAAGACCAATGCCCCGCGCTGCACATCATTGCCAGTGGCGGCGTAAGCTCCATTGCCGACCTCGAAAAACTCTCCGAACAAAAAATATATGGCGTTATTGTAGGCAAGGCCATTTACGAAGGGCGCATCAGTTTGAGCCAACTGGGGCAACACAATTGGTAGTATAAACTGCTTTTTTTGTACCTTTGTTTCAAAACTGATATTTATTATGCTAACTACAGTGCAGGGTATTTACGAGAAAGGAGAATTTATTTTGGACGAGCCAATTCCCGATCGTCGCGTAAGGATAATTGTAACTATTTTGGAAGAAATAGTTGAACCTACGACTAAGATTAAACGTCCTTTTGGCATTTCAAGAGGTTCTATCAGAATGGACGATGATTTCAATGCTTCTCTTGACGATTTGAAGGAATATATGTAATGAGATACTTATTGGATACGCACGCATTGTTGTGGTTTTTGGAAGGAAGTAATCAATTATCAAGTCGTGCAAAAATACTAATTGAAGACACTGAAAATGAAATCTTTGTTAGTATAGCGTCATTTTTTGAAATTGCTGTAAAAGTGCGCGTCAATAAAATACAGTTGAGCAAAGCACTGCAAGACATTTATGAAGATACCCTCACCGCTCAAATAAGAATACTTCCAATTAGTCAAGTCCATATTTTTGTGTATCAAGATATACCATTACTGGAGACGCACCGCGACCCTTTCGATAGATTATTGATAGCCACCGCTTTGCAAGAAAAACTACCAATTATTACAATAGACAACCAATTTAAAAATTACCCCAATCTCATATCCGTAGTTTGGTAAATCACTCCATTTAGCCTCAATAATACTAATTTTGCACCCAACCTAAACCCCTCACTTCATGCCCGATTCTCCTTCTCCTGAATTTAAACAATCAATGGGTGCGCTCGATGCCACCATGCTCGTATCGGGGGCCATGATTGGCTCGGGTATTTTTATCGTTAGTGCCGACATGGCCCGCAATGTGGGTTCGGCGGGCTGGTTGTTGGCCATTTGGGTGCTTACGGGCATCGTAACGGTGGCGGCGGCGTTGAGTTACGGCGAACTGGCGGGCATGATGCCCAAAGCGGGCGGGCAGTACATTTACATTCAGAAAGCGTACGGCACACTCACCAGTTTTGTATATGGCTGGACGGTTTTTATGGTTATTCAAACGGGTACTATTGCCGCCGTGGCGGTGGCTTTTATCAAGTATGCGGGTGTATTTTTCCCTGTTCTCAACCCCGAAAACGTCCTTTTCAAACTGGGGCCCGCGCCCGTTTCGGTGGGGTCGATGTTTGCAATGGCCAGCATTGTGCTGCTCACTTACATCAACACGCGCGGTATTCAGAGCGGCAAGCTCATTCAAAACGTTTTTACGGTAGCCAAGTTGGCGGCTTTGTTTGGCCTCATTGCCATTGGCATTGGCTACGGTTTTAAGAGTGGAATGTTGAGCCAAAACTTTGCCGATGCGTGGAGCAGCACCAAGTCTGGTGCCAGCGGTGGGTCGGTGTCGTTGGGTGGCATGGCCTTGTTGATGGCCGTTGGCGTTTCGATGATTGGCTCGCTTTTCTCGGCCGATGCTTGGAATAACGTTACCTTTATTGCCGCCGAAATCAAAAACCCAAAGCGCAACATTCCGTTGAGTTTGTTTTTGGGAACACTCATTGTTACCACTTTGTACATTTTGGCCAACGTGGCTTATTTGAGCATTTTGCCCCTCAAAGGCTCGCCCACGGGCGTAGATGTGCTGGCGCGTGGCATTCAATACGCCGAATACGACCGCGTAGCTTCGGCAGCTATGTCGCTCATTTTCAACGACTCTGCGGCTTTTATTATGGCCGCGCTCATCATGGTTTCTACTTTTGGGTGCAACAATGGCCTCATCTTGGCGGGCGCGCGGCTCTACTACGCCATGGCGCAAGATGGCCTGTTTTTTAAGCAAGCCGCCCAACTCAACAAAAACGCCGTGCCTGCCAAAGCACTCTGGCTGCAATGTTTTTGGGCTTGCTTGCTTTGCTTGTCGGGAACTTACGGCCAGCTGCTCAATTATTGCACCTTTGGCTCGTTGATATTTTACATGGTTACCATTGGCGGTATTTTTGTACTGCGCCGCACCCAACCCAACGCCGACCGGCCCTACAAGGCTTTTGGATATCCGTTGGTGCCTGTGTTATACATTGTTACCACGCTTGCCATTTGCCTTATTTTGCTCATAGACCCCAAAACCCGCTTCGACTCAGGCATGGGATTACTCATTACGGCGGTGGGTATCCCCGTCTATTTTTTAAGCAAGAAAAAATGAGTTTGAGGTCAAACCTTACTCATACATCACCGAAATAAGCTCGGCGATGCAGGCGGGTTTGGTTTGGCCTTCTATTTCAAAAACACAGTCCATGATGATGCGAACGCCGTTGGGTATTTCTTCCAACTCGGCCAATTTGGCTCTCATGCGCACGTTGCTACCCGCAGGTACTGCCGACGTAAAGCGAATTTTGTTGGCCCCATAATTGACCCCCATCTTGACCGAAGTTACCTGGAAGAGGTCGGACATGAATTTTGGGGCCAGCGAAAGCGTCAAAAAACCGTGGGCAACGGGCGTTTTGAAGGGCGAATGTTGCTTGGCCATTTCTACATCCACGTGAATCCACTGAAAATCGAGGGTAGCTTTTGCAAAATCGTTAATCATTTCTTGGGTTACGGTCAAGTAGGGCGTGCTGCCCAATTCTTGCCCCAGTTCAGCTTTTAGCGCGGTGAGGTTAGCAAATATTTTCATTTCAACTGATGTGTTTTTTGAGCATCTCTTCAATCATGTTGGCACTCACGTAAATGGGTTTGTTGGTAATCGTAATTTTAAGCAGGTTATTACCCACTTCATACGTCCCTTTTACTTTACCCAAACCCGCTGGCACCGAAAAAGTACCCGACGTATCTGAGCCTGTCATTTGTCCGTTGCCGTTTTCCAGCACTTCTTTGGCCTTAGCGAGTGTTTCGGTGGCCGAACCTTTGAGCGGAATATCAAAACTGTTTGCCATGAGAAATTTGTAGTTTGAAGTTTGTGCGGGGCAGCCCGTGCAGGGCCACAGTAACCGTTTGTTATTTGTTATTTGAAATCTGCTATTTGAGATTTGATTCTCGCAAGACCTGTTTTGGCTACTTGAAGGGCATCTTGTGCGTAGTAGGTTTTGTTAAAAAGTTCCAACGACAGCACAATAGGGCGGTCGTTGCGCCGAATGGCTTGTAAAATACGCGCTACGGGTGCCACGCCGTCGCCCACGTGTACACGGTCGGCATCGTCAATGGTGTCGCGCGGGGGGCTGGCGGGGTAGTCATTGATGTGAAACAACTCAATAGCAGGCTTACCCACCAAGGCCAAACTGTCTAAACTCGACCCACCTTTGTAGAGGTGATACACGTCTAACAGCAAACGCGCCGAGGGGTGGCCGCTCTCGGTAGCCACGTACATGACCTCACTCAAACGACTAAAACTTTTAGAAAAGCCCCACAGTTCGAGGTGCGGCACTACGCCCGTTTGGTCGCTGAGGTCGAGAATAGCGCGGTAGCGTTCTGCCGCTTTTTTGAGGTCAAAATTAGGAATATTTTGCGCGCCAACGGGCGGGGCGGCTATTTGCTTGCAACCTATTTCGGCCAGAATACCCATCTCGCGTTTGAGTTGTTCGAAGGCTGCTTGTCGGGCACTTTCGTCATCTACTACCCACTGCGCAAACCCAATGGCCTGCGCCACCGACAATCCCAAATCTTTCAATATTTGGCGGGCTTGGGCGGTAGTGCCACCTTTTTGGAGGTACTCTTGGTAAGAATCCATCCAAATCTCAACCACTTCAAAACCAGCCTGCGAGGCCGTTTGCAACTCTTTGACAAAGCCCAACTTTTGCCCACGAATGGTACTCATGTTGAGGCAAGGTATGAAAGCAACGGGCTTGGTCATGGCGAGGCTTTGTTGGGGCAATACCGCCGCCGCCGAGGCAGCAGCAAGCGTAGCAAGGGTTTGACGGCGATTGAGCATTTGAAGGAAGGTGAAAGGGTATATCAATATTGAACATCAAATCGGCGGGTAGCCTGGTCAAATTCTACAACAACACGGCCAAAGATAAGCAAAAGTTTGGGTAGAGCTGAGACTTTTTTAGGATTTATGCGCTAAAAATAAAACAAAAACGGGGGCAGCGGCTGTTGCCTCTACCCCCGTTTTTACGAAGAAATTTAAAAAATTAGTAACCAGGATTCTGAACGATTGCCGCCTTTCCACCTGATGTACTCTGAGCGAGAACATACTCTGGAATGGGCAAATATTCGTCTTTCCCTTTGGTAAAACGCGCACCGGCCAAGTGAGTGCGAACACGCCCCTCGCGGGTAAAAAACTCGTTTTTAACTTGGTCGGCAATGCCCCAACGAACCAAATCGAAGAAACGATGGCCTTCCATGCCCAGCTCCACATAACGCTCAAAACGAACAGCATTCCGCGCGGCCGTCTTGTCAGTCCAAGCCGCCGTGTAAGGATTCACCACATAGTTGGCGGCTGGTGTCGCTCCATCCATTACCACCATACTGCCTTTGGCTCTGTTGCGCACTAAGTTCACGTATTCTTGCGCTTTGGCAAGCGTCCCTACTTCAACTTCGCACTCGGCGGCCATCAACAACAAGTCTGAGAAGCGCATCGTGAGTTGGTTCTTACCTGACTGGCCTTGTCCCCAACCGCCCGAAACAAAATACTTACCTGCCTCAGATTTGTAGTGAATGTGCTTTTTGGGCATGTACGGCCCGCCGTTGGCTAAGTTACGTATCCACGACGACTTGGCCGCCCCCCAATCTAAGAACGGAACACCTGCTCGGCCAACGGTGTGGTCAAGGCGAGGGTCGAAACGACCACGGTCAGGAAAGTCGGCTGGGGAGTTTTCGTGATTTTTCACGTCTGAGGCGTTGTAGTTACTCAACGGCAGGCCATCTGCGCCTGTCTTGAATGCGTTTACCAACGACTGAGCGGGTTGGTAGAATCCACAGCATCCCACTGGCCCGTCGTTATGAGGGTTGGTCAATTCGCCGTCTTTGTTGCTGTTTGCGCCACCCGTTCCGTCTCCAACGGTATATTGGATACTAAAAATCGTTTCTTGGGCACTTTCAAAATCACCTTTGAAAACATCGCCATAATTTGCCAATAAACCGTATTTCTGACCACCAGACGTTACCCCGTTGGCAATAATCTGATCGTACAAAACTTTTGCTTCGGCAAATTTGTTTTGGTACATAAAAACTTTGGCTAAAAACGCACCCGCCGTCCACTTGTTCACGCGGCCAATCTGCGCCTGCGTGGCGGGGAGGTTATCGAAAGCAAACTTGAACTCAGCTTCGATGGTAGGGTAAATATTTTTATCGTTGGAGAGCAGTTTGAGATCGGCAATTGTAACGGCTTTTTCGTCCACAAACGGTACATTATTAAATGTCCGCTTGGCCTCAAAGTGGTGGTATGCCCGAATGAAACGACTCTCGGCCTCTACTTGCTTTTTTTGAGCATCAGAAAGGTCTTTTGCCTGAGCCAACAACTGCAAGGTGGTATTTGCCATACCAATACCATCGTAACAAGCGCGCCACTTATTCAATACAGGGCCATTGTTAGGCAGAACCTCAAAACGCTCAATTGGATTTACCGCACCTTGATCTGTCGACTCGGTACCTTTGTAGGCATCGTCTGAGCGCACGCCACCCCACACCCAGTTCATGGGGCTGGTGTACCAAGCTGCAACGTTAGAACCCCCTAAACTGCGGTAAGCACTTATTAATGCCCCGTTTACCCCTGCCGCATTGGTGAGCGATGTCTCCGCTATGGCCCCGAGCGGCGGCCGATCCAGAAAAGATTCCTTGCAAGAGTAAGTCCCAAAAGAGGCAAGCCCCAGCGTAACTAAAAATACTTTTGTTATTTTTTTCATTTTTTTATATTTTAAATTTAAAAACCAACATTAATACCCATTAAAATTACCGACGGTGCAGGCGTGCGAAACTGATCTACCCCCATTGACAGTTCATCGCCCAACACGTTGATGTCGGGGTCTGGCCCCGAATATTTCGTTATCGTCAACAAATTCTGACCTTGCACATAAATTCTAGCGCGGCGCATGCCAATTTTCTGGGCAATGCCACTGGGCAACGTGTAACCCAACTGTACCTGGCGCAAGCGCAGGTACGAGCCTGGCTCTATGTAATAATCGGTTGAAAGATCACCCGAAACGGCGTCGTTCGTGTTTATGATTGGCAATGTTCCACCCGTATTTTGTGGCGACCAGGAGTCGGTCAAAACGCGGCTACTCACACCACCCACAAACCCACGCAAATCTGTAAACCATTTGGTATAATTGAAGATTTTGTTGCCATAGTTCCAAAACAAAAATGCGTTGAAGTCGAAGGCTTTGTATTTCAAAATAACGTCCGAACCAATCTGAAACTTAGGAATCGGGCTTCCCAAAAACGTGCGGTCGGAAGAATTTATTACGCCGTCCTTGTTCACGTCGGTCAGTTTCCAAACTCCCACCCGGTTGTAAGTACCAAATTTGGGGGCATCATTTACCTCAGCCTGAGTCTGAAATATACCATCTATTTTGTAACCAAAAAACGTAGAAAGTGCCTGACCAGCTTCGGTGCGTTGAATACCACCCAAACGGCCACCACCGCGCTCAAAGAAAGCACTACCGTCGGCATCAAGACGAGTTGCCTTATTTTTAAAACTCGTAAAGGTCAAAGCCACGTCGTATTCGAGGTCTTTGCTAATGCGCCCCTTGGTAGATACCGAACCGTCAAAGCCCCTGTTTGACATATCACCAATGTTGATGAGCGGCTGACCAACGTTCATACTAAGGCCATTTGCTTGACGACCAACCAGAAGATCTTTCGTTGTATTGCTAAAATACTCGAAGTTGAAGTTGAGGCGGCCATTCCACAAGCTACCGTCAATACCAACGTTAAACATTTCGGCGGTCTCCCAACGAGTTCCAGGGTTTCCTACGAAACTTGGGCGGTACCCAATCGAAGGCGCACCGTTTTGACCTCCTATGTCGTAGGCCGATCCATTGATATTTGCGAAAAAGAACGAGTACGCGTTAGCTGAACTTACGTTGCGCTGGCTGCCCATTTGCCCCCAGCTTCCGCGTAACTTGAGGTCGGAGATTGCCGAAACACTTTTAATGAATGGCTCTTCCGACATCCGCCAAGCCAATCCTACCGCTGGGAACAGCGCCTTGCGGCTGTCCGAACCAAAAGCCGATGACGCATCTTGGCGGAGCGTAAAACTCATCATGTAGCGGTCGTTGTACTGGTACTCTGCTTTTCCAAACACGGAGTACAAAGTGCGCGCCGTACTGGGCGAGCCATTCGCTTGGGGAAGGTTTTTACCCGTGTCCAAAGATCTAAAGTCAGGCGCGCTGAAATCGTAATCTATCCTTGAGCCGCCAACACTTCGGAACTGCTCAAAAATAGACTCCATTCCCGCAAAGGTCTTGATATTATGCTTCTCGCCAATTTGCTTGTTGTACTGCAAGGTGTTGGTCCACGTCCACGAGCCTCCTCTAAACAAGTATTCACCAAAAGAGTTATTCTTTTGATTCTCAGCACGTTCGTACGTGATGTACGTAAAGCCCCAACCGTTTCCAAAGCGCTGGTCCACCCCAAAGGCCGTCGAAAATGTCAGTTCTTTGTACAAATTTACTTGGGCGTAGATGTTACCCAAAATACCAAAGCCATTGTAGCGGTTGTCTTTATTACGAATCTGGTTGGCTACGGGGTTGGTACCGTTGCCTGACTCACCCACGCCATTACCACCAAAACCACCATTGATGTCATATACTGGAATGTACGGCACCATGCGGTAGGATTGCGCCCATGGGCTACCTTCGCCGCCAAAATCTAAGCCTCCGCCAAGGTCAAACGGGTTTCCGTTGCTACCTTGCTGGTTTACGTAACTCACCTGTAAGTTTTGACCTACTTTCAACCATTTGGTGGGTTTGAAACTGGTATTGGCGCGAATTGTGTAGCGGGCTAAATCGGTAAACTTGAATACCCCACTTTGGCCAAAATAATTGAGACCCAGCGAATACGTGCCTTTGTCGGTACCACCCGTAGCCGAAATTTGGTGGCTCTGAACGGGTGCCGCCTGCGTTACTTCG
Organism: Cytophagia bacterium; assembly: GCA_004293645.1. Classification (GTDB taxonomy): domain Bacteria; phylum Bacteroidota; class Bacteroidia; order Cytophagales; family Spirosomataceae; genus REAB01. Next base: position 12,367 of record REAB01000054.1, on the reverse strand, counting down.
CGGTGCCAATTGGTACCTGGGCTGGTGTTATAGACTTGGTACGGGCCATAACTATCGGGGTTTGCGTCTGGAAAAACCTTGTAACGGGTTGGATCTGCCGCCACCCCAGAAGTCATTGCCGTAAACAACTGGCCAGGAATGACGGGCGCTGCGCCAGTACCAAATATGTTGCTGTTTGGCTTAATCTGTGCGCCCGCAAAACCACGCCAAAGCATATCGGCGTATTGCTGGGTGTTGAGCATTGATGGGAAAGCGCGGTCAGGAATTTTCTGCGAGCCGTAGTAGCCGTCGTAGCTAATCTCGGTTTTGCCCGCTGTACCTTGCTTTGTGGTTACCACAATTACCCCGTTGGCTGCCCGCGAACCGTAGATTGAAGCCGAGGCGGGGTCTTTCAAAACCTGCACCGACTCTACGTCTTGGGGGTTCAACGAGTTGGCGTTGTCGGTTGGCACGCCATCAATTACGTACAAGGGGTCGTTGTTGCCAAACGACACAAATCCGCGAATCCGCACCTTTGATGCGGAGCCTGGCGCACCCGTTCCACTCACCACCACACCCGCAGCACGTCCTTGCAACATGGAGCTAAGGTTCGCATTGGGTTGGGCTACCATCGTCTTGGTGTTTACCACCGAAACCGAACCAATGATGTCCCTTTTTTTCTCTGAAGTATAGCCCGTTACAATTACCTCGTCGAGCACACTAGCGTCTGGGCTAAGAATAAGGTCAATGGTGGTGCGATTTCCGATAGCCACCGTTTGTGCCAAATATCCCACAAAAGAAAACACCAAATTGGCGTTCGCGGGCGCACCAATTGAATACTTGCCGTCGGCATCGGTGGTAGCACCAACATTGGTGCCTTTCACCAACACCGTTACGCCAGGCATGGTTGCGCCCGTTTCACTATCGGTTATTTTACCCGTTACTTTGCGGTCTTGCGAGAACACCGGCGGTGCCAACAGACCCAAGACCAAAATCCACGCACTGAGCGCGAAAAAGTAGTGTTTCTTCATAAATAAATTGTTTTAAGGTTAAATTTTATAACTATAACGTGTTCATAAGTCGAATTGTTTGCGGTTATACTCCAAAAACATTATTATTTTGAAAATTAGTTTTTGAGTCGGTACTCGCTCCCGTGTTTTGATGACATCTTTGGGGGCGGTCGGCAATGGTAACGAATCTGGGTCTATCACAACCACGTTGACCGTGTAAAGCCAAAGTTGCTCAAATGATTTGTGACGGCGATTAAGCATTTGAAGGCAGGTGAAAAGCGTAAAGGTAAAAGAGTAAATCAATATCAAACATCAAATCAGCGGGCAATCCCGTCAACTTCTAAAACAACACGGCTAAAGATAAGAAAGAGTAGATATGAAAATATTTTTGGCATTTTATTTTGGAGTTCAAAATAAAATAATCGTATATTTGCGATATACAATTTAAAGTAATGGCAGTGAACAAAAAAAATGAATTTGGTACGGTCGAAAATCAATTAGCCGATTTTGCCAACGCCATCAGCCACCCCGCTCGCATTGCTATTTTGAAAGAAATTGCGGCACGCCAAACCTGCATTTGTGGCGAAATTGTGGAGGTATTGCCGCTGGCACAATCTACCGTTTCGCAACACCTCAAAGAACTCTTGAAAGCAGGTTTGATTACGGGTACTGTGGACGGCGTAAAATCTTGCTACTGCATCAATTGGCGCACTTTTGGGCAGTTTGAGGCCACTTTCAAGGCATTTTTTGCCAATACCAACGCTCAAAATACAGGCTGCTGCTAATAGCAAGGTAGTATGGTGTAAGGCGTATGGTACTATGGTGAACCATACACCATACCACTTTTCACTTTAAACTTTTCACTTTAAACTTAAAAAAAATGAATCTTTCAGAAGTAAAACAGCATCTTCAAACGGCAGAAGCCGTCAATTTTGTATTGCCTACGGGGCAGCAAGTTCCTGAGCATTTCCACGTTACGGAGGTGGGATTAGTTACCAAGCACTTCATAGATTGCGGCGGCACCGAGCGCATCGAAAAGGTAATTAATTTTCAACTCTGGAACGCCAACGATTTTGAACACCGCCTCAAACCCCAAAAATTGCTCCATATTATTGCGCTTTCTGAGCAACAATTGGGCATCGGCAATTTAGAAATTGAAGTAGAATACCAGTCGGATACCATCGGCAAATACGGCTTGGACTACAACGGCAAAGACTTTGTTTTGACCTCTAAACAAACGGCTTGTTTGGCAATGGACCAATGCGGCGTGTCGGCTTCTACCAAACCTAAATTGTCGTTGTCGGCACTGATAGCTGCCCAAGAAACCACCTGCACCCCAGGCGGGGGATGCTGCTAAAATTGCCCATCTCATCACAACAAACCCACTCAAAAATGACGAAGAAAATATTGGTACTCTGCACGGGCAACAGTTGCCGAAGCCAAATTGCCGAAGGCTATCTCAAACACTTTGCGGGCCAGAAAGCCGAGGTTTACAGCGCGGGCGTAGAAACCCACGGCGTAAACCCACGGGCCATTCAAACCATGCAAGAAGATGGCATAGATATTTCAGCACATACTTCCAACCACGTGAATGAGTATCAACACCTTGACTTTGACTTTATAATTACCGTATGCGACCACGCCCGCGAACGTTGTCCGTTTTTTGTGAGCAAAGCCCAACGATTTCATTGCAATTTTCCCGACCCTGCCAAAGCCACTGGCCCCGAAGACCAAATACAACATGAATTTAAGCGGGTGCGTGAACTCATAAAAACCTACGCCGCCAATTTTATTTTGACTCATTTGTAAAGCCATGCTGGCAAAGTAACTAAAGAAATAACATCATGAAAAAAATCTTGCTTTTTTGTGGCCTGTTTACCCTTCGTTTTGTTGCTTTTGGCCAATCTGACGCGCTGGAACGCTACCTTGCCCTGCCCGACTCGGTATATACTTGGCAACTCCACAGCACCATTGAAGGAAAAGGCTACAAAGCCTACATCATCGAACTCACCTCGCAGTCGTGGCGCACGGCCAGCGAGGTGGACCGAACCACCTGGAAACACTGGATGACGGTAATTAAGCCCGATAAAGTTGCGACCAACAAAGCCCTGCTCTACATTACAGGAGGCCGAAACGGCAACCCCGCTCCTACCAAAGCGTCGACTACCTCGGCCATGATTGCGCTCGAAACCAACTCGGTGGTGGTAGAACTGGGCATGGTTCCCAATCAACCGCTGCGCTTCGCCGACTCAAAAGACATCGAGCGTTTTGAAGACGACCTGATTGCCTACACGTACGTTAAAATGATAAAAACCAACGACGACACTTGGTTGGTGCGGCTGGCAATGCTCAAAAGTGGAATGAGGGCCATGGACGCTGCGCAGGAATTTATGCGCTCGGAAACAGGTGGCCAACTAAAAATAGACGAATTTGTGGTGTCGGGTGGGTCTAAACGCGGCTGGACTACTTGGCTGGTGGGCATCATGGACCCGCGAGTCATTGGCATTGCACCCGCCGTTATTGACGCACTCAATACCGATGCCATGGCCGTGCACCACTACGAAGTGTATGGCTTTTTTTCGGAGGCACTCAACGACTACGTCAATCACGGTATTATGCCGCATTGGGTCAATACGCCGCAAAGTGCGCATATTTATGCCATAGACGACCCTTATTCTTACCGACATAAAGCCCGCATGAAAATTCCAAAATTAGTGCTAAACGCCAGCGGTGACCAATATTTTTTGCCCGACAACTCCCAGTTTTATTTCAAAGAATTGCAAAGCCCCAAGTATTTGCGTTACGTACCCAACACCAAACACAACTTGGCCGACTCCGACGCTTTGATTAGCTTATTGACGTTTCACCAAGCCATAATTTCGGGACGGGTGCTGCCTACTATTACTTGGAAAAAGAAAAAAGACGGCACATTGACCGTAAAAACCTCCGAAACACCCAAAGAAGTGAACGTGTGGCAAGCCAACAACCCCAACTCCCGCGATTTTAGGTTGGACATAATTGGTAAAGCCTTCCAAAAAACCACGCTCCCCATCAATGCCAAAAACCAGTACAAGGCCGTAGCCCCCAAAAATCAAAAAGGATACACTGCTTTTTTTGTGGAATTGGTGTACGAGAATGGTAAATATCCGCTCAAATTTACCTCAGAAGTAAGCATCACGCCCAACACCAAGCCTTTCAAATTCGCAGATTCGTACAAACAATACGCCGATAAAGCCATGAAGTAAGGATTGGGCAGATTGAGCTTTGACAATAGGCGGCAGGCAGTGAAAGTTTCCAAGATGGCTATTGGTGGATAAATACACTTAATAATACAGCTGTAAGTAAGGTATTAAAATTCTAAAAACTCCTGTTTTGAAACAAGCTACTTAAAAGCAACTACTTTGATTTATTCATCGGACACAGACTTGTGGAAAGCCTTCAAAGAGGGTAATAAAACGGCATTTGAACAACTCTACAATCAGCACATCGAAGATTTGTTGAGTTATGGATACCGCGTAACTTCCGACCGACAGCTTATCAAAGACAGTATTCAAGACCTTTTTCTACACCTTTGGCGCAGTCGTGAAAACTTAGCCAACACCGATTCTGTTCGGTTCTATTTGTACCGTTCGCTCCGCAACCGCATTATTCACAACATCGAAAAAAACAATCACGTGGCCATTGACTCTTCTCATTTGTTTGAAAACATCATCGGAGAATTGTCTTTTGAGGACGATTTTATTGCCAACGAACACCTGACCCAACAGCACCTGCGACTCAAACGCGTCATTCAACAACTCCCGAAACGGCAGCAAGAAATAATCCAACTTCGGTATTACCACGACTTTAGTTTTGAAGAAATTGTTGAAATCCTGCACATCAACAATCAATCGGCCAGGAATTTACTACACAAGGCTATCAACACACTACGTCAAAACCTGGCCTTGTGCTGGGGTATTGTCTTACATTTTTGGTTACCGTTTGCCAAAAATTAAAATATTTCAAGAAAAAGGAGTACAAAACCTAAAAATTTTGATTTAGGGCTTAGAACAGAAAATTATGTCTAAACTTTATTCAAATTACACGGTCGAAGAATTCATTATTGACGATGATTTTATTCGTTGGGTAAAATACCCCACCGAAGAGTCAGACTCGTTTTGGCAATCTTTTTTGAACAACCAACCCGCCCAAACCTCCACCGTTCGGCAGGCTCGGTTGGCGGTGCAACAATTGGTTATCGCATCTAAGCAGGCCATTTCTACGGGCGAAATCCCCGTTATCTGGACTGACATTGAAACCCATTTAAAAGACCAAAGCCAGCACGGAAAGCGTTCTTTATCAATACATTGGAGCAAATTAGCAGCGGCGGCTTCGGTAATTTTGGCACTTGGTTTAGGCTACTGGTGGGCTGTAAAGCCCGCCCAAAACTCAAAAGAAATTTATAGCCAAATGATCTTAAAAACCAAATCGCCGCTCAAAGAAGTAATCAATAACAGCGCGTCTAAGCAAGCGATAATCATGTCGGACGGCAGCAAAGTAGTGCTTGAACCCAACAGTCGGCTGAGTTACAGTGAATCGTTTGAAGGCGCAAATCGGGAAGTATATCTGTTGGGCGAGGCATTTTTCGAGGTAGAGAGAAATCCAAAAAAACCTTTTTTAGTATATGCCAATGGCCTCATTGCCAAAGTATTAGGAACAAGTTTTTGGGTCAAAGCCTACGAAAAAGACCAACAAGTTACGGTTTTGGTAAAAACAGGAAAAGTGTCTGTTTTTAGCAATAAAATCGCTCAGAATCCAGACCCCGAAACGGCTGGTGTGGTGCTAACACCGAACCAGAAAGTAGTTTTTGAAAAAGAAGATGCGCGACTAACTCGGACGCTGGCCGAAAAACCCCTTCTTATTTTATCAGCCCGAGAGTTGCAGCAATTTTCGTTTACCAACGCTCCCATTGCCGAAATTTTTAGGGCATTTGAGAAAGCATACGGCGTTGAGATTATTTTTGACGAGGAAGTAATGACCAATTGCCACCTGACCACCTCATTGACCAACGAGACTCTTTTTGAAAAATTGGATATTATCTGCGAAGGCATCGAATCTTCTTATAAAGTAGTTGATGCTCAAGTGATTATCAGTAGCAAAGGTTGTTATTAAATTCAGGAATGTTTCACCAAACCCCTATCAGAATGGCTACAAAAAACAGCTTCCTTTTCTAAAAAAAACCGATAACGGTTCCAGCGTTATCGGTTTCCAAATCTCCCTTCATGTTCTACCGAACCATGTCCGACTTAAAAGCCTGATGTGAGGGTTTGTTTTTGCTTCTTTTAACCACAAAAACTTCGTAAACTAATGAAAAAAAGACTACAATTCCAAAAAAAACTAATTCCCCTCATGAAACTCTCGCTCATACAATGCGGCATTGCGGTGATTTTTGCGGGTGTTTCGCTGGCGCGGGATGTATCGGCTCAAGAGTTGCTCAATCGCAGGGTTAGCGTTCAAATTGAGAGCCAAGAACTTTCGAGTGTCTTGATGGTCATTGAAAAACAAGCCGATGTTAAATTCACGTATCGGCCAAAGCTCATTTCATCGTCCCAGAGAATCTCGCTTAGTGCCACCAACCAATCGTTGGCAGAGGTGTTAGACAAGGTGCTTAATCCACTAAAAATTAAATACAAAGTTATCAACAACCAGATAGTTTTGTCGCGTCTAAGCACTACAAATGCGGCCAACACGCCGCCTGAAATAATGAAGGTTTCGCATTCAAACACCGAAGCCCCAGCCGATCGGCAAATAACAGGAACCGTGGTAGATGAAAAAGGGGTGGCACAGCCTGGCGTAACTGTTTTCATCAAGGCAACAAAAAAAGGCACAACAACCGACCAAAACGGAAAATACGCGCTTTCTGTAACGGACGAGAACACGGTTTTGGTTTTTAGTTTTGTGGGTTTTGACCCGCAAGAAGTAATTGTTGGCAACCGAACTATTCTTGACATTAGTTTGAAGGTAGATCTCAAAGTGTTGAATGAAGTGGTGGTGGTAGGCTACACAACACAGGCCCGGCGCGACGTAACGGGGGCAGTTTCTAAAGTAGATCCACGCGACTTGGTTTCGGTGCCATCGGCCAGTTTTGCCCAGCAGTTGCAGGGTCGCTCGGCAGGGGTTCAGGTGGGCAACGATGCGGCTCCCGGTGGCGGGGTGGCCGTTCGGATTCGGGGTATTGGCTCAATTACTGGCTCCAACGACCCACTTTATATCATTGATGGTGTACCCACGCAGGGAAATCTCAATCAGTTGAATCCTAACGATATAGAGAGCCTGCAGATATTAAAAGATGCATCGACGGCGTCCATTTATGGTTCACGGGCCAACAACGGTGTGGTAATCGTGACCACTCGAAAAGGGCGTAACGGCGCACCAAAAGTGTCGTTCGACGGGTACACGGGCACGCAATCGGCTTGGAATGTTCCAACTTTTCTGACACCACAGGAAGCCGCACAAGTGGGCTGGGATAACTTCCGTAATACTGGGCAGATAGACCCTAAAACTGGCAATCCTGTAGATCCTTTTTCGGGTACATCTACTTCTCCTGACCCCATTCTGCCTGATTATCTTTTTCCACGCGGGGCCAAGGAAGGCGACCCAAGAGTAAGTCTGGCCAACTACAGCACCGATGTGGACGCGCCCGATTTTGGCAAGACCAGGTTTCTCACAACACGGGCCAACAGGGAAGGCACCAACTGGTTCAAAGAGATATTACGCCCTGCCTTGATTCAGAATTATAACTTAGCCGTATCGGGCGGCACCGAGGCCAGCCGTTATGCCGTATCAATGGGCTATTTTAACCAGCAGGGTATTGTGAACCACACGGGTTTCAAACGGTATTCGATTCGGGCTAACACCGAGTTCAGCGTTCGAAAGCACATCCGTATCGGCGAAAATATCCAGTTTTCATTTACCGATGACGTATCGGTGGGGCAACAGGCCAGCGAGCCTGATAACCCGACTTTCATGGCCTTGACGGGAGCCGCCCTACAACCAGTCTATGATATTGGCGGCAATTTTACGGGCACCCGCAACCTTGGAGGCCGTAACCCCGTTGCTTATCTGTATCGTAACAAAGACAACCACCGCTACACCACCCGCCTATTTGGCAACGTGTATAGCGAAGTAGATTTTTTGCGACATTTTACAGCCCGAACCAGTGCTGGCGTAGATTTGGCTACTGGCAACCTGTCGCAGTTTCGGCCTCGTGCTTTTGAGGATGTGCTTCAGCAACAGGTGGCCCAGCTAACGGTAAAAAACGACAATGCCGTAAACTTGACCTGGACTAACAATGTAACCTACACAAATACCTTTGCCGACAAACACCGCCTGACCTTGCTGGCAGGCACCGAAACGGTTACCAACCGCTTTACGAGCCAGTCTGCCGCCCGCGTTGGCTTCGTCTTTGAGGATGCCGACTCGCGCTACCTCAATGCTGGCAACAAAATAAACGATGCCAGCGGCAGCGGCATCGAATCGGGTTTGTTTTCAGTCTTTGCCAAAGCCGATTATATTCTGGCGGACAAGTATCTGTTCAGTGCGTTGATTCGCCGTGATGGGTCGTCGCGTTTCTCGCCCGAAAACCGCTGGGGCACCTTTCCCGCTTTTAGCGTGGGCTGGCGTTTGTCCAAAGAGGCTTTCATGCAGGGTGTTTCTTTTGTCAATGACCTCAAGCTACGCGGTAGCTGGGGACAAACGGGCAACCAGAACATCGACCCCTACAACCGGTTTACCACCTATGCTGCCAGCCAAGCATCTACTTTCTACGACCTTAACGGAACCAGCAACTCAATTCAGACGGGTTATTCGCCCCGGCGACTGGGCAACCCCGATGCACGCTGGGAAGCCCAGACCATGGCGAACATCGGCCTGGATGCCACCCTGTTTAATAACCGCTTAGACATCACCATCGACGCTTATAACCGCAACCTGAACAACTTACTGCTCGAAGTCCCAATACCAGCCACGGGGGGGCAAATTCAGCCACCAGCCGTCAATGTGGGTAGCATGTATAACCGGGGTATTGAGCTGGAACTGACCTACCGAGGGGGCGACCGCACTAAGGGTGTTCAGTATGCTGTGAGCCTGAATGGAACGACGTTTACCAACAAAGTAACCCAGTTGTACGGGGGCGACGATACGTTTATTTCGGGTTTCGATGCCCGCCTGACGGGCTTTAACCGAACGCAGGTGGGCCGCCCCGTATCTTCATTTTACGGGTATGAATTACAGGGAATTTTCCAGACGCAGGAAGAAGCCAATGCCGCCCCCGCGCAGGGGGGCGACCGGACGCTTTACAACCAGCCAGGCCGTTTCCGCTTTGCCGACAAAAACGGTGACGGCATTGTAAACAGCAATGACCGGACGTTTATTGGCAACCCAATTCCTAAATTTACCTACGGCCTCAATACCAATCTCAGTTATCGAGGTTGGGACTTGACACTTTTTTTGCAGGGGGTTCAGGGCAACGACCTCTTCAATTACAATAAGTATTTCACCGATTTTGTTGGGGTGGCTGGTGCCAACAGCCGCCGATTGCTCAATAGCTGGACACCGAGCAACCCGAATGCCATTCTGCCCAAAACGAACTCTATTACCGGTGGATTTGAATCGCAGCCCTCGACCTATTACATCGAAAAAGGCTCTTTTCTGCGAGCCAAGCAGATGCAGGTAGGTTTTACTATGCCCCGCCCGCTGTTGCAGCGCATAGGAGCCGAGCGATTGCGGGTATATGTGCAGGCACAGAATCTGTTTACCATCACGAACTATCAGGGTATTGAGCCAGATGTGAACCTGCAGTTTTACGGCAACGGAGCCGACCGCAGCATCGGCGTCGACCGGGGCGTTTATCCCGCAGCGCGTTCTTTCATCGTTGGTCTTCAAGCTGGATTTTAACCCATTCATTCCGTCATATTATCATGAAAAAACATACATTACTTCCATTCGTTGCTGGGCTGTTTCTTTTACTTGCCCCAGTAGCCTGCCAAGATAAATTTTTTGAGAAAAATCCGCCCGGAACGGCTAGTGCCACCCAGATCGGTACCCGGCAGGGGGCCGACCTGCTGCTAACGAGTGCCTACTCGGTGCTCGACGGGGTGGGTTCCAACACGGACGGCGGCATTGACCCGGTTTGGTTCGGAACGGGTACTAACCGCGTTTATGGCGACCTGCCCTCCGACGATGCCCACAAAGGCTCTGGGGCGGGCGATCAGCCCAATCAGGGTGCTTTTGAACTCTATTCGGTGCAGCCTAACAACGACTATATCGACCCAAAATGGAGTGCACTCTACGACGGCGCGAACCGGACTAATGCCGTACTGAAAGCCGTGAAAGCCGCTACCGACATGGACGATGCCTCTATGAAACGCATTACTGGTGAAGCCCGGTTTTTGCGCGGCCACTACCATTTCGACCTCAAACGGGTATTCAACAACGTGCCCTATATCGACGAAAACGTAGTCGATCCGCGCGTATCCAACACCGACGCAAGCGGTAACTTCGTAAACATCTGGCCACAAATTGAAGCCGATTTTCAGTATGCCGTTGCCAACCTGCTCGAAACCCAGAGTCAGGTGGGGCGGGCCAATAAATCGGCGGCCAAAGCATATCTGGCCAAGGTATTCATGTATCAAAATAAAATTGCCGAAGCCCGCGCCCTGTTAACAGATGTGATTGCCACGGGGCAAACATCGGACGGAAAGAAATACGGCCTGACCGAAAATTTCTATGACAACTTCAACGCGGCAACCAAAAACAGCAGAGAATCGGTGTTTGCCATTCAGTTCTCGGTAAACGACGGGGCAGTAAATGCGGGCAATGGCAACTGGGGCGACATTTTGACTTACCCGCAGTTTACTGGCCTTTGCTGCGGTTTTTACCGACCCACGCAAAATTTGGTAAACGCCTACAAAACCGACACCAATGGCCTGCCGCTGCTCAATACCTTCAATGACTCGGATGTAAATAACGATGGCGACGCCAACCCGAACAAAACCTTTACGCCCTATACCGGCCCCCTCGACCCGCGCTTGGACTGGACGGTGGGGCGGCTCGGTATTCCGTACCTCGACTGGGGCATTCATCCAGGCTACTTCGCGTCGAACGGCTCAGAGCACAGTGGTCCCTATTCAAGCATCAAGCAGGTATTCAGAAAATCGCAGCAGGGCGTACTCAGCACCAGCTCGGGCGGGGCACCCATGGCCAACGCAAACAACTACACCATCATCCGGTTTGCCGATGTGCTGCTGATGGCCGCCGAAGCCGAAGTGGAAGTGGGTAGTCTGGAGCAGGCCCGCGCCTACGTAAACCTAATTCGTAAACGAGCCAAGATGGGTTCGGTCGTAATGACGCAAGTAAACCCCAACGACCCCAGCAAAGGTTTTACGAAGACACCAGCGGCCAATTACGTCGTCAATGAGTATGCCGCTCCCTGGGCCGATAAAGCGGTTGCCCGCCAGGCCGTGCGTTTCGAGCGTCGGCTGGAGCTGGCCATGGAAGGTCACCGGTTCTTCGACCTGGTGCGCTGGGGTGTGGTCGATCAGGTGATTGGCATCTATCTGACCGCCGAAAAAATGAAACGTCCCTTCTTGAGTGCCGCCCGCTTCGTGAAAGGCAAGTCGGAGTACCAACCCCTGCCCGAAGTGCAAATTATCAATAGTGCCATAAACGGAAAAGCCACACTGAAGCAAAACCCAGGCTACTAAGTACACTGTAACGAAAATTTTTGTTGGTTCTTATATAATATGGCCAATCCCTCCCGCCCTAAAAGTAGCCTGCTGGCGCGTAAACCCTCTTATACGCCAGCAGGCCATCTTCAGCAGTGGGTAAAATGCCAGAAATTTAAATTACGATGTACTAAATAGCCGCCCCTTAAAAGGAGTAATCTATTGATTATTAAAGTACTGTATATAAAAAAGTGCCATTTTGTGTAAAAAAAAGAAAAAACGATGTTGAAACTATTTTCCTCTCAAAGCCAAGTCCATACGATTGCAGAATGTTAAAATCATACCTCAAAGGTGAATTAGGGGACAAAATCAATGCATTTTTGGCGGGGGAGGCATTCAATTTCAGGATAGCCGTGAGAGAAATCAAGGAAAACATCAAGGCGGCCATTTATCAAGCCCTGGGCATTGCGCCCGACACCCAGTATAAAATCGAGAAACGTCCCTTTTATACTACACCCGACGGAAAAGAAAAAGCCGTCATGGAATTGTTAGCTTAATTGAATTGTGATGAAAAAGAGGCATCCTTCACGATGCAGTTTACAGTTTTAGAAAAAAAAAGGAGGAGAGTGAGCAAAAAGAAGTAATTTAGTTTTTCTACAAATCAAAAGACTTAAA
>REAB01000120.1 GCA_004293645.1 Cytophagia bacterium | reverse complement strand
ACTAAGATAAGTTTGAAAAGAAAACGTAAAAAAGCATCAAGAGATGACAACTTTATGATCGAAATTCTAAAAAGTGCTTAATTTGGTGCGGTAGCCCTACAATTTTTACGAATTTCGTGCAAGTAATTAATTAATTATTACCTTTGTAAGGCTATTAATATTGTAAGTTTTATTTCTCCGAACAGCGTGATTACTCACAAAGTTGTCTAAGGCCGAGCGGGGAATGACAGTATGCAAACCCGTTGGTAGCGCCCATCAAACGTTTTTTTAAAAAATAAAAAGAAATGAACATCTACGTAGCAAACGTCAATTACAAAACGACTGACGATCAATTGAGAGAATTGTTTGAAGAATTCGGAGAAGTAACCTCTGCTCGAATTATTAACGACAAGTTTACGGGACAAAGCCGTGGTTTTGGTTTTGTAGAAATGGCAACCGACACCGAAGCACAACAAGCCATCAACGAGCTGAACGGCAACGAGTTTATGGGCAAAGTATTGGTTGTAAACGAAGCACGTGCCCGCGAAGAGCGTCCTCCTCGTTCGGGTGGTAGTGGCGGCGGCTACGGTGGTGGTGGTGGCAGTGGTGGTGGCGGCGGCTACGGTGGAGATCGTCGTGGTGGCGGCGGCGGTGGTGGAGACCGTGATCGCGGTGGAGACCGTGGCGGCTACAACAAACGCTATTAATCAGAACCAGATTTGTAATAAGAACATGAAAAACGCGCAAAGCCCTTGGGTTTTGCGCGTTTTTACATTTTTAGAGTAACTGAACAGGGTTTTGGCTTTTTAGAAATGTAACCCAAAACACGCCCCCGATGCTTAAATATCATTCACTGGCCTTTATAATAGCAGCAACCTTGCTGCTCGGAGGCTGTAATAGCCCTTCTTCCAATCAAACCGATAACCAATCAACTTCCGACAGTATGTCTTCGATTAGTAGTGTTGTTTTTGGCCAACTACCTGACGGTCAAATCGTAAATCTTTACACTTTGCGCAGCAAAAGCGGCACAGAAATAAAAATAACCAACTACGGCGGTATCATTACGCACTGGACAGCCCCCGACAACGCAGGCGTTTTTGAAGATATTGTGCTGGGCTACGATACCTTGGGCGGCTACCTCAAAGATACGCCCTACTTTGGGGCAATTGTGGGGCGCTACGGCAATCGAATTGCGAAGGGGAAGTTTACAATAGACGGAAAAACGTACGAATTGGCCATCAACAACGCCCCCAACCACTTGCACGGTGGCAAAATAGGCTTTGACAAAGCCGTTTGGGAGGCCAAAACCATTGATGCCGAAAACGCGCTGCAACTAAGTTACGTAAGCAAAGACGGCGAAGAGGGCTTTCCAGGGGCACTCACTTGCACGGTGTTGTACAAACTCACCGACGAAGGCGCACTGGAAATAACTTACACCGCCACCACCGACAAACCAACGGTGGTCAATCTGACCAATCATACTTATTTTAACCTCACTGGCGAAGCCAAAAACGATATTTTAGGCCATGAACTAACCCTCAACGCCGACCGTTTTTTGCCCGTAGATGCGGGTTTAATTCCAACGGGTGAGCTGCGTGCCGTGCAAGGCACTCCTTTTGACTTTACGAAATCAATAAAAATTGGGGCGGGAATAAACAACGTCCAGAACGAACAAATAAAACTGGGTGGCGGCTACGACCATTGCTGGCTCATTAATCGCCCCACCCAAAACACCGATTCGTTGGTGCTGGCCGCCATTGCCCACGACCCTGGCAGCGGGCGCGTGTTGGAGGCTTTCACAACCGAACCCGCCCTGCAATTTTATACGGGAAACTTCTTAAATGGGGGCATTACGGGCAAAAACAACACCAAATATGAGAAACGCTGCGCTTTTTGTTTAGAAACCCAGCACTATCCAGATTCGCCCAATCAGCCGCAATTTCCGTCGGTGGTGCTGCGCCCTGGCCAAACTTACCGCACCAAAACGGTCTATAAATTGAGTGTCAAAAAATAATTGAATAAGTATTTGTGCAAGATAAAACGACATTTTTAATATCGTTAATTATCTGATAATCAAGTACTTATTTTCAAATTGGCACATTTCCAAATTTACTTATCACACCATTCCCCGCGATTTCAGCTCCAAATATTTGTTTACGGTGTTGGCGTTGAGGTCTTTGGGAGCCGTTAAAATAGACTGAATACCGTATTTTTGGAGTTCCAACACAATGCGTTTTTTTTCGTAAGCAAACCGCTCGGCAATGGTTTTGAGGTAAATCTCTTTGGTATTGGTGGCGGGTTGGCGCAGCAGGTGCGTGGTTTCGGTGTTTTCAAAAAAGATAACAATCAGCAAATGGTCTTTGGCGATGCGGCGCAAATAAGGCAGCTGCCGTTGCAGCGCGTGCAGGGTTTCAAAATTGGTAAAAAGCAACAACAAACTGCGCTGCCGCACTTGCGCCCGCAAATTGGCGTACAGCACCTCATAATCGCTTTCTAAATAGCGGGTTTTTTGTTTGTACAAAATCTCCAAAATCTTGGCCAATTGCCCCGTTTTTCGCTCGGCGGGAAGCACTTGCCCCAGCACTTCCGAAAACGTAATGAGGCCCGCTTTGTCTTGCTTGAGCAGGGCAATGTTGCTCAATACCAGCGTGGCGTTGATGGCGTAATCGAGCAGAGTAAGCCCCTCAAACGGCGATTTCATGACGCGGCCTTTGTCAATTAAACAATACACGCCCTGCGATTTTTCGTCCTGAAACGCATTGACCATCAGTTCATTGCGGCGAGCGGTAGCTTTCCAGTTGAGGCTGCGCACGTCGTCGCCTTGCACGTAAGGCCTAATTTGCTCAAACTCCATGCTGTGGCCAATGCGCCGAATTCTTTTTACCCCAAACTCGGTGAGCCGATTGGAAATAGCCAACAACTCAAACTGCCGCATTTGTAAAAAAGAAGGATAAACCGCCACCATTTGTGGCGTACCAAAGCGGTAACGGCGTTTGAGGAGGCGCAACGGACTTTGCGCAAACACATTGACCAAGCCAAAACTGTACTCGCCGCGCTTGGTGGGGCGAAGCTGATAGCGCAGCAATTGGGTTTGGTGGGGCGTGAGTGTAGCCTCAAAAAGTACGTCGCGCCGTTGAAATTGAAACGGAATTTCGTCAATTATTTCGAGTTTAGTTTTGAAATTATAGTTGTTTTGGAGGTGCAATTGCAACGGATTTTCGTCGCCATTGGAGAGGCGTTCGGGCGTATCGCGGCGGGCAAAGATGCCTTTTGGATTTTTGAAGAGCAATAGCGCGTCGGTTAGCGTAAGGACTACCCATAGTACAAAAACCAGTTTAACCGTACCAAACAGCACTGGAAAAACATAAGCCACCAAAAAAAGCAGCCCAATGGCAATGAATACAGCCCAAAATAAGGTAGAAAAATAAAGATTTTGGAGAATTTTCATCAAGTAAAGACTTTAGATTTTAGACGTTTGACTATGGACCACAGACCATGGACCACAGACCACAGAGCATAGACTATGGACTACAGACCACAGACTATGGACCACAGACTACAGACTATGGACCATGGACCATGGACCATGGACCATGGACTATGAACCACAGACTATGGACTACAGACCATGGACCGTGGACTATGAACCGTGGACTATAGACTATTCCGCAAAATAAAGAATAATCCTTTGATTATCAGCCTCTGACTTTACAGGTTTATAAACTTTTTGGTGCGTTGTGGCAGTTGTAGCAAAAATGAAACTATATTCCGAAAATTTACGCAAACCATTTTCCATTTTTTTTAACATGATTTTACAAAACAGTACGGCCTTAGTAACGGGCGGCGCGTCGGGATTGGGCGAAGCTACGGTGCGAATGTTGGCACAACAAGGGGCAAATGTCGTTATTTTAGACCTCAACGAAGCCAAAGGAACTGCCTTGGCCGCAGAGTTGGGCGGGCAAGTTCGGTTTTGCAAAACCAACGTAGCCAGCGAAACCGACGTGCAAGCTGCCGTTGATTTGGCAATAAATACTTTTGGGGCATTGCACGCGGCCATCAACTGCGCGGGCGTGGCCGAAGCCCGCAAAACGTTGGGCAAAACAGACGGAGTTTACGCGCCTCACTCGCTCGATGTATTTGAAAAAGTGCTTCGCATCAACTTAATTGGCACATTCAACGTCATTCGATTGGCGGCTTTTGCCATGGAACGCAACCAACCCAACGCCGACGGCGAGCGTGGCGTTATCATCAACACGGCCTCGGTGGCGGCCTACGACGGCCAAATGGGCCAAGCGGCTTACTCGGCTTCCAAAGGCGGAATTGTGGGCATGACCCTGCCCATTGCCCGCGACTTGGCGCGGTCGGGTATCAGGGTAATGACCATTGCGCCTGGACTATTTGAAACGCCGCTGCTCATGGGGCTGCCCGAAGAAGCGCGGCTATCGTTGGGGCAGCAAGTGCCGTTTCCGTCGCGGTTGGGCCGCCCGCACGAGTACGCCCTGCTTGCCCAGTCTATTTTAGAAAACCCGATGCTCAACGGCGAGGTGATTAGGCTCGACGGTGCCATTAGAATGGGGCCAAAGTAAAAAACAACCCGCAAATAGTGCCTTTGAAGAGGGCATTTTTATTATGTTTTAATAAGCCAAATCAAATAAAAATTTGTACATTTCCCAAAAATCTTAAACCCTTTTTACGGAAATGACATTCGACTATATCATCATTGGCGCGGGGTCGGCGGGCTGCGTGTTGGCCAACCGACTCTCGGCCAACCCCGCCGTTCGGGTGCTGCTGTTGGAGGCAGGTGGCCCCGACAAAAAACTGGAAATTCACATTCCTGCGGCCTATTCCAAACTCAACCGCACCGAAGTAGATTGGGGCTTTGAAACCGAGTCGCAGCCTCACGTGTTGGGCCGTAAAATGTACCTACCACGGGGTAAAGTGCTGGGTGGCAGCAGCTCTACCAATGCCATGGCCTACATCAGAGGCAACCACGAGGACTACAACGAGTGGGCGCGCTTGGGCAATGCGGGCTGGAGTTTTGCGGAAGTGCTGCCGTATTTTAAAAAATCGGAAAACAACGAACAGATAGACGAACTCGATGCCCACTACCACGGCACGGGCGGGCCGCTCAACGTTACGCAAGCCCAACGCTTCCGCACGCCCGTAGCGGCGGCTTTTGTGCGAGCCTGCGTGGAGCAGGGTATTCCTCAAAACAACGATTTCAACGGAGCCAATCAAGCGGGAACGGGACTGTTTCAGTTTACCATCAAAGACCAAAAACGATGCAGCACGGCGGTGGCTTACCTCAAACCCGTGCTAAATCGGCCTAATTTGACCGTGCTGACCCACGCCCTTACCAAACAAATTATCATCGAAAACGACCGCGCGGTGGGTGTTGAGTTTATTACAGGAAAAAACAAAACCGAACGTGCTACAGCTACCAAAGAAGTGCTACTGTCGGCGGGTTCTTACAATAGTCCGCAGATTTTGATGCTGTCGGGCGTGGGCGATGCCGACGAACTGAAACGCCACGGAATAGCCCTCAAAAAACACTTGCCAGGCGTGGGCAAAAACTTGCAAGACCACCTGTTTTCGGCCGTCAGTTGTTTATCTACGGTGCCAACGGCCAACAACTCGTTGTCGGTAATGGGGCAAATCAAAGCCCTGGGGCAGTATTTGTTGCTCAAAAAAGGTCCGCTTACCATCAGCCCACTCGAAGCCAACGCTTTTCTGAAAATTCATACAGGCCCCGACCCCATTGATTTACAGTTTCATTTTGCGCCCGTTCACGGTGGCGGCGATTACGAAAAAATGGATTTTTACAACCCCGATGTATTCCCGCACACGGGTGGCTACACGTTGCTGCCCACGTTGCTCAAACCCAAAAGCATAGGCTATGTGGGGCTACATTCGGCCAACCCGACTGACGCGCCGCTCATTGACCCCCGTTTTTTATCGCACGACG
Organism: Cytophagia bacterium; assembly: GCA_004293645.1. Lineage (GTDB taxonomy): Bacteria > Bacteroidota > Bacteroidia > Cytophagales > Spirosomataceae > REAB01. Next base: position 11,657 of record REAB01000120.1, on the reverse strand, counting down.
ACGACGTAACGACTTTGCTCAAAGGCATGAAAAAAGGCATGGAAGTAATGGACTCGCCCGCTTTTGATGCCTATCGCAAAGCCAACTTATTGCCACCAAACCGTTCGTCGGACGATGAGCTGCTTTTGCACACCAAAAAAGTGTTGGAAACGGTGTATCACCCCGTGGGTACTTGCAAAATGGGCAACGACGAAATGGCCGTGGTTGATAATGAGTTGCGTGTTAAAGGCATTGAGAATCTGCGGGTTATTGATGCTTCCATTATGCCGCGCATCATTGCGGGCAACACCAACGCCACCAGTATCATGATTGGCGAAAAGGGCGCAGATTTGGTGCTGGGAAAGTCCTAGAATTTATCCTTTTTTCCCCAAACTCACCGCTACGCGCACCCAAGCCAACCGCCCTGCCAAACTCGGAATAAACTGATTATCAGTATAATTGAACAGGTTATCAACGCCCGCTTGGAGGTCAAAATATTTGCCCATTTGCTTGCTGGCCGAGGCGTTCCAGAGTACGTAGCCGCGCACATACTCGTTGGGTGCGTCCAAGATGAGGTTGCCGTTGCGGTCGCCAAAGCCATAGCGACCACGATAAATGGCACGAAGCGTAGCCGAGATGCCCTTTTTGTCGTTTTCGTAGAACAATTTGGCATTGGCCATGTGCCGCGAGCGACCAAAAAGCCCGCCATAATCGCTGCTTTTGAGGCGTTCGGTTACGAGCGTTTCGGGGTTTCTTCTAAACAAATTACCGTCTTTGAGTTGCTGCACAATGGCTTTGTCTTTGACCTCCAAATATTGATAACCAGCCGAGAAAATTAGTTTTGAGTTTTGAGTTATGGGTTTTGAGTAGTTGAGTTCAATTTCTGCTCCTTGCGTGAAAACTTGGTTGAGATTGAGGTAACTAAACACGTTTTGGCCGTTTTTGAGGCGGGCTACGGCTTGGGTTTCGATGAGGTCGTTGATGTCGTTTCTAAACACGTTCAAGTTGGCCGAAAAACGGCTACTTTCAGGTTTCCATTTTACGCCCAAATTAACGGCCGTCGAGCTTTCGGGGCGAATGTTGCCAAAAAGCGCGGGGTTCATCAGCAGTTCGGACACTTGGTCGTTGAGGCGGGCGAGGCCGTTGGGGAGTTCTTCGGAGCCAAACACGCTGTAACCCGCCACGGCGTTGGTAAAATTGAGGTACAACTGCCTGAAATCGGGCGCTTTGAAGCCCACACCCGCCGAGCCACGCACCGCCAACGACTTGGTAGCTTGCCACTGCGCCGCCAATTTGGGACTCAACTGCGAACCATACACGCTGTGCGCGTCGAAGCGGCTGCCCGCCGTGATGTTCCAGCGGCTGGTGGGCTGCCACTCGTACTGGGCAAAGGCATAATTGGTCTGAAAACGCTTTTTATCGGTGTATCGCGTTGCTTCTACGCTCTCCGAAATATGACCGCCACCCACGGTGAGGGTGTTGCGGGCGTTGAAATAATACTCGGCTTGAAACTCGGGACGGGTGAAGTTTTGGACAAAAAAGGTTTCGTCGTACACATTGCCGTTTTCGTAGTTGAGGCGCGAATCGGTGCGGTAGCGGGTGGCATAAAGCCTTGCTTGCAGGCGAAATTTTTCTGAAAAATGATGACTCAAAACGGGGTTCAAGTTCCAGTCGTTTACTTTGCCCACGCCCGTAATTTGACTCGTTCCTGCCAAAAACGCTTGGTTTTGATTTTCAACAAAATACCGCCCCGAAAGGCTCAATTTGGTGCTTTTGCTAAACGCATAACTCAGCCGCGTTTGGAGCGTATTGTTTTGAAATGCCCCCACCGTTGGTCCAAAAATATCGGGGGTGAGGTCGTAGCCGCCCGTGCGAAAATGGTTGCCAAAAACCGTAGCCGAAAACTTGTTTCTACGAAAATTGAGGTTTGAACTCAAATCCGCCGTCCGATTCGTGCCATATCTTAAAGAAACATCGGTATTAAATTTTGTTCCCCCATCGGGGGTTAGGGGGCTTGTGATAATATTAACCACGCCCGCCAACGCCTCAGAGCCGTACAAACTGCTCGACGGGCCTTTGATAATTTCGATTTGCTTGATGTTGCCCACCGCCAAACGACTTAGTTCGAGCGTGCCAGCGGTGCGGCCAATGAGCGGCTCGCCGTCCACCAAAATGAGCGTATAGTCGGGGTTAAAACCTTGAATCTGAATGCCTTGTCCGTGGTCGTTCACAATGGCCAGTCCCGTTTGTTCGGCCAACACATCGTTGAGCCGCAGCGAGCCAATGGCCTTGATTTGCTTCTGATTGATAACCGTTACGGGCATATTGATTGTACTCAAAGGCCGCTCGGAGCGCGTAGCCGTTACCACCACTTGCTCTAAGTCGTTGGTTTTGAGCGAGTCGGTGGTTTGGGCGAGTGCCATAAACGTTTGACCAATTGCCAACGTTAGAAAAGCAACTATTTTTGTTTTGTACATTTTGATTACATTAAAACAAACGATTATCTTTGGTAAAAAACTGATGTAAAATACCACAATTTCATGACAACACAACTCACGATTGATATTGAACAACAACTTTTGGACACCATGAGCCAAACTGAATTGGAGCAATCTATTAAAGAGTGGCTTCAACGACTTCATCTCAGAGCTGCTGCCAAAGAAATAATAACCGATTTGTCTAAAACTGACCTTACCAACGACCCACAATGGCAAGCAGCCCGCGAAATAGCTTGGCAACAAGAAAGAGCTAAATACGTTAGCCAATGACCGATTTCGTTGTTGATGCCAATGTGCTGATGAGTATGCTCATCTCTGGAAAATCGTCTTATCTTCCACTCTTACGTTATTTTCGATTTATAACGCCCGATTTTGCATTAGTAGAAATAGACAAGTATAGCTCTATCATCGAAAATAAGTCCAAACTTAGCCCCAATGAACTTCGACAATGGACTTACAAAGTGTGCCAAGAAATTACTTTTTTACCTCGTTTTGTTTTGGAACAATCAGTTATTGAAAAATCAAAACAGTTGGTTGAGTCAGTTGACGAAAAAGACCTCAGTTATGTAGCCTTAGCTATGCAATTAGACCTTTTTTTGCTAACCCGCGATTTGCCACTTCATACACACCTAAGAAAGCAAAATTTTAGAAAAGTCCTTTTGTTCGATGATTTTTTAAGGCGGATTTAGCATAACTAATCTTAAACTTCTGACTCTGACAAAGTTTTAAAACTTTGTCAGAGCTACGAAAACTACCGCATCGAATACAACTCGGCGTTGTTCACAAATTTCAAAATAGCCGCCCGAATGTCTTGGCGCGTGGCGGGCGTATCTGACTGATAGGACAAACTTTCGAGAATTTGCCCCAAATGTTTGCCATCAACTTTGTCGGTTTTGAGGCTAATGCCTTTATTTTGGGCAATCAATTCTGACCACACGCCGCGCACATCGGCCCAAAAAGTGCGGTGCTTTGTCCACCAGCGTTTGGCTACATCGCATTTGCTTTCTTCGGTGCGCACGTAGTCGTTTATGCCTTTTTCTTGGGCCAATAGTTGGTCGCCCGTTTCGGTTCTAACAATCTTGTCGTTGTCTTGTTCGTGCAAGTAGCCCGCGCTGGTTACATAAATGCGATTGTTGCGTCTTAATACCTGATAATCAGTGCGTTTGGTGTATTCGCGGCGGGGTAGCGGTGCGTCGGTTACGTTGGCCCACAGGTGCTTGCCGTCTTGGTGAATCCACGAGGCCGAGCCTTCGTAGCGGGGGCTGTCGTCCACTTCAAATATTTTTTGCGCCCATTGCCCTTTTACTTGATTTTTGGGCAATTGGGCAGCTTTCCAATCTTTATTTTTTTGGTAAGCCAACAAATTGTTTTGCTCATATTCCCAGTCTTCGCGCCAGTGCTTAATGACAGTTTTGTCGTTGATAACCAGCAGGTGCATCAGCACCAATTTGTCTTTCGACTCTTCATCCACAAATACCCATTCCAAGGCTTTGGCGGTGTAGCGGTCGCTGTATTTGTAATCTTTTTGGGGCGAAAACGTTTCGGCGTACTTAAAATCTACTTCGTGGCAACCACATTGACCTTTAATGGCCTGAATATCAGCAGCTTTTTGGGCGAAGGCCCCTTGCCCCCAGAGGGAGAATGTTAATAAGGTGAGAATGGTTTTGATGTTCTTTTTCATGTTTTTTGTTCTTTTTCGATTGATTTTGTTAATTATCCAATGTCAAACGTCCACCGTCAAACGTCGAAATTTAATTACTCAATTTTTTGCTGCCGTCTGGTTGCACCACGTAGCGAAACGTATAGTGTCGGGCTATGTTCGTCTGGTCGGGATTGGCGGGGGCATCTTTGTAATAGCTCAGGATCTCTACTTTGGCAAACTTACCGTCGCCCGTACGCACTACCAACACACGGCCGGGAATGGGCGAAATGATGTTGGCCATGGCGTTGTAATTGTACCAACCCTGCCCCGAAGCGGGCGCGAGCGCGAGTTTGGTGGTGGTTTCGTCCACCAAAAACGTGGCTGTGGCGGGTACTTCTTTCAGTTCATCAAAAAGCCCAGTGTGTACGTAGAGGCCGCCTTTACCCGTTCTGATTGCGCCACCGTTTACAATAATGGTTGTGCCTCTAAAACCCAAATCCCATTTGTCGGTTGTGGAGTCGGTATTGGCTATTACCTCGCCCGTGCGGAGGCTAAACAATGTGAATTTTGAACTTGGTGCTTGCGGCTGACTCGTCATGGCGTTCACGGTGGGGGCTGCGGCCAGGTTTTTAAAGGTTTTCGTCTCAACGGGAACTACTTGATTTGTGTCATCTTTGCTACACGAAAAAAGAAGTACGGTGGCTAAAAAGCTACAAATAATGGGGTGTTTGTTGTTCATATGAATTGTTATTTTTGTTAAAATCTGGCACAAAGATAATTCTTATTTAGACTTTGTACAAATAAATGTAAAAAATATACGGCTTCGTCGCGTTATTTTTTTGGAATTGAGCTATTAGAAACAGCGAACTTTTTACTTTTAAGGTAGTTATAAAAAAAGTAAGGTATCGCATCAACGCTTTTTGAGAACTACCATTTTTAATTTATTCACAACTAAACCAATTTATTTTACGCTCATGCAAAAACTGTTTGTTGCGGCAGCCTGTCTGCTCATTTTCGCCTCTTGTGCCAGCAAAAAATCGCTGGTGGCACTCCAAAACCAGTACCAAGTAACCCAAAGTGAACTCGAAAAAGCCAAAGCGGCTCTCACCGATGCCCAAGCCAAAAGCACCGCTTGCGATGCCAAAACCGCCGATTTGAGCAAGCAACTGGGCGCGAAAGATGCTGATTTACAAATCAAGATGGCGCGTCTCAAAGAATTGGAAGACCAAATTGATTTTTTGAAGAAAAACAACAACGTACTCCTCGACCGAATGGCCGACTTGTCGGTGGTGAGTAAATCGGGTGCGGAGAGTATCAAAAAATCAATCGAAATGATGAGCGACCAGGGCAATTACATCAAAAATTTAAACTCAAATATTCAGCGCAAAGATTCTATCAACTTGGCGTTGGTGAGCAACTTAAAGCGTTCGCTTGGCAATGTAAGCGACGAAGATGTGCAAATTGAGGTCAAAAAAGGCGTGGTGTATGTGTCGCTTTCCGACAAAATGCTCTTCAAATTTGGCAGTTTCAACGTAAGTGCCTCGGCCGAAACAGTGCTTGAAAAAGTGGCCAAAATTTTGAACGACTACAAAGAAATTGATATTTTGGTAGAAGGCCACACCGACAACGTGCCGTTTTCGGGCGAGGGCTTGGTGGACAACTGGGATTTGAGCGTGAAGCGGGCTACGTCGGTAGCGCGATTGCTCCAAAACAAGTTCAAGGTGGACCCCGCCCGCATGGTAGCAGGTGGGCGCGGCGAATACATGCCAAAAGTAGCCAACAGCTCAAACGCCAACCGCAGCCAAAACCGCCGTACCGAAATTGTGATTACGCCCAAACTCGACCAGTTTTTTAACTTGTCGGTGCCAAACGCAGGCAAGTAAGAACAACAAAATAGCATTGCTTGTCAAGAATCTCGGCAGTTAAAACCTACCGAGATTCTTGGCGTTTTAGGGCAGAAATACGCCTAAAACTGTACCTTTGCGGCTTTATTATACTCAAAAATGACTGCACATCTTCGTACTTACTTCTCCCATTCGCGCAGTTTGGCCTTGGGAGGTGTCTTTGCCTCCATGGGTTTTTTGTTTGGCAATTGGGTTACGCTCATTCCCTACGTAAAAGTCAAATTCAGTTTAGACGATGCACAACTCGGCGTTTTGTTGCTCAGCATGCCGTTCGTTTCTACTTTGATGAACCCATTTACTACGCTTATTATCAATCGGTTTGGCATGAAAAACGCCACCGTGTATGGTTTGCTGGCCATGACGCTGGCCTACGCGCTGCCCGTCAATATGCCTTATTTGTGGCTTGCTGCGCTCACGTTGGCGTTGGTGGGTGCCACGTTATCTACCACCAACGTGGCCATGAACACCTGCGTCAATGCCATTGAGCAGCACGAACGCCTCAACATTATGTCCACTTCGCACGGTATGTTTAGCGCGGGCGGTATGCTGGGTGCGGCGTTGGCCAGTACGTTTATTGGCCTAAAAATACCTGCATTGGCGCATATGGCGGTGGTATCGGGCTTGGTGCTGGGTTTGATAATGGCCATTCGTCCCGCTATTTTTAGCATTTACGAAGAAAAAACGGTGCAAACCGAAGGGGCAAAATTTGCTTGGCCAAGCCGTGTTTTGGTGGGCATGATTGCCATTTCGCTTTGTACCAATATCACCGAGGGCACCATGGCCGACTGGACGGCGGTTTTTATGCGTGATGTGGTTAAAACCGACGATTTTTTTATTGGTTGGGCTTTTTCGGGCTACGCTTTTCTGATGGCCGCAGGCCGCTTTTTGGGCGACTCGTTCATTCCAAAATACGGCACAAAACGCATTTTGGTAGTGGGCGGCATCTTAACCTCGGCGGGTATTTTACTGGCCGTTTTGTGGCCACACACTGTTACAGCCATCGTTGGTTTTGGACTGGTTGGAGCGGGGGTTTCGTGCGGTGCGCCTATTTTGTACGGCAGTGCCGCGCGGGTGCCAGGCATGGCCAAAGGCGCGGGTTTGGCCACCATGAACACGTTCAGCATTGCGGGGTTTTTGGCGGGGCCAGCCATTATTGGATTTATTTCAAACGCTGTTAGCTTATCTATCGCCGTGGGATTAGTGGCTATTTTAGGTCTAATCTGGGCATTTTTAGCCAGTAAAGTACGTTTGTATTGACGATATCCACGGACGATAGTTCACAGTCCACGGACGATAGTTCACGGATTGCGAATTGTGGACTGTGGACCATTGACCGTGGACTTTACCAATTCATACACTTTCTCCATGTCCAAATCTTGGGCTTTTTGGGCGGCCTCAAACGGTATTTCTACGGGATAATTGGGCACCACACCTCGGCCAATGTCTTGGCCAGGTACGTTTAGCACAATCTTAAACATGGGCATTCTTACTTGCGCTTGGGTGTGCGGGAGCGTAAGCATGGGCGAGATAAAAGCGTTGCAACCGTAACGACCGCCGCCCGTTTCGCGGCCTACCACTTGCGCCCGCCCGTGGGCTTGCACAATAGACGTAAAAATGGCCGAAGCCGAAAAAGAGCCGCCGTTGGTAAGCACAAAAACGTTGCCGTTGTAACGGTATTTGCGAGCAAGTTTTTGCACCTTGCCCGTGGCGCGGTTCAGTAGCCCGCCTGTTGGGGTGGGTTTGTTCCACAAATGCAAACGGTACATACCCGACCGTATAAACTTCAAGCTCAAATGCTTATTGAACGATGGATTGGCCACCGTAGCTTCTACCTGCCGATAAACCACAAAAGCCGAATCAAGCAAATAAGACATCAGTTTAACGCTGGCATCTGAGCGGCCACCGCCGTTGTTGCGCAGGTCAATGACCAAGTTTTTGGTGCCACGTTGCTGCAAAGTTCTGAAAGTACGCCGATAAAAACGAGTGTAAGTAGGGTCGCGGAAGGTATTGATGTCTAAAATAGCCAACGAACTATCTTTTTTGGAAAACGTTAAATTGCGCCGCAGCTCTGATTTGGAGCGTTTGGGCGGCGCGGGCGGTAGTGGTACTGGCGCAGCTTTGGGGGGCGTATTGGTGGGTGCGGGGGCTACTTTTTTAGCTTTGGCTGGTGGGTTGTTGAACGTCAAACGCAGGGCGCGACTGAGGCCATTTGTGTCTTTTGCCACCACTCGAAATGTATCAACGCTGCCCGTTAAATACCGATAAAATGGCCCAAAACTGTTGTTTATCACCACATTCTTGTACGTCATATTGTAGCCATCAGACGGAATCAAAAGCTGGAGGTCGGCTACTACATCGGCAGCGGCACGGCCTTCCAGCGACACAATTTCGGTACCCATTTTGAGGGTCGTGTCGTTGGTGCGGTTTTGTAAAACCCGTAGTTTGTTTTGCGACCAGTATAAAGAAAGAGGAAACTCCTTGGGCTTATTTTTTTTGGCGTATTTGCCCGCTGCTTTGGAGGCATAAATATCAGTATGGCCGCAGCGCACGTACGAAAGCGCAGGATTGACAACGCGCCTAAACTCGCGCTCGGTCATGGGCTGGTTGAGTTGTTTTTCAATTTGGTCAAAAATGAGCTTGATACTGTCGGCGGGGGTGTAGCGGTACAAGCCTGGGTGAGCTTCTTCGAGTGCGCTGCGCATGAGGGCGTAGTCAGATTTTATTTGCTCAATGGAGTAGGTTTTTTTGGGGTCAAAATGCCGACTGCACGCCGAAAACAAAAACAAAAAAAGCAAAGAACCCAGCGATAATTTCATAAAATGGATTGAGTGATTGGTAATGAAGATATTTTTTAGAAAAATGAGTGGATAAAACAGAAAAATCAAACAATATTTGCAGACAGGCAGTTTTTAAATCGTACAAACGCAAACTTTTTTTTGAAAGCTATGGCACAGCCCAATCTAATGCTCATCAACGCCCTCCGTGGCACGGCTCGCAAAATCCAAAAAGGGGCACCTTATCAATGGGGCCACATGGGAAGCTGCAATTGCGGCAATTTAGCCCAAGAAATTACGCAACTCACCAAAGCCGAAATCCACCAGTACGCTTTGGCCAACGGGCGCGGCGACTGGAACGAGCAACTCAACGATTACTGCCCTACCAGCGGCCTACCCATGGATATGCTCATGAGCGAAATGCTCAACGCGGGCCTCAGCACAAGCGACTTGAAACATTTAGAACGCCTCTCCGACCCCACCGTTTTGCAACGTTTACCCGCCGAAAAACGCTACCCGCGCCACAATTTCCGCGACGATGTGGTGCTATACATCAACGCTTGGGCGAGTATGCTCGAAGATGAACTGGTGGCGGGCGTAAAATTGCCGTCGTTGGAGGCTACTTGCGTCGTGTATCAATAATACTCCAAATTTTCCAGTGGTCGTTTATTTTGACCAACTGAAACGCATTAACGCCCCGGTGGCTAAACTGCCCGTTGTAAAAAAACTCGTAGGGTGTCCAAGCTGTGGCCATATCGCCGTCTATTTTTATGTCCATGCCCATCAGGCGCTCGTCCAATGAGCCCGATGGGCTACTGGCGATGGTCGCAAAAAATTGCGTCAGTGGCGTACTTTTTACGCTCACCACGCCTTCTTTATTTTTCGCCACGGTTTCCAAGCGCCCACCAACCACAAAGGCTTGTCTTACCAAACTGGAGTCATTGTTTTTCATTCCCAAAAACAACTCTTTGATGGGCAGTTGCGCCTTTGTTTCTTCGCTCACCTCCACTTGTGCTTGGGCTGCCAAAAACCCCAATGTTAAAATAAGTCCCGCCGTTATCTTTGAAATTTTATTCATTTGTTTGTTGTTGGTTAAGGTGAAGCCGTAAAAATAGTATTTTGCGACTGATAAACAACTCTCCATGACTCCTAATATTCCAAAAACTGAACAAAAGCGTCTCGTTATTGTAGGCGCAGGCTTCGGCGGGTTGATGCTGGCCCGCAAGCTATCAGACCAAGCAGATTTACAAATTGTGCTGATTGATAAAAACAATTACCACCAATTTCAGCCCCTGTTTTATCAAGTAGCCATGGCAGGCTTAGAGCCCAGTTCCATTGCATTTCCGCTGCGAAAGGCGTTTCAGTCAAAAAAAAATGTGCACATCCGCGTCGGAGAAGTTAAAAGCGTAAACACCGAGGCCAGTGCCATTGAAACCGATTTGGGTGTAATAGAATACGATTTTTTAGTGCTGGCAATGGGCGCGGATACCAATTTTTTTGGCATGAAAAATATGATGGAAAACGCCATGCCCATGAAGTCGGTGAGCGAAGCACTGGCCATCAGAAACCGAATGTTGGAAAACTTTGAAAAAGCCCTCAGTGTCGAAACCTTGGAAGAACGGCTTGGCCTGATGAACATTGTGATAGTGGGCGGCGGCCCCACAGGAGTAGAAATAGCAGGAACGCTGGCCGAAATGAAACGGCATATTTTGCCCAAAGACTATCCCGAACTCAACTTCGACTCCATGCAAATTTATCTGTACGAATCTTCGCCCGAAGTGCTGGAAGTGATGTCGGACCAAGCCTCCAAAAAAGCCAAAGAATACCTCACCGACTTGGGCGTAAACTTGCGCTTAGGGGTGCGCATTTCCGATTTTGACGGCAAATATGCCTACACCAACACGGGCGACCGCCTCCGTACCAATAATCTCATTTGGGCGGCGGGCGTAAAGGCCAACAGCATAGATGGGCTTCCTGCCGAGGCGGTTGGGCGCGGCGGCAGACTGAAAGTAAATCGGTTTAACCAAGTAGAAAGCACGCAAAATGTGTTTGCCATCGGCGATTTGGCCTTGATGGCCGAAGAAAAATACCCCAATGGCCACCCCCAACTGGCTCAACCCGCTTTGCAACAGGGCGAACTATTGGCCAAAAACGTAGCCCGTTTGCTGCGCGGACAGGCCATGCAGCCGTTTACCTATAAAGATTTGGGTTCGATGGCCACCGTAGGACGCAACTTAGCCGTGGTGGACTTACCTTTTTGGAAATTTCAGGGCTTTTTTGCGTGGCTTACGTGGATGTTTGTGCATTTGATTTCAATTGTGGGAGTCAAAAATCGCCTCCTTATCTTCATCAACTGGCTCTGGAATTACGTTACTTACGACCAGTCGCTAAGGCTCATTATTAAGACCAAAAAAGTGTAGAGAATAAAGTGCAGGGTTAAAAAAATCGACAACTCAACACTCAACACCTCAACACCCGCCCCCTGTAAATCTGTCAGTTTCTGAACGTTTGGACCGGGTTTTATAGCAACCTCGGTCAGAGACCGACTGACACACCTTCGTAGTCAAAGACTACCAAGAACACATCGTTGTTTGTCGTAGTCTCCGACTACGACACCGCGTCGCCCGGTCTCCGACCGGGTTTTATAGCAACCTCGGTCAAAGACCGAATGACACATCGTTGTTTGTCGTAGTCTCCGACTACGACACCGCGTCATCCAGTCTCCGACTGGTGTTGATAGCAGCGAAAAACCGAAAGAAAATATGGCATCTTTCATATTGCTTCCAAAGTAGTTGACAGTTTTTGAGAAATTAGTCCACAAGCATATTGCCCACTAAACATGTAGTCGGAAAAATTAGTA
>REAB01000119.1 GCA_004293645.1 Cytophagia bacterium | reverse complement strand
CCCTTTATTACAAATCAAAAATAATATAATGGCGGCGGCCAACCGCACGGGCGGCCCCGCGTCGCAGCGGCGAACCGCCTATTTCTGCCCAACTACTTACAGACGAAAAAAAGATAAGTTATATGGACTTTTTAGCGGAAAATTGAATTTGTGAATATATCAACCAAAAGAGGATAAATGGGCTTATTCTACCAGCAATTTATTGATTAGTTGATTAAACTCCACCACAAATTCGTCGTAATATTTGCCCGTGCCTGGCCCCGAAAAACCCGTGTGGATTTCGCGTACTTTGCCTTTTTTGTCAATAAAAATGGTGGTTGGATAACCTTTGATGCCGTTGAGTGCGGGCAGGGCATTGCCCGCGTTGGCATCGTTGGTGCCCGCCAAAACAGTCGGATATGTAATGCCAAAACGCTTGGCCATGAAGTCAATTTTGGGGCCAGATACTTTCAAATCGGCTGACCGCTCAAAAAATAAGCCCACTACTTCTACCCCGCGCGCCTGATTTTTTTGCAGCCAAGGCACTAAAAAACGGGTTTCGTCCATGCAATTGGGACACCACGTACCCGAAATCTGCAACACCACTACCCTATTTTTGAAACGGGCATCGTTCAACGAAACCATTTTACCCTGCGTGTCAGGAAAACTAAAATCAAGCGTTTCGTAGCCCGGTTTCAAAAATGTGAGCGCGGTAGGAGCAGGAAGGGCGGCGTTGGCATCGGGGCGTGCCACAAAAGGCTGATAACCCGAAATGCCCGCCCAAAGCCCGCCGTTGATGGTGCCATTGGGCAAAATAGCCGCCCGAAACAAATACACGTGCGAACCGTCGAAGCACGATAAAAACAGGCTGTCGGCTATGACATTGCCTGCCAAGTAGCGGTAGTCGCCCGTGGGCGTGAGGAACGTTCCCGCGAGTGTTGTGCCTTTTTGCTCTAAAATACCGACCGCAAAAGACGAATCTTTGCGCTCTGGCCGTAAAAAATAAGTGGCATATTTGCCCGATACGTTGTGTTTGGAGGTTGCTTTTGATGTTTTATCAAACCAATATACATCGCCCAAATTAGCCCGAAACGGCAGCCCTTTTACCCAAACGCCGTTGCGTTTCTTTTTCCAAAACCCACTCATGGTGTTGCCGTTTACTTTAGCCACCAAGTCGGAGTCAAAAATATACATCGGAATATGCAGCGAATCGTTTTGGATAAAAGCGTCGTCCATTTTGAGCCGCTCGCTGCCATTTATGACGTGAACCGTGCAGGTTTTGCCGTCGGTATTGGGCTGAATATCCAATCCAAAAGGTAGCTCGTGGCCACTGCGCTCAATCACCGCCCGCCACGTACCTTTTTGAATTTGTGAGAAAGCCTTATTCGCAATAAATAACGCTAAAATGAGGAAAATAGGAAGGTGTTTCATTGGAATTGAAAAGAGGTTGTTGTTAGCGCAACACGCAATCAAACCTAAAAATTTCCTAAATTCTCATTTTGGCAACTCAAAGCACTATTTTTAGGGTAAATAGGAGCTGCTTCACCCTTTTTTAGCAAAAACCACTTTTTCAAAATGCAAACTTCCAGAAGAGATTTTATTCGGTCGGCTTCGTTGGCTGCTGGCGCAGGTTTATTTTCATTTGCCCCCTTAGAAGTACTGGCCGCGCAGCGCAGGCGGGTGTCGGCCAACGACAAACTGCAATTAGGCGTAATTGGCTGCAAAGGCATGGGCTGGTCTGATTTGCGCTCGCACCTGCAACTGAGCGACGTAGTATGCGTAGCCCTCTGCGACGTGGACCAAAGTGTGCTGGACCAACGCGCCGCCGACGTAGAAAAAGCCCAAGGCAAACGCCCGCAGTTGTACAAAGACTACCGCAAGATGCTCGAAAACAAAGACATAGACGCGGTCATTATTGGCACACCCGACCACTGGCACTGCTTGGCACTCACCGACTCGCTGGCCGCTGGTAAACACGTTTACTGTGAAAAACCGCTCGCCAACTCCATCGAAGAATGCAATTTGATGTTGGCCGCCGCCAAACGCAGCAACAAAATGATTCAGATTGGCCAATGGCAGCGCAGTGGCTCGCACTACGAAAAGGCCATCGAATACGTGCGTTCGGGCAAATTGGGCAACATTCGGCTCGTAAAAGTATGGGCTTATCAAGGTTGGATGCAGCCCGTACCAGTCGTAGCCGATGCCCCCGTACCTGCGGGCGTGGACTACGATATGTGGCTCGGTCCAGCCAAAAAACGCCCCTTCAACCTCAATCGGTTTCATTTCAATTTTCGCTGGTTTTGGGACTACGCGGGCGGCCTCATGACCGACTGGGGCGTGCACGAAATTGACATTGCGCTCTACGCCATGAACGCCAAAGCACCCAAGTCGGTGATGGCATCGGGCGGCAAACTGGCCTACCCCGACGATGCCTCCGAAACCCCCGATACACTCCAAGCCGTCTATGAATACGAAGGTTTTAATATGCTCTGGGAACACGCCACGGGCATTGACGGCGGCAACTACGGCCTGCCCGAAGGCATTGCGTTTATTGGCAACAACGGCACGCTCATTTTGACCCGCAACGGCTGGTCGCTGAGCCCCGAAACGCAAACCAAAAACGGCATTAAAGTTTATAAAATAGAAGACATTCCCGACCAAAATCGCAACGGCGACTACCTAAACGAACACACCAAAAACTTCGTACAGGCCATCAAAGACAACAACGCGAGCCTGTTGAAATGTGGCATTGAAACGGGGAGTATTGCGGCCATAAACGCCCACATGGGCAATGTGGCCTACAAAACAGGCCGCAAAGTATATTGGGATGCGGCAACGGGAATGTTCAAAAACGATGCCGAAGCCAACGCCCTCATCAAAGCGCACTACCACAATGGCTGGCAATTGCCCAAAATGAGCTGACGGAAAAGAACAGAAGCTTGTACTTAGATTGGTCGTCATGCACTAATTGGTCGTCATGCACTAACCCCAGCATTTATGCTGGGGTTAGTGCAAACGTGCCTCAAAAAAAATAAACACAGGCAATAAATCGTTTGTATTGAAGAATATCCTATTTTTGGTAGAGCAATCTAATCATCATTATTCAAAATAGACCATGAAAAAGTTTTTTACTCCTTTGTTTTTAGCCACCGCCTTGTTGGCAGGCTGTTCTAAAACTACGCCCGAACCCGAACCCGCCGAACAAGCGATTGGTGGTTATAATGTGGATAAAATTACGGAATCAATTAAATTTGCCAACTCGTCTTCTGAGTTGTCAGAGTCCACCAACTATCCAATAAAAAACATGAACGGAGAACTCTCACTGAGGTTTGACGTAGCCAAAGTGTCGGCCAATTCTGTTTCGGTTGTTCTCGTTCAAGACACTAAACCCACTTCGGGCGCGCCACGACAGAGAATAGATCCTTTTGGTACTTATGAACTCAAAAAACCTGACAATGGCGCAGCTGGTCTGTTCGATATGTACGACGGCGTAACAAGAGTAGGTAGTATTGGCAACAGTACGATTTTGTACGAAGAGCAAGGAAGTGACAAAGACAGTTTAGGCCGTCAGTTTACTTATACTTTTCGGATTTCGGGTAAAAAAGCAAACTAACGCATGAGGGGAATGAGGGGGCGATGTTGGATGATGTGCGTGCTGATGGGCCTATTTGTGAGCCACGTGCCGCAGGCCGCTGCCCAACCCACACAACGCTACTTGGCGTTGATGATGCTCAACTTAGACACCCGCTTCGATGCCGACTTAGACATTCTGCAAGAGTCTATCAAAGCGGGTTGTAATGCCGTAAATTTGACTATTCACTGGGATTTTGTTTATCCAAAACCCAATTCTCCGCCCAACTGGGCGAAATACGACAACCAGATTAATATTTGCCAAAAACTGGGCGTAAAAGTTGCCATTCGTATTTATGTGGGGCGCGGCATCAATCAAATAGAAGGATTTTGGACGCGAAACGACTGCCAACGCGACGACCGAGGCAAGCCCCTCCAAGCCATTTACGACAAAACATTTTTTAGTTTTGCCCATCGCCCATCGGTTGATAAGTCCTGCGATTTTATCAGAGAAGTGTGCCAACGTTACAACACCCTCCAAAACCAAGGCGTTATTTCTTGGATAGCCGTAACCCCAACCTCAACGCAGGAAATGGGCTACGATTTCGTAAATTTTTCGCCAGGAGGTAGCTACTTTACCGTTTACGACTACTCAACGGCAATGCAAGAAGAATTTAGAATTTATTTGAGTAGAAAATACAAAAAAATAACCCGACTCAACGCAACCTGGGACACCGAACACGCCCGTTTTGAAGACATTGGCCCGCCCACTTCGCCCACCGAACCGTCCTCCGTTTTTATTGGGCCACAAGGTAGAGATTGGTATGTATTTAGGCATTTAATGCTGCGCAGTTACGTCGAAAAAACCACCGAGGTTATCAAGAACGTAAATAAATCGTACCTTGTCATGCTCGACTTTGGGTCGGTATATGACCAACTAAGCGGCCTACGGGCTTCGTACGGATTTCCCGATTTGAACCGCACCACCGACGGCGTAAAAATAAACGATGAACCTACCTCTAATAACCACTTTTCGACCGACATTGTGCGGAGTAACGTGGGCAATAAATGGGTACTGAACGAGGTTTTTCCGACTGACCAATACACCAAAGCCGATATTCAGAAGCAAATTGACCATTCGTTTGAGCGCGGTACGCACTGGATCAACGTGGTGATTGGCACTATGCCTGTTTTCAATCGCATCAAAGATATTTTGCAAAAATCCAATGAGCGGTGGCTCAAAACGCCTTTTGTGAAGATAGTACCACAACGGAGTTTTTCGTATTCGTTGGCACGAGTGGCCGAGTTTGGCTATTTTGGTAGCAGCATTGACGGACAATGGGCAGCCCAAGCGGGGCCAGTTGGCAATAGGCAGGCCGTCAATATGCAACTAAACGAAGACTTGATTGCAGACTCGCTACAAGGGGCAATAAACCGCGTACCTGTGGTAAAAAATGCGTTACCCACCAAAGTTAGCAAGGTAAATACGCCGTTTTCTTATAAACTATCGTCCGAAGTATTTGTGGACATAGACGGCGCAATTGTCAAAGTAGAAGCCATTGATTTGCCCCGTTGGCTTACTTTTTCTAACAATAATTTTTCGGGAATACCCACTTCAACAGGCACTTACACATTTAAACTTCGTGCCACCGACGACGACGGAGCTACCGTTGAAACCAAGTTCAGTATTTTGATAGACAACAACGGCAGGCTCAACCAACGCCCCGTGTTGCGCAAGGCCATTGCCAACGTAGCAGGTTTGTACAAACAAGCATTTATAACCCAAATTCCAGATAGTACTTTCTTTGACCCCGATGGTTTTATTGCGCGTCTTGAAGTAGTTGGAACACCCAAATGGGCGCAGTATCGCAAGGGCGAGTTTCGGGGCGTTCCCGACCAAGCACTTACCTACAATATCACCGTGCGGGCGTTTGACGACGAAGAGGCCAGCGTCGAAACTACTTTCCAGATTGTGATTAACTTCCCCAGCGTTTTTTTTGATTTGATTGAAGGTGGCCCGCCAGGCAAACGAAGGCTCATTCAACGCCTCAAACCCAACGATAAACTACTGGCGCACGCCATTCCTACGCTGTTAAATATCTATGCTTCTTGCGATGCTTCTTTTGATGAATTTGAATTAGAACTGCTGGGGCCTTACTATCAAGCTGTTAAGGTCAATCGGTCGCCTTATTCACTTTTCAACGATAGCAACGGTTTTCCGAACGTAGCGGGCAGTTACGAATTGAAAGGTAAAGCCTACTTTCGGAAACAATTGGTAGCTTCTACGGTTTACCCATTTGAGATTGTACCCACCAGCTCCACCACCAAGCAGCCCGTTGTCATAGAAGACTGGGCGGCGTATCCCAACCCATTCGACGATTTTTTGACCATCAAACTCCCCGACAACGCGCCACCGCAAGGCTGGCGTTTGGAAATAACCACCCTGACAGGCCAGCAAATGCCAGTACCAAGCCGTTCGGTTACGATACTCAACAAGTCATTGTCAGTCAATGTGGGGACTTTGGGCGTTGCTCCTGGAACTTACGTGTTAAAATTAATCCACCCCATTACCAGCGACACCAAGACCTTCAAGGTGGTAAAGCGGTAAATAAACTCTAACCCAATGCACTCATTTACTCCATTTTTAGTAAGATATGTTGCGCTATTTTTGGGGGTTTGCCAAATAGGATTGGCCCAAACCACCGACGATAAGCAACGCTACATGGGGTTGCAGATGCTCAATCTTGAAACCAGCCCCACGGCGGGGCTTGATGTCATTCAACAATCGGTTGGATACGGCTGTAATTTGGTGGCTATCACCATTTACTGGGGACACGTTTATCCCACCGCCGACTCGCCCGCCGACTGGCGGCAGGCCGACAATCAAATAAAATTGATTACGCAAACGGGGGCTAAAGTAGCCATCAGAATTATGCTTGGCCGCACGCGCGGCAGTATCAGTGGGTTTTGGACTCCCAAAGAAGGTTTACAAGACGACATTGGCCAGCAAGCGGTTGGTATTTATGGTTACACTTCTTTTAGTTATGCACACCAACCCAGCGTTCAAAAAGCCCAAAAATTTATTAAAGAAGTTTGCGAACGCTACAACTATCTGCAAGTTCAGGATAAGCTGTTGTACGTTTCGTTTGTCAATACCCCAGCGCAAGAATTGGGCTATGATGCACAAAATTGGCCTGATGGTGATAATAAAAAGGCGCGAGCTACTCCCTACGATTATTCGCCCGAATCGATGCTGCAGTTTAGGGCTTGGTTGATGCAGAAGTATAAACGATTGAGCAGGCTGAATTACGTTTGGAAAACACGTTTTCCAAACGAAAAAGATATTATGGGGCCGCAGTATGCCGAATTGAGGAGTTTTAAAACTTTGCAAGGCAAAGACTTTTACGTTTTTAACCACCTGCTTATCAAAAATTATATCAATCAAAATATTGAAATTATCAAAAAAGTAAATCCAACTTATCGGGTAGTAAATGAATATGGCTCGGTAGCCGACGAGGGTAGTGGGCTACGTACTACACTTTGTTTCAAAGATTTGGATAAAAATGCGGAAGGAACTAAAATTCACAACGACCCCTACATGAACCATGCTTGGTTTACCGATGTACAACGTAGTAGTACCAAAGGGAAATGGATTATGAATGAGGTATTTTATACACCCGAAACGCCCGCGCAGTTGCTCATTAAACAATTTGACCAGTGTTTTGAACACGGCTGTAAAATAGTAACGATGGTAGTTTCGACGGTTGATGGCAACACCCGCAATATATTTGAACCAATCAAAAATAGGTGGCTAACAAACCCACTCACGGAGGTTCGCTCGCAGGCTTCTTATCAATATGCGGTATCGTCGGTCTTGGACTCGGCTTCGATTGGCTCATTTATTAAGGCATACGATAAAGTAGCAGGTACGGGTACGGCCAACCCCAAAATTGTAGATGTACAACTGGTAGAAGACATATTGGCAGATGAATATTGGCGAAAATGGCTCGTAAATGTACCACCAGTAGTTAATTATAGCCTCGGCGACCGCGCGGGTAAGCCCCGAAAAGTTTACAATTATACCGTCCCCAAAGACCTTTTTACCGACCCCGACGGCAACATCACTAAAATAGAAGCCCTTGAAAAACCAGCTTGGCTCAGTTTTGAAAACAGTCAGTTTACGGGCAATATTCCCGATGCTGTGGCCGACTATAAAATTACCCTTCGAGCCACCGACGACGACGGTGCGACCGCCCAAACCTCGTTTTTAATTAAAATAACCAACATCAACGTCAAACCCGTTGTAAGAAATCCCGTCCCCAATTTTACCACTTATTTGCAGCAGTTGGTTTTTTATCAGTTTCAAGGCGGCATATTTGACGACCCCGACGGCAAAATTATTGGTGTACGGGCTTTTGGCCTACGCCCGTGGATGCTCTATAATCCCAACGAATTTTCGGCTTTCCCCGATGAATTTGGCACTTTTCCTGTCAGGCTTCGCGCCTACGACGACGACAGTGCTTACGTCGAAACTACGTTTTTTGTGCAAGTGCTCAACCGTCCCCCCGTGGTTGTGAGAACACTATCCGAAAAAGTAATTGCGCAGGGCAAACCGTTCAGATATCGCATCTCAAAAGACATCTTCAACGACCCCGACGGCCGAGGTATTACCGTAAAAGTACTCAACCGCCCCGCTTGGATGGCTTACGACGGCAACGAAATCAGCGGCACACCGCCGCAACTCGAATCGTATCGCCTCATTATCAGAGGTTTTGATAGCCAGGGCGACTCTACCGAAACTGCCCTTTTGGTGCGGGTAGATACGCGGGGCAACCTGAACGCACCGCCTTTGGTACGCGGCAAAATACCCGATGCCCAAGTATTTGTTACGCAACAATTTAGCTATCGAATACCCGACACCCTCTTTTTTGACGCGAACGGCTACATTGACCGAATCGAAATACCCAACCTACCCAATTGGCTTCAGTTCAAAAACAACACTTTAACGGGAATAGCCAAAGAATCAGGCACTTACACCGTTATTGTTCGTGCTACCGACGACGATGAAAGCAGTGTAAGTATATCGTTCAAGATTGAAGTTCGGCTGGCGCAACTTACTTTTGAACTCATTCAGGCGGGTAAAGTAGGTACGCGGCGACTTGTTGGGCCATTGCGCAACGGCGATCAGTTTACGGCAGCCACTCTGCCCGACCGAATCACCATTTATGCCAACTGTGACGTACCCGCCAAGCGCGTTGTATTTAATCTAACTGGGCCTTACCGCAAGCGTATCACAGTATCAAAATTCCCTTTTGCGCTCTTTGACGACGAAACAGGTTTTGTGCCAGTGGCAGGCCAATATGTCCTAAAAGTCGAGGCCTTTGGCGACTCTTTGAAAGTGAGTGAAACCAGCATTGGGTTTGAAATACAAACCAGTCAAACCTTGACAGAATGGCAAATCTACCCCAATCCATTTGATGAAGTTTGCAATCTAAAACTACCTAATCAGCTTAATATCAATGAATTATCGTTTAGTGTTGTAAATTTAACTGGACAAAGAGTGTTTATTCCAAGCCAGTATGTTAGCATTGTAGGGCAAGTTGCGTATATTGATATGGGCGGCCTACAATTGGTACCGGGTGTTTATCTGCTTCAAGTATTGAAAGATGGGGTTTTAGAAAAAGTAGTAAAAATAATCAAGCGATAATTTGTCAAGTTGGTAAAAAAATGTACTTTTGCGGCACAATTGAGTAATTAATTGATTGATTCGGGATATGGCGCAGTCCGGTAGCGTACTTGTCTGGGGGGCAAGGGGTCGTGGGTTCAAATCCCGCTATCCCGACAACATGAGAGTTAAAAGAGCTTAAAAGCCACCAAAACGTATGTTTTAGTGGCTTTTTTGTTGATTATGACTCATTGAAAACTTGAATTCAAGATTCAAAATCACCCGTTTGTTTCTCTATCCACCCAAATATTCTAAAATGGACTCAACTGTTACGAATCATTGGTTTTTCGTGACCTATTTCTGGATTGAGTGTTAGTCGGGCTATTATAAAATTTTCTATTTTTTTGTTTGTTGTAGATTATCGAATTATGGCTTCTCTTCGTATTCTCCCGACAGCGCATACAGCCCAAAGCGAACAAGAGAGCCTACGATGATGGGAAGTAAAACGAAAATAAAGACAATGGCCTGAATCTTATCGTCCATTTTTTCACTGCCCAAGTTGCCTGCATATCGGCTAAACAACTCATAGCCAGCATATAAACCCAGCAAAATCCAAATAATACCCAAAGATCTCAGTTGCACCAGAGAACCACCTCGAAAGGGACTACGTTTTTTACCATTAGGCAAAAAGCCTCCTTCGGGGCGGTTCGCCGTTGCGATTGAGGAGCGTAAGTACAAAGCCCCAATCACCAAACTTACCGTGGCAATGATAATAGGATACCAAAGTCCTTCCAAATAGGGTTTGTCGTAGGGCAACGCCTGCCCTGCTTTTTCGGCGGTCTCGTTGGCGGTTTTGGCCGTGGCCACGAGCGCGGTGGCAATAAACGGCACCAAGCCGCCAAACACGCCATTGCCAATGTGATAGGGCAACGACATGGACGTATAACGAATGTGGGTGGGAAATAATTCGACCAAAAACGCCGCAATTGGGCCATAAACCATCGTTACGTAAAGAACTTGTATCAGAATCAACCAAATAAGTGTCCATTCGTCGCTGTTGTTGAGCGTGGTTGCTTTTTTGATTTCTACTTGGGGCGTTGGGGCCGTTTTATCGGCCAAAATAGTTGTTTTCTGAATTTCGTTGTAAGTCGTTCCGTCCGTAAAGGCTTTGGTTATTGTGGTTACATAAAGCGAATCTGCCGTGCCTACTACCAGATTTCTTACAGTTTTGACGGTGGTTTTTTCAACAATTTCGGTTTTGTTTTTGAGGTTTGTGGTCTGATACATTTTCTCGTAAATGGTGCGGTAGCTTAAAATAGCCAGCAACATTCCCGTCAGCATAATGCCCTTGCGGCCAATTTTGTCAGACAATGCCCCAAACAACACAAAGCCGCCCGTTCCGAGTCCCAATGCCCAAATAATGATGGTACGCGATTGCACAAACTCCACATTGCAGGCGTTTTCAATAAACGACTGCGCGTAAAATTGCCCCGTGTACCACACCACGCCTTGCCCCATCGTAGCCCCCAACAAAGCCAGCAGTACTACTTTGAAATTTTCTTTTTTACCAAAAGACTCTTTCAGCGGGTTTTTAGAAATTTTTCCTTCTTTTTTAATTTTCAAAAATGCGGGCGACTCGGACATTCGGAGCCGAATGAAAATGGAAACCACTACCAACAAAATTGAAATCAAAAACGGCACGCGCCAGCCCCAAGCGTTGAAAGTTTCTACGCCCAGACTTTGGCGCACCAACACAATAACTCCCAGCGACAGAAACAGTCCCAAAGTGGCCGTGGTCTGAATCCAAGACGTGAAATAACCGCGACGGCCTTCGGGCGCGTGTTCGGCTACGTAGGTGGCCGCGCCGCCGTATTCGCCACCCAACGCCAAACCCTGCAAAAGCCGCAGCAAGAGCATCAAAAACGGCGCAACCATGCCAATTTTGGCATAACCAGGAATGCAGCCAATCAAAAACGTGCTGCCCCCCATAATGACAAGCGTAACCAAAAAGGTGTATTTTCGACCTACTAAGTCGCCCAAACGACCGAAAAACAACGCCCCAAATGGACGCACTATAAACCCCGCCGCAAACGTAGCCAGGGTAGCCAACAGCGCGGCGGTGGGGTTGCCTTTCGGAAAAAACTCGCCCGCAATGATGGTGGCCAAGCTGCCATAAATGTAAAAATCGTACCACTCGATGAGCGTTCCGACCGAGGAAGCTGAGATGACGGTAAAGAGACTACTGGTGTGTTCTTGAGGAGATTGACGCAACATTGATTAGTTAAAGTTTAGGAACGAAGATAAATAGTATTTGAAGCACACGGCAAACAAGTGTTGCTTTACCCCAAAAATACGCTTAAATATAAAATTAATCTTCTTTTTTATAAATATCCTTGCAGTTTTTTTGATAAACCTGTTACTTTGTTCTATATTTCATTCAAATGAAATACAAGTACCCCCTAACCTATTATTCATGAAAAAAATTTTACTTACACTTGTTGTATTTATTGCCTTTAATGCCTATCTATTTGCTCAAGAACCGGCAGAAGCTCACTATCAAGAAGGGCTTGCCAAACAACGGGCGGGCAAAGCAGCCGAAGCCATGATGGCTTTCTCTACGGCTATTCAGCTCAATCCAGACCACGCCCCCAGTTATTGCTCACGGGGGCAACTCAAAGCTGAACTGAAAGACTATCGCGGAGCTATGTCCGATTATGACGAAGCCACCGTCATAAACCCCAAAGACTCAAAGCCGCTTCTATACCGTGCCATTTGCCGTAATTTGCAACAAGACACCGATGGTGGCCTACGCGATTTGAACGCGGCTATTGAACTCAACCCCAACGAAAACCAAGCTTACCTGTATCGAGGGCAAATTCGGTTTAAAGCCGAAGATTACCGCCGCGCGCTCCAAGATTTTGACCGCGTAACCGCCGCCGACCCCAACAACGGCTTGATTTGGTACAACAGAGGTCGCTGCAAGGTAGCCCTCAACGATTTAAACGGCAGTGCCAGCGATTTTACGCGTGCCATTGAGTTAGGCCACAAACCTGCTTTTGCGGGCAGGGGTAATGTACGTACGCGCCTCAACGACTTGAAAGGAGCAATTGCTGATTTGAACAAAGCCATTCAATTGAACGGTACCGATGCTGAGTCGCTTTATTTTAGGGGATTGGCCAAAAGTAAGCAAAATAAATTTGAGGAAGCCCTCACCGATTTCAACGATGCCATTCGGCTCGACCCCCAGTCGCACGTGGCGTATTATGGACGTGGCGTGTGTAACAGTAAGTTGGGCAACCTACGTGATGCCGTAGCCGACTACAACCGCGCCATCGAAATAAACGGTGCATCGGGAAGTACGTTACCTTACTACAATATGTTTATTACCGACAATACCATTGTTCTTTTGGACGGAATTGTGCAGAAATATACGCAATCAAAAGACCTCACGGCGGGGCGGCCAGAGATATATCTGTCGCGGGGTATTGCCAAAAACGCCATTGGTGATGGGAAGGCGGCCATCGATGACTTAGACCGCTCCATCGAAATCGAACCCACGAACCCCGATAGTTATTTTGTAAGGGCGGTGGTAAAATCTTCTTTGGGTGACCAAAAAGGTGCGCTGTTAGACTGCACCAACGCCATCAAAATAGCCCCCAAACACGCCGAAGCCTACTTTTTGCGGGGCATTATCAAATACATGTTGGTTGATAAAAACGAGGCTTGCTTTGATTTAAGCCGCGCAGGCGAGTATGGCTTTGCAACGGCATACAACGTAATTAGTCAAAGTTGCGGCCGCTCAAACTAAAAAAAATGGGGAGGCACTAAACTATTTAGTCGGTAAATTCGTAGGTTATTTTTAACCAATATTCGATTTCGATGAAAAAAATACGCCCTTCATTTGCCCTATTTCTGTTGCTCGTTCTTGGACAACAAACTCTTTTTGCCCAAAAACGCATTTGGTTTGACACCGACTTGATGATTGGCCTGCCCGAACGCGCCCCGCGCGAAGTGGACGATGCCATTACGCTCATGATGGCGTTGCAGCACCCCGACAAAGTGCAATTGGCCGGCATTAGTATCATTACTTACGCCGACTACGGCTACGACGTAGCCCAAAAAATGCTCAAATGGTATTACAAAGGCACGCAGCCCATTCCAGTTTATAAAGGCTCTGACAAAGCCAACGATTTGGGCGTAGAAAACGACGCTACCCGCGCTTTGGCGGCAGCATTGAAAAAAGAAAAATTGACCATTCTGGCCATTGGGCCGCTGACCAATTTAGGTACGGTTCTCAAAAATCACCCCGAATTGGCCACCCAAATTGAAGAAGTAGTGGTGTGCGCAGGCCGAACGGCGGGTTATTCTTTCAAACCTGGCTTAGAAAAACTCATTGTTTCTGATTATAACTTTGAAAAAGACGTGGAGTCGTTTCGGACAGTGCTTGATGCGGGAGTTAAGATGGTGATGTCGGGCTTTGAGTGCAGCGTGTACTTGTTTTTGGGTAAAACCGACTACGATTTTTTGCAAAAAGGCAGCGAAGGCGACCAGTGGATTTACAGTAAACTACGCCCCTGGAGCGAACGCGGTAAGCAGCTTTTTGGCATTGACGGCTTTATTCCTTTCGATGCCACGCCGCTGGGACACATTACCCACCCGCAATATTTTAAATATTACCGCAACATTCCTGCCCAAATCAACGTAAAACTCAACGATGCGACCACCGTAACCGTAAAGAGCAACAAAGCGTTTTTGGACGTATCGAACGACTTTGAAAAAACCTCTAAGTGGCGCGTTGATTATGCCTACAAAACTTTGCCAGGATTTGAAGAAATCTTGATAGAAGCCCTGAAAGGCGAAGCATTAAAGAAGTAGAAAATTGTATTTCATTCGGGCATTGGTGGTCGTTTTTTGCAACTAATGCCCGAATTTTTATTTTAGATTAAATAGCTGGGCTGCTCTTGTTAGATTTTCTTTCGGTCGGTTTCAAACAAATAGCGTTTGAGGCGTTCTTCGAGTTCGGAAGCTGAGATATTGCTAAATACAGTACCCTCGGTAGCCAGCGATATGCGCCCCGTTTCTTCCGAAACCACCACCACGGCAGCGTCGGTAGCCTCGCTCATACCCAGGGCAGCGCGGTGTCTAAACCCCAAATTGTTGTACTCGTCGCTGTCTGAAACGGGCAAAATGCAACGTGCAGCCCGTATTTTACCGTTGGCAATAATGGCCCCACCGTCGTGCAGGGGGCTGTATTGATTAAAAATTGCCAGCAACAGTCGCTTAGAAAGTACTGCATCTATGTCTTCGCCTGTTTGCAGGTATTTGTCTAATTCATCATTTTTTTTGATAACAATCAAGCCCCCCGTAAATTCTGCCGAAAGAGCGCGTACGGCCTCTATAATGGGCTTAAATTGGTTGATTTTTTCGGCGGTGGTGGGTTGCTTAAAAAAACGACTGAACAAACGACTGTTGGCAAAAGCGGTAGATTTGCCAATAAAGAACAAAAAACGGCGGATTTCTTGCTGAAAAATAACAATCAAAGCAATGGCCCCCACGCCCATAAAATATTCTAAAATCTTGGTGAGCAGCTCCAAGCCAATGGCCCTAACCACGAGATAAAAAATATAAATGAGCAGGTACCCCAAAAACACCCGACTGGCCAAACTTCCGCGCACCAAGTAATAAATTTGGTACAACAAAAACGCCACCAGCGCAATGTCCAGAAAATCAACCCATTCAATATTTAAAAAGCCAATACTAAACGCAAGCATAAAAGAAGGTTTGAGGTTAATCAGAATTTTCGCACCAAAACATAAAAAAATCTGGCACAAAAACCCCGTTTAATGATATTTGATATTTGACAAATGTTATTTGTTATTTGTCATTTGTTTTCTGGCACTAAAATACCCCCGCACGACCGTAAAAGTAGTAATTGCCAAAAAGAAAATAACGATATAATGCACATAATTGATAATCCACGGAAAACGCTCGCCAAAGTAGTAGCCGCCGCCCGTGAGTCCAAAAATCCAGACAGCACCACCCAGCACATTGTAAAGCA
Organism: Cytophagia bacterium; assembly: GCA_004293645.1. Lineage (GTDB taxonomy): Bacteria > Bacteroidota > Bacteroidia > Cytophagales > Spirosomataceae > REAB01. The sequence goes on along the minus strand of REAB01000119.1, from coordinate 2,359 downwards.
TAAAATTAGAAAAACGCATTTTACTAAGTCCCGCCAAAATAGGGGCAAACGTGCGCACAACGGGCAAAAAACGACTCACAATCAAAGCCTGGCTACCGTATTTGTCGAACGCCATGCGGGTAGTTTCGATGTTTTTCTTTTTAAAAAACAGCGAATCTGGTCTATTTTGTATTTTTTGTCCAAAAAAACGCCCCGTAACATAACCCAGCAATGACCCCAATACCGATGCCAAAAACAAGCAAGCCAGCAAAAGTGCGATGGGAACATTCAAGATTTTGAGGCCACAAAACACCCCTGCTAAAAACACCAGATAGTCGCCTGGCAGAAAGAAAGCAAAGAACAGGCCATTTTCGGCAAACACGATGAGGGTAATCAATACCAAGCCACCCGTCCGAATGATTTCTTCGGAGTTGAGCAAATAGCTAAAAAAATCAATGATTGAGTTCATGCCCAAAATTAAGCAAATTCCAACAACTCCAACCAGCGAAGCTCTTTTTAAACTTACGATTGGCTCGCTTTTAGGCTTGCTATCTCAGCTTCAAGGCTTTGGGCTTGTGCCCGTTGGGCGGCAACCACCTCATCTTTGGCCACAATGATTTTGTCTTTGCCCGCAGCAGGCTACCTTTGTAGGTTAGTAATTTTGAGAAATTTATGAATAATATTTTTCAATCGTTGAATGAACCTTATTGTAAAGAATAGAATATAACGTAGTTTTGCGGCTGATACCAGTTTTTGCTTGTTTTAACCGTTAAATCAATATATTGTATGGTTCAGGAAGAAAAAAAGCGTTATTCGGAAGAAGAATTACAGGAGTTTGTGGTTATTATCGAAGAAAAACTACAAAATAATGCCCGTGAGCTGGCGTACATCAAAGAAACCCTAAGCCGCAAAAACGACAGCGGAACCGACAACACGGGGGCTTCTACCAAACTCATGGAAGACGTGGACACGAGCGAGCGGGAACAAATGAGCCAAGCCGCCGTACGCATCCAAAAACACACCCAACAGCTACAAAATGCCCTCATTCGCATCAAAAATGGCACGTATGGCGTTTGCATAGACACGGGCAAGCTCATTCCCAAAGAACGCCTCAAAGCCGTACCGCACACCCAGCAAACCATTGAGGCTAAATTGAGAAGGTGAAATTTGAAGATTTGAAAATGTGATAATTTAGAAATTAATTCTCACAAAAAAAGCGACCTTAATAGTCGCTTTTTTTGTGGCTGTTTGATCATAATCTTCAAATTGGCCAATTTTCAAATTAACTATTTTCCTCCTAAAACTCACGGTGGTTTGCTTCTTCGTAGAGGCGTTCTTTGGGCAAATTTCGGAAATAGTCGTAGGTGATTTGCAAGCCTTCGGCGCGGCCAAATTTTGGCTCCCAACCCAAAATAGCACGGGCGCGACTGATGTCGGGTTGCCGCTGCTTGGGGTCGTCTTGGGGTAGCGACTTATACACTACTTTTTGCGAAGTACCCGTCAATTTAATAATTTCTTCGGCAAATTCTTTGATGGTTATCTCCGACGGATTACCCACATTTACGGGTTCGGCGTAGTCGCTCATCAACAGGCGGTAGATGCCTTCTACCAAATCATCAACGTAACAAAACGAGCGCGTTTGTGAGCCGTCGCCAAAGATGGTGAGGTCTTCGCCGCGCAGGGCTTGGCCAATAAAAGCGGGCAGCACGCGGCCATCGTTGAGGCGCATGCGCGGGCCGTAGGTATTAAAAATGCGTACAATGCGCGTTTCTACGCCGTGGTGGCGGTGGTAAGCCATCGTAATTGCCTCCTGAAAACGCTTTGCTTCGTCGTAGCAGCCGCGTGGCCCTACGGGATTTACGTGCCCCCAGTAGTCTTCGGTTTGGGGGTGAACGAGCGGGTCGCCATATACCTCCGACGTAGAAGCAATGATGATACGTGCGCCTTTGGCTCGCGCCAAACCGAGGCAGTTGTGCGTACCCAATGAGCCTACCTTCAAAGTCTGAATCGGGATTTTGAGGTAATCTATTGGACTGGCTGGCGAGGCAAAGTTGAGAATATAATCGAGCGGACCGTCTATGACGATGTGCTTCGAGATGTCGTGATGAATAAACTCAAAGTTAGGGTTTGAGCGCAAATGCTCAATGTTGCGCAGGTCGCCCGTTACGAGGTTGTCCATCGCAATCACGTACATTCCTTCTTTAATAAACCTATCGCACAAATGCGAACCTAAAAAGCCAGCGGCTCCAGTAATTAATACTCTTTTCATATATCAAATAGCAAATAAGTAGTTGGGCAGAAATAGGCGGTTCGCCGCTGCGATTATATTATTTTTGATTTGTAATAAAGGGTAATTTGGTAGTAATAAATTGATAAACAT
>REAB01000118.1 GCA_004293645.1 Cytophagia bacterium | reverse complement strand
CTGGCTACCAATCATGACAAGCGGTCTTGATGACCAATCTGACGTAGGTATGACCAGAGACACCAAATATTATTCGTTTATTGCAAACTTACAATGCTGGCGAAGGATGGGGCCGCCCACGCGAGCATCTGTGGTCATACACGATGCTGTAACATTCTCGTTGCAATAATCTTTTGGTTTTTTAGGCTATATAACATAGGTCAATAATGTGTGTTTTAATTTTCTATTTTAGACCAAGTGTATTTTGTTATTCAATGCCAAATAAATCTGCAACGGATTTGTTACAGCATCAATTAGTTTGATAAGTTTCCTTAAATTTGTTCAACAACACTAAACACAGTTACTATGAAAACATTCATCATTCTATTTTGCATTTTGGCAGCCAACACGCTACTGGCCCAAGAACCCGTTACTTTTAGAATAAAGGCCGATGCTGATTTAAAATACGCAATTCCTGTGGCTTCGCGCTATCGTTATCCGCAGTTTAAAGATGGAACAGTTTCTTTTTTGAACGGCTCATCGGTCAATGCTAAGCTAAACTATAATTTTTTGCTCGGTGAAGTTCAATTTATTGGCAATGTTCGTGATACGCTCTCCTTGGCCAACGAACAAACCATCAAGAAAATCCAAATTGGCGAGAATGAGTTTTATTTTGATATCACTCACCGCTATGTAGAAGCTATTACCAATAATCCCAAGGCACAATTGGTAGTAAAAGCCATGTTTAAAGTAGGCGCTGTGGAAAAATTGGCGGCCATGGGAAAATCTTCCGCCACATCTTCCATCAAAGAAGTCAATAACATTTCAAATAGCAACAGCTCTATGCAAAAATTAACTTCTAAAGGAGATGTGATTCTCTCAAAAGAAAAAACTTATTTTTTAATGGATGCCAATAACCGTTTTTATAAAACAAATAAATCGGGTTTTTTGAAACTTTTTTCTGACCACAAAAAAGAAGTCGAAGCCTATCTTAAAACTGAATCCATTGATTTCAATGAGGAAGAGAGCCTAAAAAAGCTACTTTCCTTCTGTAATAGTTTGTGAAATGAAACATACGCATTTATCTGTTTTTGTAACTGTACTATTTTCATTATCAGGTTGTGGTGAAAAAGAAGCCACCCAAACAGTCGCTGTCGAACCCGCACTTTTTACGCTGCTATCTGCCGAAAAAACGGGCGTAGATTTTCAGAATATCATCAATGAAGGCCCCAATACCAACGTCTTGATGTACGAGTATTTTTATAACGGCGGTGGCGTAGCCGTGGGCGACTTGAACGGTGATAAACTCGAAGACCTCTATTTTACGGCCAACATGAGCGAAAACAGGCTTTATCTCAACAAAGGCCAAATGCGTTTTGAAGACATCTCTGGGCCTTCGGGTGCGGCTGGTCGCCCTGGCCCTTGGCGTACGGGGGTGGCCATGGCCGACGTAAACGGCGATGGCCGATTAGATATTTTTGTGTGTCATTCGGGTAATTTACCCCCCGAAAAAAAAACCAATGAGCTCTTTATAAATCAAGGTAATAACCCACAAGGTATTCCTACTTTTATAGACCAAACTGCCGAATACGGTCTTGATAGCCCTACTTCAAGTACCAACGCTTACTTTTTTGACTACGACCGCGACGGAGATTTAGACCTTTTTTTGCTCAATCACAACATCAAGTCGCTGCCTGTACTCAACGAGGCCAACAGCGCAGAATATACCAAGCGCGACGATAAAATAAGTGGATGTAGGTTGTACAAGAATACTACTCCCAAAGCTCGGGAAGGGGCTTCTTCAACAACGGGCGGCCGCTTTGTGGACATCACCACTCAATCGGGCATCAATAGTTCACCGCTTTCGTATGGCTTGGGAGCAGGTATTGCCGATTTTAACCAAGATGGCTGGCCTGATATTTACGTAAGCAACGATTATACCATTCCCGACCGACTGTATATCAACCAAAAAAATGGCAGCTTCAAAGATCAACTCAAGGATGTGCTGCCTTATACTTCACATTTTTCGATGGGCAATGACGTGGCCGACGTAAACAATGATGCCGCTCCCGATATTTTTACGCTCGATATGCTTCCCGAAGACAACCGCCGTCAAAAACTATTGATGGCTCCCGATAACTACGACAAATTTGACATGACAGTACGTTCGGGTTTTCATAAGCAATTTATGCGCAATATGCTGCATTTAAACCCCCAATTCAATCTTGAAGGAGGGTTCATTGAAATCGCTCAACTTGCGGGTATTTCCAACACCGATTGGAGCTGGTCAGCACTCTTTGCCGATTACGATAACGACGGCTGGAAAGACCTTTATATTACCAATGGCTACCTACGCGACTATACCAATCTCGACTTCCTGAAATACATGAACGACTATCAGCAGTCTGCTACCAACGTAACTCGCCAAGATGTCTTGAATATAGTACAGCAAATGCCCGCTTCCAACGTTGTGAATTACCTTTTTAAAAACAACAAGGACCTCACTTTCAAAAATGTAGGCTCTGGCTGGGGCTTAGGCCAAAACGCCAATAGTAATGGCGCGGTTTACGCCGATTTGGACAACGACGGCGATTTGGATTTGGTGGTTAATAACATCAATCAGCCCGCTTTTATTTATGAAAACGAGTCCAACAAGAAACAAAATAATCATTATTTGAAAATATCGCTCAAGGGCGAAAATCAAAATACGGCTGGTATTGGTGCTAAAGTTGCAATCTATTGCCAAGGCAAAACGCAATATTTGGAGCAAATGCCCGCGCGTGGCTACCAGTCGAGCGTGTCCAATACATTGCATTTTGGCTTGGGAGAAGCCGCCGTTATTGATTCGCTACGAGTGCAATGGCCAAGCGGTAAAATGCAGCTTTTGGCAAACCAAAAAACCAACCAATGGCTCACCATAGAAGAAAAAAATGCCGTAAAGTATTTATATAAAACTACTTACCCGCCAGCTATTTTTGAGCAAAGCCCCGCCCCTATTAATTACCAACAACCCATTGTAGCCACCAACGATTTTAAACGCCAAACGCTCATGGTCAACCCACAGTCGCAAGTGGGGCCTTGTATGGCCAAAGCAGATGTAAACGCCGACGGATTAGAAGACGTGTTTGTAGGAGGAGGCAATGGACAAGCGGGGGCATTGTTTGTACAGCAAAAAAATGGCTCTTTTGTCAAAAAATCGCAGCCTGCTTTTGAGGCTACTGCCCAAAGCCACGCCGCCGATGCCCTATTTTTTGATGCCGATGCCGATAAAGATGCAGATTTGTATGTGTGCCACGGCGGCTACGGAAATTTTTCCTCCAACGACCCACGCCTACAAGATGTGCTATATCTAAACGATGGAAAGGGAAATTTTGCCAAAGCGCCCAATGCGCTTCCCATCATGCCCGTTAGCAGCAGTTGCGTGCGCGTAGGCGACATAAACAGCGACGGAAAATTAGATTTATTTGTAGGAGGACGCGTAATCCCTGGCCAATACCCCACTTCGCCAAAAAGCTATATTTTAGTACAAACCGCTGCTGCCCAATTTAAGATTCTCAAAGAATGGGAGGCTGGTATGATTACTGACGCTGCTTGGGTAGATTTAAATGCCGACAAGAAATCAGAGCTAATAGTAATAGGCGAATGGATGCCCGTAACAATTTTTGAAAATGTAAATGGTGAATTAGAAGACAGAACCGACCGCTACTTCAATAAAAAATACAGTGGCTATTGGAATAAACTATTGGTGGACGATTTGAATGGCGATGGTAAAATGGATTTGGTAATTGGAAACTTGGGTCTTAACTCACAAATCAAAGCCTCCGATACCCAACCCGCTGAACTGTATGCCAAAGATTTTGACCAAAATGGCCAGATTGACCCTATTTTGTATTTTTATGTGCAAGCAAAAAGCTACCCCTACGTTACCCGCGACGAGTTGATTGGGCAAATGCCCATGATGGGTAAGCGTTTTCCCGATTACAAATCTTACGCCGATGCCACGCTCAAAGATATTTTTGATGCTTCCGAACTCAGTGGTGCTACACGCCTCGAAGCAAATTGCTTGGCTACCATGCTTTTTGTTCAAGATGCAAGCGGAAAGTTTGTTGCACAAAAACTACCCATTGAGGTCCAAACTGCGCCTGTTCACGCTATTTTGGCATTAGACTACGATAAAGACGGTAAAAAAGACTTGCTATTGACTGGTAACCAACTCCATACGCGCCTAAGATTTGGGCATTATGCCGCCAGTTCAGGCATACTTTTACACAACGACGGAAAAGCTAATTTTAGTTATATTCCACAGCAGCAGTCTGGTTTTCGGCTAAATGGCGAAGTAAGAAGTATTTTACTAATAAAAAATGAAGTGCTGTTTGGCATTTATCAGCAGCCACTCAAAAGCTACGTTTACCGCCATTCTACTGTACAAAAATGAGTAAAGTTTTTTACCGACCAATAATCACGGAGCCACGGTCTATGTGGCCATTCGGTTTGGCTTGTATCACGTAAGCGTAGGTGCCGTCGGGAAGCGGCTCGCCCTGATACGTGCCATCGAAGGGTTTCTGATTAGGCCCTTTTGCGTGATAAACCACGCTACCCCAGCGGTTGTAAATCGTTACCACCATGTCTGGATACGACTCACGGCCTATTATTTGCCAAGTGTCGTTGAGGCCGTCGCCGTTTGGCGTAAAAATATCGGGCATAAAAATGCGTTGCGCCACCGTTATCTTAATCGAATCTTCTGACACACAGCCGTCTGGCCCCGTGGCCAATACAACGTAAATAGTAGTGCTGTCGGGGTCTATGCGCGGTTTGGCCACGGTCGGGTTGTCTATCCAAGTGGGCGGTGTCCATTGGTAGGTGTAGCCCTTGCCCATGTCGGCGTTCAGGCGCACGGTAGTTCCTCTAAAAATCTCGCGTTCTGCTCCTAAATCTAAGTAAGGTGCGCTTCTGATGTTGACGGTACGCTGGGCGGAGCCGTTGAGGCAAGCCAAGTCGCCGCGAACGGTGTAGATAACGGTGTGCTGTCCAATACCCGCTGCGCGTGGTGCAAAGAGGTTATCGGTTACGCCTTTGCCACTAAAAATCCCCTCCGCTGGGCTTGCTTGCAGTTGAATGGGCGCAAAAGCTACGCCGCAAAAACTGGGCAATGAATCCATTTTAACCACCACTTGGGCAAGTACTTCTACCGCAAACGGCGTTGAAATGCCCACGCAATTGTTTAAGTCTTTGACAGTTACGGTATATTGTCCCGTTTGTTTGATGGGAAAAGTGCGCTGGGTACTCGCTTCTGAGAGTTGTCCGTTTTGCTTCCATTCAAAAGATTGGAGGTTTTCGCCCACGGCCAACAGGTCGAGCGGTGTACCTTGGCAAATACGGTTGGTAGGAGCCGAAATTTGCACCGATGGGTTTTTAACCTGCTGAATTTGAACGGGTTCAGAAATGCGCGCGCAGCCAAAAGTTGTTGTTACTTTCACCACGTAGCTGCCCGTTTGACCTACTTCCAATAAATTGCTTTGCCCCGTTACAACCTGCCCGTTTTGTTGCCATTCATATTGATACCCGCTCGTAAAATTGGCCGTTATACCCAACTTAGTACCTTCACAAACGGTGTTGCGCGGGGTAGAAATAACGGCTTGGGGCAACGGATTTACTTTTAAAGATTGCGGCGCAGAAATACCCACACAACCGTAAGTATCGGTAACGCGCACGGTGTAATTGCCCGCATTTTGTGCCTCAAAAGTGGCTTGTGTATTGCTGGCTACCGATTTATTTTCAAATAACCACTCGTACTGAGGCTTTTCGGCGGGTGTTTGGGCAGTAAGCACTAAGCTTTCATTTTGACAAATCTGCGATGCTGGGGCTAAAATAACAGCCGCTGGTTTGGCTATTTTGCGAATAGTGGTAGAAGCAACCATCGAATTACACCCCAATTCATTGGTAATTTTTAACGAGTAAGTAGCTGATTCTAAAACAATTAACTCAGAATTATTGCCACCAATAGGCTGCCCTTCGCGCTGCCATTGGTAGGTTTGCCCCGTGGCAACGTTGGCCGACAGGGTCAATTGCTCGCCTTCACAAAAATAATCTTTGGCCGATTTAATTTCGGATTTAGGCAGCGGATTGACTTTGGTTTGGTAAGGAGCCGATGTATTGGAGCAACCTTTTGAGTTGGTTACGGTTACGGTGTAGGCACCCGTTTGGGTAGCGCCAAAGCTGTTTTGCGTGGCATTGGGCAGCGTTTTGTTCTCAAAAAACCACTGAAAACTACGCGCATCAGCGTCAGACTGGGCCGTAAGTGGCAAATTCAAACCTTCACAAAGTGTCGTTCCTTTGGCCGTAATGGCAATGGGCGGCCTGGGCAAAAATATAATGTTTTGCGGGTCGGTGGTAATAAACTCAGGGCACTGCCGGGGCATTCTGATGGTGCAGGTGTAAGCGCCGCTTTGATTTTTGGGTACTACCAATATCGAATCGGTGGCGTTGGCAATAGCCGACTTATTGACCGACCATTGCAAAGTAGCCCAACTTCTAAAATTTTTCAGATTGAGTTGCACCAAACTGTCTTGGCATAATTCTGGTGAGACCGCCACGTTGGGTTGGCCTACTTTCGACACCACCACCCGCGACTGCGGGGCGGGCGTACAGTCGTTTACTTCGAGCCTAAACTCCTGATATACACTGCTATAAACCTGCCCAGACGAAATGCCATTGATGCGCAAACGATACACAAATACCCCAGGTTTGTCGGGTACGCCAATCATGACCATCTGGCCATTGCGGCGTGGCTCCACCCAAAACCGCGTTTGCTCATTTCCCGTAAAATTATCGGCAGAGTAGCTTGAAGCCCAGCTCATGGTTCTGAACGACTTGTTGTCTTCGCTGCCTTCCATTACTTCGGTAAATCCGCCAAATTGGGCGGTGATATTTTCCCGATTTCCCGCGTACAAAAATACCCGGGCGGGCTGTTCCACGCAGCCTTTTATCATGAACGGAATATTCAAATCAACGGTATGGCCACGCTGAATGCTATTGTGGGCTTTGACTTGGTTGGCGGGGCCGAGTTCTAAATAAGTTACGACCGAACTGCCGTTTCGGGATAAATTATCGGCGTTGGCGCGGCAACAGATTGGCTCGGCACTCAAATAATAGCCCTGCTGGTCGTTGTAGCGGTCGGGGGCAAATTCAATAGAAGAATCGTACGTAACTTGCTGCACACTATCAACGCTTTTGTCGCACAGTCGGTCGAGCAAGTGCGTAACGTCGGCCAGGGTGTTGCGTTTAAACTGCACCTCGTCCATGCGTTGGTTGTCGCGTTTGCGATACACCACCCCCGTCAATGATTTGGGCATCTTGGCCAAATCGGCGAGTGGCGTGTAATAAATGGCCCTAAACGAGTGGTGATTGATGTAACCTGTTTTGCTTGGACCAGTGGCGTTTATCATGTCATGGAGGTTGCTCCCCAAAATCGCGGGCGGCCCATCGTTTCCACAGTTGATGGCAATGGCATTGACGGTCATGGTAGTACTTTCGCTGCACGCGCCTTCTTGTTTGGCTTTCAAAAAATACGCACCCGTTTCGCGCACCACGAGTTGTGGGTTGGTGGCATCCACAATGGGCTTTTGGTCTTTGTACCACTGGTAAGTCATGCCCGACTCAGACGCCACCGAATTGATTTGAATGGGCTTATTGCGACAAAACGACGTGCCGCCAGGGTTGGTCGTTCCTGCTTCGGTAATGTTGATAGATACGTAACTTATTTTTTTACAATCGTTTACCTCGGCGTACATTTCGAGCGAGTTTTCGGCCAGTTTTACACCATTGCGGCGTTGTTCGGTTACAAAAGCCAGCGAAAAAATACCGTTTTCGGTCGGTACATTCCAGCCTTCAAAATGCGTTATTTCGGAGTTGTTATCAAATTTAGGTTTGGAGTCGGTTACGTACAAATCGCCCCCGGTGGGCTGATTGGGCGTAAAATCACCCTGCCAGTCGGCTTTCTTGAACGGCAGCTCGCCGTCGGTAAAAGGCACACTATTGCGAGCGGTAAGGTCTAAAGTTTGCGGATTGAAAACCTTGACGAGCGGCGACACACTGAGTTGGATTCGCAAACTCTTGCCTGCGTTGCGGCACATATACGTGTATGCCCCCACGAGGCCAGTAGCGGCACGCCCTTGGTCGGCGTTGTCGAGTTTTTCAAAAAGGTATTCGGGGGCAAACCAGTGGTACAGCACCACGTTTGGCGATTTGATATTGGCCGTGGCAGCCCGTGGCACGGCGGGAGCATCGTTAATGATGTAATAGCCTTCCGAATCGTTGAATTCGCCTGGGTTGAAGATGGTTTCGTGCGCGTACAAAACCGACAGATACTCGAATTGAGGGGGAGAATTACCCAATATACACTCGCTGTAAACGGTGATTTTGGGGGCATCGCCGTCTTTTTTCACCATAAAATCGCGCACGGTGGCGTTGTCGCGCTTGCGTATTACCCTAAACCGCAACTGAGCGGGCAATGCCGCCGCGCCTGCTTTGTCGGCGTAAAAAGTACAAGCAAAACGATAAGAAAATGCCTGACCCGTTGAGTTTTGAGCAGCTTGACGCTTAAAATCGCCGCCGAACAGCTTTTGGGCTTGGGTAGCAAAAACCGTACCGAACAAAGCCAGTATCAAAAATACTTTCCTTACACGGTGTTTATGGGTGGCAATATGGATGTTTTGCTGTAAAATAACCCCAACATTAAAAAATGTTACACATACCAAAAGACATCAAAGATAACAGCTAATTATTTATGAGCAAATTTTAAGCCAAACTATTGATTTTGGGGCTATTAGGTGCAAGTTTTACCAGCACGGCCAAAGAAGCATCTGAAACACACCCACTTTTACAGCTAAACAACAAAAAATCCCCCAAATTTTGGGGGATTTTTTGTTGTTTAGCTGTACGGTGATTATTACATCATGCCGCCCATGCCGCCACCGCCGCCGTGGCCATGGCCACCGCCAGCACCACCCGCATTTTCTTCGGGTTCGTCGGCAATCATACACTCGGTGGTAAGGAGCAATGCCGCGATAGAAGCCGCATTTTCCAAAGCCAAACGAGTTACTTTCTTGGGGTCAATGATACCAGCCGCCAAGAGGTCTTCGTAGATGTCGTCTTTGGCGTTGTAGCCGTAGCCACCCGTACCCGTTTTTACTTGTTGTACTACCACAGAGGCTTCGCCACCCGCGTTTTCAACAATGGTACGCAACGGCGACTCCAAAGCCATGCGGATAATATTGATACCCGTTGTTTCGTCTTCGTTGTTGCCCTTCATGCCATCTAAGGCACTTACGGCACGAATCAACGCAATACCACCACCCGCTACGATGCCTTCTTCTACGGCGGCGCGGGTAGCGTGCAATGCGTCATCAACGCGGTCTTTTTTCTCTTTCATTTCTACTTCGGTAGCCGCACCAATGTACAAAATAGCCACCCCGCCCGACAATTTGGCCAGACGCTCCTGCAATTTCTCGCGGTCATAGTCTGAAGTAGTAACCTCGATTTGGGCTTTGATTTGGTTCACACGAGCTTTGATTTGCTCGGCATCGCCTGCGCCGTTTACGATGGTTGAGTTGTCTTTGTCAATGATAATTTTCTCGCAGTGTCCCAAATAGGTCAATTCAGTGCTTTCGAGTTTGTAACCGCGCTCTTCCGAGATAACCGTTCCGCCCGTAAGCGTGGCGATGTCTTCGAGCATGGCCTTGCGGCGGTCGCCAAATCCTGGAGCTTTTACGGCACACACTTTCAAAGCACCGCGAATTTTATTGACTACCAACGTAGCGAGGGCTTCGCCGTCCACGTCTTCGGCAATAATCAACAACGGACGACCTGTTTGGGCTACTTGCTCCAACACAGGCAGCAGTTCTTTCATCGAAGATACTTTTTTCTCCGAAATCAAGATAAATGGACGCTCCATTTCTACTTCCATTTTCTCGGCGTTGGTTACAAAATACGGCGACAAATAGCCACGGTCAAATTGCATACCTTCTACTGTTTTTACTTCGGTTTCGGTGCCACGGGCTTCCTCTACCGTAATTACGCCTTCTTTGCCCACTTTCTTCATGGCTTCGGCAATCATGTTACCGATTTCCTCGTCGTGGTTGGCAGAGATGGTGGCTACTTGAGCAATTTTGCTAAAATCGTCGCCGATTGTTTTGGCTTGCTCCGACAAATTGGACGTTACCATTGCCACAGCCTTATCAATACCGCGCTTCAAATCCATTGGATTGGCTCCTGCGGCTACGTTTTTAACGCCAATAGAATAGATAGCTTGTGCCAAAACGGTAGCAGTAGTAGTACCGTCGCCAGCCGAATCGGCTGTTTTTGAAGCTACTTCTTTTACCAATTGAGCACCCATGTTTTCCATGGCATCTTTCAATTCAATTTCTTTGGCTACCGTTACACCGTCTTTGGTGATAGAAGGTGAACCAAATTTCTTGTCAATAATAACGTTACGACCTTTTGGGCCGAGGGTTACTTTTACGGCATTGGCGAGGGTATCTACGCCTTTCTTGATGCGGTCGCGGGCATCGGTGTCGAAAACTATTCTTTTAGACATGGTTAATTTTAGTTTGAAAATTTGAAAATTAGTCAGTTCCCCCATCGGGGGTTAGGGGGCTTAAACAATGGCAAAAATGTCTGATTCGCGCATGATGAGGTACTCGCGGCCTTCTACGGTTATTTCGGTACCAGCATATTTGCCGTACAACACAGTGTCGCCCACTTTTACCGTCAATGGCTCGTCTTTTTTGCCTGGACCCACGGCTACCACTACGCCACGCTGTGGTTTTTCTTTGGCCGTGTCAGGAATAATAATGCCGAAAGCGGTTTTTTCTTCGGCAGGGGCTGCTTCTACCAGCACGCGGTCTGCCAGCGGTGTTACGTTCAATTTCACTTCTGCAACTGTTGACATTGTTGTCGGGGGTTTTGTGGTTTTACAACTCATTTAATATTTGTAGAAATAGAGTGGTCATTTTTCGTGCCAATGGTTTCAAGTCTGCCATTTTTGCAGTATTGAACAAATAAATAGGCATTAACTGCCATTTACCAAATAAAAAATGCCATTTTTGTTTTTTCGAGGCAATAAAATTTGGCGTTTCAATTATATACTTTACTTTGGTGCTTTTAAATCAAACGCTCATACCAAATGGAAAAATTAGCAAAAGACTGGATTACCCAAGGCTGGCTCGACTTTGAATACAAGAAGTATGTCATTTTGGCTTACTTACAGCAAGTGCAGCACAATTTTAAGGAGCAGAAGTTATTTCCTGATTTGACCGAGATAGCCGCCCACTACCAACACACCCACGAACTCAAACAATCGAAAGAGGCCATTCAGGCGGCTTTTCCGAGGCAAATAACGGGCATTGACTGGCAAAAAATGGAGTTGATGCGTGAGGCAACGCTGCCAGATGAGCCGCACCTGGCCGAGATTGATCAGATTGTGGAATATACCCTACCCCGCCTCAAAAATACCCTCACGGCTGGCTGGCAGCAATACAACGACATTGAGTCGCAGGTTACGTTTAGGCCAGTGGGTATTGTGCCGCTCCAACTCAACGACGGCTATTTGTTTATTTACCGCGCTTCGCAGCGCCAAGCCGAGGTTTACAAGTACCAAATTAGGCTTTTCAACAACCAAGCCGAGCGGTATGTGCATACTTTTCACGTAGAAACTATTCAGAAAAATGCGAGTACTACGTTTGAAAATTTGAAGATAAATTTGGTAAAAAAACACCGAGATTTGCCCAATCCTGCTACCTATTTGGTAGAATCGGCGCGGCAGTACCCAGTGGCAGAAACCTTACTACCAATTGCCAAAAAAATGGTGGCCAAAGAAGTTGCTTTGGGCTAAAAATCAGGCACAGCAATGCACCGTTAGCCTTCTATCCATTCTTTAAAAAATGGGGCTTTTTCGCGGCTCACCAAGACTTCTTGCAGTGATTCTGGCTTTAGCTCAATTTTGAGTTTACCATTAAAATAGCTGTGTATTTTCTGTACCGCAGGCATGGCCGCAATGTATTGCCGATTGAGCCGAAAGAAGTGAGAAGGGTCTAACATTTTCTCTAATTCTTCGAGGGTATAATCCACCAAAAACTGCCGATTGTCGTTTCTGACCAAACAGACCATTTCGTTGGCCGTAAAAAAATACGCTATTTCTTCTTGCGAAATGGGTAACAACTGCTCTTGCTGCTGCACCAAAAAGCGGGTCTTAAACTTGCGCCCACTCATGGGCAAGGCATCCAACAACGACTGGATTTTGAGCGTATAATCTAACCCCGAAAAAGCCCCTTGCATTTGTTTGAACTTCTCGATGGCAACTGCCAACTCTTGGGGTTTGATGGGCTTCAACAAATAGTCTATACTCTTGACTTTGAAGGCTTTGATGGCATATTTATCGTAAGAAGTAGTAAAAATAATGGGGCTTTTGATGGCCATTTCTTCAAAAATAACAAAACTCAGTCCGTCAGCAAGTTGAATATCAGAAAAGATTAAATCAGGGGCAGCATTGGCAGCAAACCACTTTTTGGCCGCCTCTATGCTTCCCAATACGCTCACAATCTCTATATTGGCATCAACTTTTTGGATGAGTTTGGTGAGCCGTTCGGCAGCGGGGTATTCATCTTCGATAACCAGTGCTTTCATACAGTTTGTTTTGTCATAAGTAGTTGCGCATATTTAATTGGTGGCACGACTATTACTTAAAATGCTTTTATTCAGCGTATTAAATCAGTCGTGCCACCAATAATCATAGCTTACCAATTATTTTGTCATGCTTCCTGTGTCAGCAGGACAAAAATTTATAATAACGGAATTTTTACTGCAAAACTTGAATCATTTCTTAAAACTTCTACGTCCCGATTGGTCAATAAACGGTAGCGATTGATGATGTTTTCGAGGCCGACTTTTGTGGATTTCTCAAAGGTTTTTTTCTCTTGCCAATTGTTTTCGATTATCAAGTAATCATTTTGTTGTAAAATCTTGATTTTCAAAGGATTTTCGCGCGAAACGACATTGTGTTTAATGGCATTCTCGACCAACATTTGCAAACTTAACGGGGCAATATGACATTGATAAGCCGTGGCAGAAATTTGGGTTTCGATTTGTAGATTTTCTCTAAAACGAATTTTGTTCAAGTAAATGTACGCATCTAAAAACGCCATTTCATCTTCCAGTAAGACGGTATTTTTTTCTCGACTTACCAACACATAGCGATACACGTCAGAGAGTTGTTCTAAGTATTTTTGGGCGGGGGCGTTTTCCTCATCAATGAGCGAGGCCAAAGTATTGAGGCTATTGAATAAAAAGTGCGGATTGAGTTGGCTTTTGAGGGTTTCCAATTGCGATTGTACATTTTCGCGGGCCAAGGCTTCAGTTTTTTGAACATTGCTGCGCCAGGCCCAAAAGAAAAAACTACTTTCATAAATAGACATAATCATGAAAGTAGGCACAAGCGATGCCAAATACCCTTTCCCAAAACTCAATTTAGTAAAAGTCCCCCCCAAAAACACATACATCATTAGTTTTAAACCCGCTATGACGACCAAGGTGTAGCCCAAAACCGCCAAAATAGAGTAAAAAATTCGCTTTTTGGTTTGGGTATAGTTTGAAAATCGGTTTTGTAATAGACACCATATTTGTCGAATACCTTCCCAAATGACAATGGTAATCAAAAAATCTACGAATAATTCTCCCCAAAACAACCTATCAAAGCCGCGCCAATCGTGAAACACAAAGTGCATTGCCGCGCTTACCAAAGGCACGCCAATCAACCGAACTTTGCGGTCTTTGGGGCGGTAGTTTAGCACATCGTGCGCGGGTTTTGGCATGAAATAAAAAAGGCTATGGTTTCTTCAAAAGACCGATTCCTAACGTAACAAGGCCGAAGATAAGCGTTGCCGCTCCTAAATACAAAATCACGATAAATTGGTTGGGTTGGTTGAGTCCTGCACCGATAGCCGAGGCAAAAAAGCCGCCGCTCATCAGCACTGCGGCCAACGGAAAACTATTGCGGGTTGCCAATTTCCAGGTTTTACCCAGATTTGAGGCTTCAATATACGGCAAGGCCACCAACGCCAAGATAATCAACACGCCTGCGTGGGCATGACCCGCCCGAAACATGGATTTCTGAAAGTCCGTAAGTGCCAGTTCTTGGGCTTGGCCGCTCAATACGAGGAGCAGAAAATAGCCGCCATAAGCAATGCTTGGCACGGTCAGAATAATAATGCCCGCCATTTTTTTGGTTTCTTGTGTCATGGGTTTTGGTTGCATCAAAAAGTTAAACGATAAAACGGAATTGGTAAAAATCCTTGCTGATACGCCGTCCCAACGCGATTGGTGCGGGGGTTGTAGGCTTGCTGAAAAACGTTTTGACTATTGGTAAAGTTCTGTAAATCAATGGCTATTTCGTGGGTTAATTTACGGCGATTGAGTTTGTAGCCAATTTTCAAATCCGTTCTGAAATAACCACTTTGCTGCTCCATGAAAGCGCGAGAGTCGTCAAAAACTGCGCTACGGGCAGCGGCAGAGGCAACCAAATCAATAGGGCGAACAAACCGCCCACCCGCCGAGCTCAGTTTCCAGCTCAAACTCAACACATTTTTACGACGGCCCAACACAAAATCTTTGCCCGCCAAAACGTTTAAAACGTATTTGCCATTAAAAGGTGAATTGCGCTCCACGCCGTCGCTGCCTTTGTATTTCGACTCAAACAAAGAAGCCGTTATCAAGAAAAAATAGTTGTTTGAAAAGTATTTTTCCAAGGTCATTTCTACGCCATAGTTGCGGCCTGAGCCTTCGTTTACCAAGTTGCCACGGTCAATGGGCGTAAAATCAACGCCTTCGGTTAGCCCCGAATAATAGCTCGCTTTTTGCTCCACGGGCACGTTAAACAACGACTGATAGTAGGTTTCTACTTTCAGGCGGAGGTTTTCGCCGAGATTTTGCTCGTAGCCCAGCACCAAATGATGACTGCGCGTAAAGCCCAAGTTTTTGTTGGTGAGGGCGTAGCTACCGTCGCGGTTTTGGGTTTGATAAAACGACAACAATATAGGTTGTAAATTGCTGTGCAAACCATACGCCACGTTGAAACTACTGCGGCTGTTGAGGGCGTAACTGAGACCGAGGCGTGGCTCAACGGCGGTTTTGTTGCTGAGTTCGTAGTGCATGGCCGTTAGCCCTGCGTTTAGGGTTAGATTTTGGCTAAAACGGTGTTTCCACTGCACGTAGCCCTGCGATAGCATGGTTTCGCCCGTGTTGTTGCGCTGATATACTTGACGCGGATACAAGTTCTGATTTAAAAGTTCAAAACGGTTTAAATCAACAATAATACCGCCCGAAACTTTGTTTTTGGCGTTAATTTTATGATTTATACTGGCGTTGAGCGATAGCTTTTCGTTCGTAAAGTTGGCTTCGGCTTGTGGTATTTCTTGCAAAATTTCTTTCGATTCGGGCCGATACAGCACCGTATCTCCCCTGAAACTTTGGGTAGTGCGCGAGCCAGAGAACGTTATTTTTCCGTAGGTGTTGGCCGAAAAACGGTGTTCGTAGCTCAAAGCGGCCACACCCGTGGTGAAGTTTACGCGGGTATTGGTGTTTTCTTCGCCGTAAGCATCGCCCTTTTCGGTGTCCACGTCTTTGCCCAAAAATGTAATGTTGCTTTTGCCGCCAATGGTCCAAAAACTCAGGTTTCCTTTTTTGCCAACAGGCGCATCGGTTTTGAACGTAAAGTCTTGGTAATAAGGCGTTCCTGCAATCTCAAAACCCAAGTTAGACATGAGGCCAAACAGCGAATAACGGTAATTGAGCAAATACGAAGCCTTCGATTTTTTGTTCAGTGGCCCCTCTGCGCCTATTTCTACGCCGTTGAAACCCACTTGGGTCAAAAACTCGTGCTTTTCGTCGTTGCCTTTGCGAAGGCGCAGGTCAAACACCGAGCCAAGGGCGTTGGCATATTCGGCAGGAAACGCGCCCGTCATAAAGTCTGACTTGGCCAAGAGGTTGGTGTTGAGCATCGAAACAGGTCCACCCGACGTACCCAACGAACTAAAATGGTTGGGATTGGGAATGTTCACGCCGTCGAGTCGCCACAGCAGCGAAGCGGGCGAGTTGCCGCGCACAATGATGTCGTTTCGGGCATCGTTGGCCCCGCTCACGCCCGCAAAATTGGCCGCCATGCGCGAAGGATCGCCCAGACTACCCGCGTATTTAAGGGTTTCGGCGGGGGTAAATGGCCGCGACGAAACGGTCGTCATTTCGTTGTTGGTTACGCGATTATCGTCGGTTCGTTTGTAGCTTACGGTTACTTCGTCGAGGCTTTTGATGCTTTCGGCCATCGGAAAATCCAAGATTACCTCTTTCCCCGCATTGACGACAATGTCTTTGGCAAAAATGTCTTCGTATCCCAAATACGTGATTTTGAGCGCGATACGGCCTACTGGCACTTGGGTTAATCGAAAGTTTCCGTCGGCATCGGTGGTGGTGCCGTTGAGTGGACTGCTGCCCACCACCACCACTGTTGCCCCCGCCACGGGCGACTTAGAGGCGGCATCGGTAATTTTACCCCGCACCGTTTGCTGGGCGGCGGCTGTCAAGTTGGCTGTTAATAAGAAGATAAAAACGCCCGCGAATCGAAGGGCAAGAGAGGAGAATACTTTTTGCATGGCTTTGTGTGTTTTGTTTGATTTTCGGTTCAAAACTCCCACAAAAAAGCCCGTCAGGAAAACCAAACGGGGGCAAAACGTACACAAAACGAGGGTGAAGCGCGAAAAAAGAGGGTTGAAAAAACACGTAGCTCCGCGACTCATCGCGGGGCTACGCGCCGTTTAACACATAAATATCTCCCATGGTTTTTTTTGCAAAATCGGGGCTTTCAAAATGTTGCAGCAAATTTTCGTAGCTACACCACGGCGATAGTTTGAATTCAAAAGTTTCGCCAGGGCTGTAATTGTAAGTAGCATTGGGCATTAAACGGTGTAAAACGCGCAAACAATCTAACACTTTTTGTTTCTGCTCAGCGTAGGCATATTCAAACGAAAGGGCTTTAACACCCTGCGAAAGCCCCTGTAAAACCTCTAATTCGTAGCCTTCTACGTCAATTTTTACAAAATCGGGTACGCCATATTCGGCAATAAGCGCGTCCAATGTTGTCATTTCTACTTGCTCAACTTGCTCCCAATTGTGGTGCGCAAATTTTTGCTTGATATTGGCAATCCACTCCGTAGAAAACGAAGAAAGCAGCGACTCATCAGATACGTAAAAATTAAGCCAACCCAGCTGACTACCAACCCCTTTGGCTACTATTTTGACTTCTTTCCCAAAACGCTGTTTGAGAAATTGTACGCACAATTTTTGTGGTTCAACCGCCACCACATTGGCCTTCAACGCCCGAAACGCAGCTATTCGACTGCCCATGTTGGCCCCAATATCAAAGCACACACTGTCGGGCTTCACAAATTGGGCATAAAAAATCCGCATTCGTTGCATATCAGCAGTGGGGTAATAGTCCTCCCGAAATGCAACCCAGTATTTGTAAAGCCCCATTTTTTGGATGGATTTTACCAAAGTACGTTTTATCATTATTGTTGTTTGTTTTTTATCATTTGGCTGCAAAAATAGTCTATTACAGGCATTGTTTTGGGGTATTCTGGCATTAAATAATTGATGAGCCAAATTTAAATAATGGGTAGTGGTACATTTATGGTGCTATTGATTTTTGGATTTGCAAGTTATAATCACAGATGAAATAAGCAATTGCTCCAATGTGGTTGTCTAAATCTTT
>REAB01000117.1:458-18217 GCA_004293645.1 Cytophagia bacterium | reverse complement strand
TAAGTCTTTTGATTTGTAGAAAAACTAAATTACTTCTTTTTGCTCACTCTCCTCCTTTTTTTTTCTAAAACTGTAAACTGCATCGTGAAGGATGCCCAGTTTTGTATATCTATTTTGAAAATGACCGACTTCTCCACCCTACCCGAATCTCGCCAAGCACAACTCGCCGCTTTCGACCGCCTGCTGACCGTGATGGACGACTTGCGAGCCAAATGCCCCTGGGACAAAAAACAGACCATTCAAAGTCTGCGCCACTTGACCATTGAGGAAACCTACGAACTCTCCGATGCGATTATGGAGAACGATTTGCCCGAAATCAAAAAAGAATTGGGCGACTTGATGCTGCATTTGGTGTTTTACGCCAAAATAGCCTCCGAAACCAACACCTTCGATATTGCTGATGTCTTGAATGGCATTTGCGAAAAATTAATTGTGCGCCACCCACACATTTATGGCAATGTGGTGGCCGACACCGAGGAGCAAGTGAAGCAAAATTGGGAGCAGATAAAACTCAAAGAAGGCGATGGCACAAAAACCGTTTTGGGCGGCGTGCCCGCGTCGTTGCCCGCGCTCGTAAAGGCCATGCGAATTCAAGAAAAAGCGCGGGGTGCAGGGTTTGATTGGGAAGAAAAACAACAGGTTTGGGAAAAAGTAGAAGAAGAAATGCAGGAGTTTAAGGAACACTTCAATGCCGAAGATAATACGCTGATTGACAAGGAAAAAGCCGAAGACGAGTTTGGCGATTTGTTGTTTTCGTTGGTTAATTATGCCCGATTTATTGACATCAACCCCGAAACTGCCCTCGAACGCACCAACAAAAAATTCATCAAACGTTTCAATTATTTGGAAACCCAATCAAAAGCCGACGGCAAGCAATTGCACCAAATGACTTTGGCCGAAATGGACGAATATTGGAACCAGGCCAAGAAATTGTAACCCAAACTACGCAAACTGCTTCACTACCTGTGCAATGTGCTCAGAATCGGTGGCGGTGGCTTGCCAGTTTTCGAGCCTTTTGTTCATCACCGAAAACCACAGCGGCGGCACCAGCGACATCAAAATCATGACGGGATAACCAAAAGGCAACTGCGGACTTTCGTCAAAATGCCGCAGCACTTGGTAAGGCCGCGCCGCAAAAGCGTGGTGGTCGGAATGCCGCTGCAAATGAAAAAGCATCAAGTTGCTTACCAAGTGGTTGGCGTTCCAGGAGTGCAGCGGATTGACGCGCTCGTACTTGCCAGGGGCTATTTCGCGGCGCATAATGCCGTAATGCTCAATATAATTGACGCACTCTAACGATAAAACAGCAAAGACGCTTTGTCCAATCAAAAACACGGGGACTTCCCAAACAAAACGACCCGCCAACAACGAGGGAGCTGCCGTGAGTAAAACAAAAAATACCACTGGCAACACCGCAAACCAGAGCATTTCGTTGGCAGTACTCCAAACGGCTTTGTTTTCGCGGGCCAGCCGTTTTTTCTCAATTTGCCAAGCACTTTGGTAGCCACCTACCAATGTTTGCCGCCAAAATGCCAAAATAGACTGGTTTTTACGACTCGTGGCGGGGTCGGTGGGCGTGGCTACGTGCACGTGGTGGCCTCGGTTGTGTTCGATGGTAAAGTGCATGTAATTGACCGACAGCAACGCCGCCCGCGTGTGCCACTGCGCCACCGCGCTTTGCCGATGTCCCAACTCGTGGGCAACGTTGATAATACCCGACGCAAAAATGCCCACACTCAGCACCAAGCCGCCCATTTGCCAAGGTGTTAGGTTGTGAAAAGTAAGCACCCAAGCTCCCCAAAAAAGCAATCCATACTGAATATAAACGTTAGAATAAACCAATACGTCGAAATAACGGCTTTGCGTCAGTTCTTCAAAATCAGCCTTTTCAACGTTGTACGGGTCGCGGTTGATGAGTTCATCAAGAATTGGAACGAATAAATAAACGTACAAAAAGCCCGCAAAAGTCCAAGCGGGGCCACCGAAATAATAACTCAACACAATGAGCAGTGGCAGACTATAACCCAACAAAAATCCTAATTTTTTAATCGGTTTCATGCACGTAAGTGGTTTATTGCCAAGTTAGCCCCATGTTGAAAAACATAAAAGCGTAGATGTCGGCGGTGGTTTCTAAGTTTTTTTTGAGGTTGCTGGCCCCATGTCCCGAATTGGTGTCAATCCGAATCAAGAGTGGGGCTTGGGTGCTGGCGGCGGCTTTTTCTTGGAGCGTGGCGGCGTATTTAAACGAGTGCGCAGGCACTACGCGGTCGTCGTGGTCGGCGGTGGTTACGAGCGTGGCGGGGTAGTTTACGCCCGTTTTGATGTTGTGCATGGGCGAGTAGCCGTAGAGCATCTTAAACTCATCGGCGTTGTCGCTGCTGCCGTAGTCGGCAATCCAGTTCCAACCAATGGTAAACTTCTGAAAACGAAGCATATCCATCACGCCCACTTGCGGGAAAGATACTTTGCACAAATCGGGGCGTTGGTTGGTTACTGCGCCCACCAATAGACCGCCGTTTGAGCCGCCCTGCAATGCCAAATACTGGTTGGATGTGTATTTTTGGGCAAAAAGATACTCGGCAGCAGCAATAAAATCGTCGAACACATTTTGTTTTTTAAGCTTCATACCTTGCTCGTGCCATTTTTCGCCGTATTCGCCGCCGCCGCGCAGGTTGGCTTGGGCAAAAACGCCGCCATTGTCCAAAAACGGAATGCGCGTGGGGCTAAAAGCGGGCGGTAAACTAATATTAAAACCTCCGTAGCCGTACAAGATGGTTGGGTTTTTGCCGTCCAGTTTCAGCCCTTTTTTGTGCGTAACAAACAGCGGCACTTTGGTGCCGTCTTTGCTGAGGTAAAACACCTGTTTGGTTTCGTAAGCGTCGGGGTTGAATGCCACTTCGGGCTTGCGAAATAGGGTGCTTTTGCGGGTAGCAAGGTCATACTGAAAAATAGTGGGCGGGTACGTAAACGACGTAAACGTGTAAAATACAAACGAATCGTCTTTTTCGCCCCCAAAACCACCCGCCGTGCCCAGCGTCGGAAATGGCACTTCGTTTTCGAGTTTGCCCGCGTAGTTGTAAACGTAAGTACGGGTAGTAACATCTTTCAAGTAGCTCACAAACAGCTTCTTGCCCGCCGTTGATGCGCCGTCGAGCACCTCTGGCTTTTCGGCAATGAGGGTTTGCCAATTGGCCTTGTCGGGCGTTTGGGCGTTGGCCAGCATTATCTTGCGGTTTGGGGCATTGTCGTTGGTCGAAATGAGCAACTTGTCGCCGTCGTTGTCAATAACATTGTAATCAGCGTCGGTAATCTCGGCCACCAGCGGCACAAACTTCGACTCGCCACGTTTCATAAAAAAGAGTGCGTTGCCGTCTTTGCCCTTGCCCCGGTCGCTGATACTCAAAAACGTAAAAGCTTCATCATCAGATGTATAAGCATTGTGAAACCGCTGCAAATTGGCTTTGTCTTCGTAAATGAGTTTATCGTCGGTTTGATTTGTTCCTATTTTGTGATAAAAAACTTGGTGGTTTTCGTTTTTGGCAGCCAACGCGCTGCCCGCTGGTTTTGGGTAGCGGCTGTAATAAAAACCGTCGCCCTGCCAAGCCGCCCCCGACACTTTTACCCACTCCATTTTATCGTTCAGCATTTGGAGGGTTTTCATGTCCATTACGCCGTATTCGTTCCAGTCTGAGCCACCTTTTGACGTACCGACCACGGCCAATTTACCATCTTTGGAGAGGCTAAACGCCGACAGTTGCGTGGTGCCATCGGCCGATAGTTTGTTGGGGTCGAGCACCAATTCCGGAGTGCCAGTTAAGCCTTTTTGACGATACAAAATACTCTGATTCTGCAATCCGTCGTTTTTGGAAAAATAAAAATATTCACCCTTTCGGCTGGGCGATGAATATTTGGGATAATTAACAATTTTTTCGAGTTGGTTATAAATCGTTTTGCGGTAGAGTATTTTGTCTAAATAGCTGAATGTCAATTCATTTTGTGCTTTCACCCAAGCCCCTGTTTCGTCCGAACGATCGTCTTCAAGCCAGCGGTAAGGGTCGGCTACGGCAGTGCCGTGGTAGGTATCGGTTTGGTCGTTTTTGCGGGTTTCGGGGTATTTTAGTTGTGCCATTGCCACCATGCTCGAACAAATAAGGGTACTGATGAGTGTTGTTTTCATTTTTGGTTTGAACAAAAAAGGAAGTAAATATAACCGTAACTATTTGAGATGCTGTAAGGTTTTGGTTTTTTGTTAAATGTAGGTATTAAGCTCGGCGCAAATGATTGATTTTAAGTGCTTTACAAGATTTTCTTCACAAAAGGCATAAAAAATAAGAGCCATTTTTTTGAACAAATACTTTTTGTAGATAAAATTGGGCGTAAATAACTGATAATAAAATACTTACAGCGCAATTAACACCTGCAATTTAAGCACTGGTGTAATGACAATATGCCGTAAGGTGGCCAAGGTTGGCCGTAATTTCTCTCTACCTTTTATAAAGCAGTAGGCGTTAGCCCGATGGTCAATTGTGTCTTGAGTCTTTTTCGCATGGCTTTGTTTGTATGCTTAAAAATACGCAATTTTAGCCCCCGTTTACAAAGTATTTGACTGTTTTTTGACCTTGAATGCTAAAAATATTCTGAATTTTTAAAAACATCCAAATCTAAAATAATAACATAAGTAACTGATAGACAATGAGTAACAAATTTTCCATTCAGGCAATATATTAAAAATGCTCTTTTAGCGTTTGGCGATACAGTTGCAAAACCATCGCCGCCCCAATTGGAAATCGGGACGAGCAACCAACAATCTTGATTAGAAATCGGGACGAGTATAATTATTTAAAATCTACACATGAACCCGCGCGTCAATATTCTGATTCCAACCTATAACCACGCAGCTTTTGTGGCAAAAACCATCGAAAGTTGTTTGGCGCAGCAAACCAACTTTGACTTTGACTTGGTAATAGGCGACGATGGCTCTACCGACCAAACTGCCCGCATTGTACAGTCGTACGCCGACCAATATCCCGCTCAAATTCGGGCATTTTTGCACCCTACCAACTTGGGCCCACAAACCCCGCGTGAGTTGGGTGGCAAAAATAATGTGCTGTTTTTATTTGAACAATGCCAAGCACCTTACATTGCCCTTTGCGAAGGCGATGACTACTGGACTGACCCGCACAAACTTCAAAAACAAGTAGAACTACTTGATACACAAGCCAATGTAGCACTAAGTTTTCATAATGTAGAAGTTCAATATGAAGACGGCAGTCCATCACATTTGTTCAATGGGCCATTGCCCGAGTACGATACCATAGAAAGTTTGTTTCAGGATAATTGGTTCGTACCCACGTGCAGCACGTTGTTTCGGAACGTATTTCGGAATGGGTTTCCCGATTGGTTCAAACGAATGGCAGGTGGCGATTTAGGCATTTTTATTTTGGCCGCCGCACATGGCAAGTTGCATTATTCGCCCGAAGTAGGTGGCGTATATCGGCGACACCGAGGTGGCATGAGCAATTTGCACACGCCCAAAAGTCGTTTTTACGTCGAAAATCGCGTGCAGTTGTACCAAGAATTAGATGCTTTTTTTGACTTTCATTACAGCGATACTTTACAAAAAACCGTACAAAAATACGAACAAATGCTGGCCGAAATAGCTCCATAAATATGTCAAAACCAACGCTTTATATTGTTAAAATTGGGGGAAATGTCATAGACAATCCTGATAAATTAAGGGCTTTTTTGAGTGATTTTGCCCAGATAAAAGCACTAAAAATTTTGGTACACGGCGGCGGAAAAATTGCGACCGAAGTGGCCAGTAAATTGGGCGTAACTACCCAAATGATAGACGGCAGGCGCATTACCGACCAAGCTATGCTCGATGTAGTAACGATGGTGTATGGCGGGTTGGTCAATAAAAAAATAGTAGCGCAACTGCAATCTTGGGGTTGCAATGCCATTGGCCTCACGGGCGCAGACGCAGGCTTGATTCAGGCCGTGAAGCGGCCTGTCAAGACCATAGATTACGGCTTTGTGGGCGACGTTACGGCAGTGTCAAATGCTGGTTTTCAGTTGTTCTTAGAAAATGGCTTAGTTCCAATTGTAGCCCCGCTTACCTTTGAAAACACAAATGGTACCATGCTCAACACCAACGCCGACACCATGGCGTCGGCGATAGCAGTAGCATTGACATCATTTTTTAGCGTAAATTTGGCCTATTGCTTTGAAAAAAAGGGGGTTTTGGCCAATCCCGACGACGACAACTCGGTCATTGCCACTCTAACACCCGAAAATTATGACACTTTCAAAGCCAACGGAGTTATCAACAAAGGCATGATTCCGAAATTGGACAACGCTTTTGACGCGCTCAAAAGCGGCGTTTTGGAAGTAACCATCTGCCACGCCGACGAACTTCGAACAGCCCTCGAAAACGGACAAGTAGGAACGAGGGTAGTCAACGGGTCAGTGGTCTTGGGTAGGTAGTCATTGGTAAAAAAACCTCAAACTTTAAATTGAAAATGGCAGGAAATAACGGAACGGTAAAACACGATAAACAACTGGGTACCAAGCAAAAAGCCTTGCGTATCAATCTTGACACCCGCATTTATGGCTCGTTTGCCGAAATTGGCGCGGGTCAAGATACGGCTGCTCAGTTTTTTAAAGCGGGCGGAGCATCGGGTACAATTGCCAAAACAATGTCGGCTTACGATATGACTTTTAGCGACGAGATATACGGCTCCGAGCCAGGTGGTCGCTACGTGGTGGAGTCGCGGTTGGTAAAAATGCTCAAACACGAATACGACCTCTGCGAAATGCGACTCTCAGAAAAACGGGGCGACAACACCCTTTTTTTTGCATTTGCCAATACCGTGGTGGCACTCAACTACCAAAAAACCAACGAAGCCCACGGTTGGATTGGTCTGCGGTTTCAGCTTAAGCCTCATTCGCCTTACAATGAGGCCATTATCCACGTAAAAATGCTCGACAACGACAGCGGGTTGCAGCAGCAAGCCCTCGGCGTAATTGGTGTAAACTTAATGTACGGCTGTTTTTACTACCATAAATCGCCCGAAACGCTGCTCATATCACTACTCGACGACCTGGGCACCGACCGAATGCAAATAGACATGATTCGGGTGCAAGGGCCAGATTTTGCCCACGTCGATAACCGCTTGATGAGCCTCTATTTGGTAAAACACAATTTTACCGAAGTAGCCATGTTTGCCCCCAACGGCAACGTATTGCAGCCTTCGGACGCGCTTTATAAAAAAAATATTTTACTTCTGCGCGGACGCTTGCGCCCCATTGCCAACGTACACGTGGACATGCTTCGCACGGGTTTGGAGCAATTCAAAGCCGAATCCGACGTGGACAGCAACAAGCTGGTGATGGTGGCCGAGCTAACACTCCAAAACCTGCGTTCGGGTGGCGAAAGCAACATCAACGAGAAAGATTTTTTAGACCGCGTGGATATACTTTGCTCGCTCGGCGAAACAGTGATGATTTCCAATTATGAAGAATACCACCGCTTGGTGGCGTATCTTTCTAAACTGACCCGCCTCAAAATTGGGTTGATATTGGGAATTCCCAACTTGCAGTATATTTTTGATGAACAATACTATTTGAATCTGCCTGGTGGTATTTTGGAGTCTTTTTCGACCTTGTTTAGTAGAAAAGTGAAGCTGTTTGTGTACCCAACCCTCAAAGAGGGCAAATTATACAGTTGCCAAAACTTTGAGCTCCCCGACCACTTGCAGCCGCTGTTTCAGTATTTAATTCAAAACGATAAAATTGAAGATATTCGTGATTTTAACGAAACCCACCTGCATATTTCTACCGACCGTGTGCTCGAACTCATCAAACGCGGCGAGCCTGGCTGGGAAGAACAAGTACCCGTCGAAGTAGCCCAAATGATAAAAGACCGCTGCTTGTTTGGCTACCCCTGCGTGGTTTTTGAAGCCAAACAAGTCAAACATATCCACGAGGCCGTGGGCAATTTGTAGGTGTATTGATTCCAACGCCAGTTAATAACTCGCTTTGCATTGCCGATTTGTGTTTATTGGGCAACAACGCGCTTGATGCCAAAGCTGGTTTTACCGACACCGACTGGGAAAGTGTGCAAGTAAAACGCGCCATGATGAAGTCGGCGCGGAAAGTGGCAGTTTTGACTATTTCCGAAAAACTCAACGCCTCCATGCGTTTCAAAATAGCCGCCCTCAATGAAATAGACTATTTGGTTACGGAGTTAGACCCCAACGATGCAGCTCTCCAAAGCTATGCTGACTCCAGCATACTGGTACTTTGAATAAAAGCTATCCGTTTACTGAAATTTTAGAATGAAAATTGTGCTTGATATAAGTGCGAAACTCTTCTGCTAAAATGTCAGCCAACACAATGGGGTCAATTTCTAAGGCTTTACAAAGTCTAAAAACAGTTGGCATTGTTGGTTTGTTTTTTCCGCTTTCAATGCGCGAAATATGGGCTTGATTAATACCCGAAAGCACCGATAGCTGTTCTTGTGTTATCCCTCTCTGGTCGCGCAGTTCGGTTATTATTTGTGCTAAATTTTTCATAGACTTCTTATCTTTTTACAATAAACGGTGGTGAAACAAGAAAATATCAATGCGGTCTGTAAGATTCTCAATTAGATTTCGATACTGTGTAGGAGTTTTTTTCAAGCATTTTGAAAACGCTATTTTAAGTTCAGCAAGTGCCGTAAAAACTATTTCTACCTGGGCATTATCTGGTTCAAAAGACGCTTCTAAATCTGCTAAGGCTGCTTCTAATTGTTTCAATGCCATCTCAGCCTCGAAGCTGTAGCCAATTATTTCAGCCAAAACCCAAGCAGACTCATCGCTAATTTCTTTGATGCGTTTAATCATTCTCAGGTTATTTTATGTGCTAAGATATGCACAAATATCATAAATAGGATTAAAAAAATACCTGTAACGGTTCTGCACTGCTACAGGTACTTTTTGGTTTTACTTTCTCAACAAATCGTCAAAAGTCAAACTCACGTAATACAGGCCACCAATTTGGGCGAGGCCGTAGCCTTGAGCGTAGTATTGGTTGAGTAAATTAGAACCCCCAATTTTTAATACTGACTTCATGGCAGGTAGTTTGAAACTCACTTGCGCGTCTAAGCTCGTCCATGAGGGCATCCAAATGTCGCCTGCGGTGGTGCCTTGCTCTACCCACATTTCGCTGGTCCAGCGGTAGGTAATGTTGAAACCAAAGTTTTGGGTAACTTTTGGGTTACTAAAACTGAAATTGTAGCGGTCTTCGGGCGAGATAAAAAAGTTACGGCCTGCGTCCGACACATCAGGGTCGCTCATTTTACGGTTTTTAATTTCTACCCCCGCGCGGTTTTTGACAATGTTCCCCTGCGCGTCGCGGAGCGTAATGCGGCCTACTTGGCGGGCGTAATTGCCCGAAACATTGTAACCCTTCCCAAGCGCGTACTCAACTCCTGCTCCCCAACCATTCACAAAAATTTCGTTGAAGTTATTGAAATTGACCTGCAACGTGCGGAACGTAGCGGGGTTGCGCACGTCGGCGAGGTTTCCACTCAATGGTTGACGCATGTTTTGGGCGGCAATAAAATCGTTGTAAATGCTTTGGTACAAGAAAGCATCAACAAACAACCGATTGTTTATCAGGGTTTTGTAACCTATTTCCCACGTTTTTATTTTTTCGGTTGTAAAACGGTTGGGGTCGTACGCCCGCGATTTGAGCTGGTCTTCGCTGATGTTTCCCCTTAGCAAATCTTGCACGTCGTTTTCTAAGTAAGCAGGGTTGGCAAATAAATTGGCGTTGGTGGCCGCGATGGTTGAGCCGCCCACTTCGCCCGCGTCGGTGAGGCGCGCTGGCGAGGACAGCAACTGCCCAGGCGAGGGGTTGCGGAAGGCACTTTGCCAAGACGCACGGAAGTTGTGCGGCCCTGCGCTAAACACAAACGAGGCACGCGGCGTGAGGCCCCCTTTGAAGTACTGATTTTTGTCGTAACGAACAGCCACGGTGGGTTTCAAGCTCACGTTCTCCGAAAACTTGAGTTCTTTGGAAGCCTGCGCATAAGCACCGTACTCCATGATGGTATATTCTGAGTTATCGGATTTACGTGGAAAAACTGTACCGCGCGATTCGAGCACAAACCGCCGAATACTCGCTCCCGTTACCAGTTCCATCCATTTTATTTCGTTTTTAAAATTGTACATACCCTCGTAGTGAAACATCTGCGAGTTGTCGCGGAAACGGCGACCTGGCACGTTGGTACCCAACAAATTCACGTTTTCGTTGGTGTAAGTACCCGCAATCAAGTCGCGTACTTCATTGAAACGGAATGTACCAGGCTCAAGGCGGCGGCCCGGGGCGTTGATGACCGAGGCCGCGCCGTCGGCCAAAACCCGCGCCAAGCCAATGTCGTTATTGTTGGCGGCAAAAGCGGTGGCAAAATCATTGGCCCAAGTAGCGAGCGGCTTCACCAGGTTGTTCATGGCCACGGCCGTTTGGCCAATGTTCCAACCTTCGGCTTTTTGCTGGGTGGTATAAGCCCGCAAGAAGAAGTTGCTGCCGCGTAGTTCAGCCTTGAATTGATGGCGTTGGTAATCAGGAAAATACTCACGGAAACCTGCTGTGCGGATGAAGTTACCGTTGCCGTAGTACCAGCCTACCGAAGCCTCAATTTTATCGTTTATTTTGTAGTGCAGCGACACGTTAGCGCGGTTGTTGAAAACCTTGCCGTCGTTGCCCAGCAAATCAATTTCTTTGAACCCCGTGCGCGTTACCAACTGCCCCGCCAACGCGGGATTGGCAAAATTGGCTGGATAACGAAACCCACTGGCGTTGTTGAAATCGTCGCCGTAAATGTTCACGCCATCGTACTGAAAATTGGTACGCGGGTTGTTGTTGGCGGCATAACCCAACACGCCAACGGCCACGTTACCATTGGCGGCATCGCGTTGAAAAAAGCCATCGCGGCCACGGTGGTAGCGGTCGTTGTAGTTGTCGGCAATAAAATCTGTACCTGCCAAACGCTGGAAATTGACTTTGAACGCAAAACGCTCCCCCACTTGCTCGGCGTAGCGCAGGGCTACGTCATAATAAGGCTTAGTACCTACCGACGAGCCTACGTTGTTGAAACCCAGTTTGGTTTGTACGCTCAATCCCTGAAATTCAAACGGGTTTTTGGAGTTGGTAATCATCAAACCTTGCAAAGCATCGGGGCCATAGAGTGCCGAGGCCGCGCCAGGAATAATCTCAATGCTCTCAATGTCCAAATCTGACACGCCCGCTACTGCTCCAAAACCAAAACCTAAACCTGGCGAGCGGTTGTCCATGCCATCGGTGAGTTGCACAAAGCGGTTGTTGTTGTTGGCTCCAAAACCGCGCATGTTTACCGACTTAAAGCTCAGACTTTGCGTCATTAAGTCCACGCCTTTCACGTTTTGGAGGGCATCAAAAGGCGTGGCGGCGGCGGCATTTTGCAATTGGCGCACGCCCAATTTTTCGATGCTCACCGACGACTTTGTGAGGCTTTCTTCCACGCGGTTGCCCGTTACGGTTACTTCTTGCAGCGTGCCAATGTCTTCCCGTAGTATTGCCGCTACTGTTGCGCCATTGGCGGCTATTTCGAGGGTTTGGTAGCCCACCAAGCTAAGCCGTAAAGTGAGCGGAAGTGAAGCGTTGGTTTTGATGCTAAAATTGCCATTGTTGTCAGAAATAGTTCCCACTACCGTTCCTTTTACCAGTATGCTCACTCCCGTCAGGGATACATTATCTTGGTCTTTTACAGTGCCATTGATGGTAGTTTGGGCCATGATAGTGCTCATAGATAGCACCATCACAAACAAAACGTTATAAATTTTTTTCATAGGGAAATTGGTTAGTTTAAAATTAATTCTTAGAAATGTTTAAATTATTCTGTTTACTTTGCAAAATAAAGCAAAAAACAACGATTTTGCTACACCATACAAATAAAAAGTAATGATGCGCTATAATTTAAAGTTATCGGTAGATGTCTGACTTTCGGTTAAAAGTTTTTAGCAGTGTTGCCCAGCACCTCAGCTTCACGAAGGCTGCCAACGCGCTGTTTATCACTCAACCAGCCGTAACTAAACACGTCAAAGAGTTTGAAACAGAGTATGGTACGCGGCTTTTTGAACGGCAGGGCAACACCATTCGGCTCACCCAAGCGGGCGAGGTGCTGTATCGTTATACGCAGCAAATTTTGCAATTGTACCAAGAAGCTGATTTTGAAATAGGCGCGCTCAAAGCCCAAAATGCAGGGCAGTTGCGGCTCGGTGCCAGTACTACTATTGGGCAATACCTCATAGCTCCGTTGATGGCCAAGTATTATGAAAAATACCCACAAATTACCCTGTCGCTGCTCAACGGCAATACCGAGATGATTGAAAACGCGGTGCTTTTGCAGCGCATAGATTTGGGCATTGTAGAAGGCAAAAAGCAAAATCCAAGCCTTCGGTACATAGATTTTATGGACGACCAACTCGTTGCAGTGGTGCATACCTCACGTAAGTTGGCGCATTTGAACGAGATTTCGCTGGCCGAGTTGACGGCTTTGCCGCTGGTATTGCGAGAGCGCGGTTCGGGTACGCTTGAGGTAATAGAAAGTGCTCTAAAAGAAAATAACGTCAAACTTTCGGCATTACAAATTATTATGCACCTTGGCGGTACCGAAAGTATTAAGTCATTTCTCGAACACGCCAATTGTTTGGCATTTTTGCCAATTAGATCTATACAAAAAGAATTGATAACCAATCAGTTAAAAATTATTAATATCAATAATTTTGTAATAAACCGCAAGTTCTGGCTCATACATTTGCAAGGGCAACCCGAACCGATGGTGGAGCTTTTTATGCGTTTTGCCATGCGTCAATATAACAACAAGTAATTGAATATAATAATTTAGTATTTGTGCCGCACAGCATAGTCAATTACTTTTGTTGAATGACACAAGCCCTAAAAATACTATTTATTGCTGTTTTTGTACTATGCCTAACCGTTTACGTTAGCGCGTCAATGGCATTATTTTTGGGTTTGGGCTTCGCGCTTTTATTGGGCAATCCTTTTGGCAAAAACGTGTCTCAATGGGGTGGGTATTTGCTCAAAACCTCGGTAGTAGGTTTGGGCTTCGGTATCAATATCCAAGTTTTGTTAAAAGCAGGTCAAGACAACATTGGAACTACCACACTTTTTGTGATTGGGGTATTGACGATAGGTTATTTTTTGGGTAAAGCCCTGAAAATAGACCGCCAGATTTCGTTGCTGGTGTCGGTCGGGACGGCCATTTGTGGCGGCTCGGCCATTGCGGCGGTGGGTTCAGTGATAAAAGCCGATGCCAATCAACTTTCGATGGCTACGGGCGTGGTATTTTTGCTCAATGCGCTGGCTTTGGTGGTTTTTCCTACGCTTGGCCACTGGGCGGGGCTGTCGGAGGTACAGTTTGGGACGTGGGCCGCTATTGCCATTCACGATACCAGCTCGGTGGTGGGCACCGCCGCCAAATACGGCGACGAAGCCCTGCGGGTGGCATCTATTACCAAAATGCTGCGTATTTTGTGGATTATTCCCGTGTCGTTGGCCTTAGTACTGCGTTTTTCCGAAAGCCGTGAGTCGTTCAAAATCCCGTCGTTTATTATTGGCTTTGTGCTGGCCTCCTGTTTGTTTAGCTTTGTGCCAGTGAGCGGTGATTTGTACAAAAACCTATATTTGGCGGCCAAACAGGGTTTGGTGGCCAGTTTGTTTTTGATTGGGGCGGGCATTTCGTTGCAGGCCGTGCGGCAGGTGGGACTCAAAGTGTTGGTACAGGCCGTGGTATTGTGGGTGCTGGTGAGTATAGTCGCGTTGTTGTTTGTCAAATATGTTTAAAAAAGATACTGAATCAAGACTGCCCGCACAACTCGACATTGGAATTGAGAAATTAAGAATATAGAAAAACACAACATGAAAAGTTCCGACTTTCACAACCGACGTGGATTCTTGAAAAAAAGTGCTTTGACTGCCCTAACCAGCATGGTGGGTAGCGAGATGGTATTTGCCAAAAAACTGCCCCCGCACTACCTGCCGTTGCCCCTCGAAAACGCCCTCGAAGGCAAGCACCCCGACTTGATGACCCTCAGCGATAAACCTTGGGTGGTAGAAACCCCAGCCCATCTGCTCGACGACGACGTAACGCCGTTTGAGAAAATGTTTATTCGGAACAACGGACTTGTTCCTGAAGAAAAAATTGACCCTAAAACCTGGACTTTAATCATCAAAGGGGAGTCGGTCGAGGCACCAAAAACTTATACCCTTGCCGATTTGAAAGCAAAATTTAAGCCCTACACTTACCAGTTAGTGTTGGAATGTGGCGGCAATGGACGTAGCGGATACGTGCCACAAACGGCTGGAAATCAGTGGGGTGATGGGGGCGTAAGCTGTGCCGAATGGACAGGCGTGCGCCTAAAAGACATACTGGCCGACGTAGGTCTCAAAAACGATGCCGTTTACATTGGCTATTATGGCAAAGACCTCCACCCCAGCCGCGACCCAGGCAAGTCGGCTATTTCGCGCGGGGTGCCACTGCAAAAAGCCCTCGAAGACGAAACACTCATTGCGTGGGCCATGAATGGGCAGGAAATTCCGCTTCAACACGGCTTCCCGCTGCGTTTAGTGGTGGGCGGCTGGCCTGCGTCGGTGTCGGGCAAATGGCTGCATACTATTTCGGTGCGCAACAAAGAACACGACGGTGCAAAAATGGATGGGCACAGCTATCGAATGCCGCGCAGCCCCGTTCAGCCAGGAGAAAAACTACCCGAAACGCCCGAAAACTTTAAAGTAATAGAATCAATGCCCGTCAAGTCGTTGATTACCTTTCCAAAATCGGGTATTGTTACTGATTTGAACAAAACGCTCTTGCTGCGTGGCCAAGCTTGGGCAGGCGATTTGGCAGTAAAAGAGGTTCACGTTTCGATAGATTTTGGGGCAACTTGGCAAAAATGCATGCTCAATTTACCCAAAAATCGCTTGTCATGGCAACGCTGGACAGCGGCAATCAACTTGCCCCAAAAAGGTTATTACGAAGTGTGGGCGCGAGCCACCGACGAAAAAGGCACTACGCAGCCAATGGTTATACCAACTTGGAATCCAGGTGGTTATCTCAATAATTCGTGCCATAGAATAGCAGTGAAAGTGGTTTAATGTAGCATATAAAATGAGTAATGTAAAATGAAAAACGGTTTGCTTTCACCCAATTTTATTGTTGTTCTGGTAAGCCTCGGTTTATTTACGGCGGCTGTTCAAAAAGGTAACCAGCAACCTTCTGCCTCCGCATCGAAGGTGAGGGGGCTGGATTCGACAGATGCCGAAACTGGCTTGGCACTCGACCCCAACTTGATGCTTGTCAAGGCGCATTGCACGGGCTGCCACTCGCCCAAAATGATAACGCAGGTGCGCCTCAAACGCGAAGAGTGGCAGGAGCGTATCAGATGGATGCAGCGCAACCATAAACTCTGGGACTTGGGCGAGGCCGAAAAAACGGTATTAGACTATTTAGAAAAGCACTATTCGCCTTCTAAATCGGCCTATTCGCGCCGAGAATCGCTGCGGAACGTAAAGTGGCACCGTCTCGAAAATGAGGTTTACGGCTCCTATTTTAAATCGTTTGACGGCACCAAAATTTACTACGAACAAATGGGCGCGGGCAAGCCCATTGTGCTTTTACACGGATTTATTGTCAATGCCACCATGTGGAAGCGCAGTGTGCGCGAGCAGTTGGCGGCGGCAGGCTACCGCGTCATTGTGCCAGATTTGCGCGGAAATGGTTATTCTGACAAACCCCATGACCCAAAAATGTACGCCAACAACGCCGAAATAAAAGACATACAGCAATTAATGAAACACCTCAATATCAAGCAGTTTGACTTAATGGGCTACTCGCGCGGGGCCATTGTAGCTGCCAAAATAATGAGCGTGGAGCCTGGCGTACAGAAAGTGGTGTTGGGTGGCATGGGAGAAAACTTCACCAATCCCAACTGGGACCGCCGCCAAATGATGT
Source organism: Cytophagia bacterium (assembly GCA_004293645.1). Taxonomy (GTDB): domain Bacteria; phylum Bacteroidota; class Bacteroidia; order Cytophagales; family Spirosomataceae; genus REAB01. The sequence continues at coordinate 2,160 of REAB01000117.1, read as the reverse complement.
ATGAGGCATTTGCAGGAAAATCAAGTAAATACCCACAGCTCAAAGGCGCGGTGGCTTACGCCAAATCTATCAATGCCGATACGCTCGTGATGCAGTATTTGCAAAAATACCAACCCGTTACTACGCCCTCGGAACTGAAACGCATCAACAAACCTGTATTGGTTATTTCGGGCAATGAAGATTTTGACAACGGCAGCGCCGAAAAATTGACCGCCCTGATTCCGAAGGCCATTTGCAAACGTGTGCCAGGCAACCACAACAATACGCATTCGTCGGTAGCATTTGCCACCGAAGTAATCAATTTTTTGAAGTAGATTTAGCAAATCATTGTGGTTTTTACGATTAAAATTTAGAAAAATAACAAATAAAAATTCTTTCAATATGCCTTCTGAACCAATAACATCACGTATTTCAAATATCAGAACAGAACAGCGCGTGTGCGAAGTAGCTTGGTTTGATGACCTCTGCGGTGGCGACACTGAATTTTTGGGCAACATTGACCCCACCCGCCGCAGTAGCTATGAACACTGCAAAGACATTTTGCTCACCGCCGACCGCCTCGGTTATAAAAACATTCTGTTGCCAACTTCGTATGTAGTAGGCCAAGAAGTGCTTACGTACGCAGGTGCGGCGGGCGCGCAAACGCAGCAAATCAATCTCTTGGCGGCCATTCGCACGGGCGAGATTCACCCGCCGATGCTGGCGCGGCACATTGCCACGCTCGACCATATCTTGAAAGGTCGCCTTACTATTAACATCATCAACTCCGACCTGCCTGGCACCAAAGAAGACCACGAGATGCGCTACAAACGCTGCGAGGAGGTGATTGAGATTCTGAAACAAGGCTGGACACAAGACCGCGTGGTGTTTGACGGCGAAATTTACAAAGGCATTAATTTACCTGCTGCGCCCGTTAAGCCTTATCAACAGAACGGTGGCCCGCTGCTGTATTTTGGCGGCATTTCGCCTGGGTCTAAGGAAGTTTGTGCTAAACATTGCGACGTATTTTTGATGTGGCCGGAACCCGAGCAGAGCATTTATGCCACCATGCAAGACATGGCCGAACGCGCCGACAAACAAGGCCGAAAGTTGGATTTTGGTTTCCGAGCGCACGTCATTGTGCGCAAAACCGAAGAAGAAGCCCGCGCTTGGGCCAAGCGCATGATGTCAAAATTTGACTTAGAGCAAGCCGAAGCCCTCAAACACCGTACCCAAGATTCCAAATCGGCTGGGGTGCTGCGCCAAGATGAGTTTAGAAAACAAGCCGATGCCGACGATTACATAGAACCGTATTTGTGGGGCGGCATTGGTCGGGCGCGGTCGGGCTGCGGGGCGGCCATTGTGGGCAATCCAGAGCAAGTACTCGAAAAACTCAACCGCTACATGGACATGGGCATACGGTCGTTTATCTTGTCGGGTTATCCGCTCGTTGAAGAGTGTGAGTATTTCGGTGAGCTGGTGTTGCCACATTTACCCAACGTCAAACTTTCTGAATTACAAGGCCGTACGCCCCAAACCGAACCCGTAACACCGCTTACCACGGGCGAGTTGAAATATGCTTAAACGAACGCGGCTGGAAGCCTTGTAATAAAAAGCACCAACCGATGGCGCGAGGCTCCTGCCTCGTGCCAACTATTACAAGGCTTCCAGCCGAATAAATAAATCTTTTGATGGCGCGAGGCTCCTGCCTCGTGCCAATTAT
>REAB01000117.1:0-445 GCA_004293645.1 Cytophagia bacterium | reverse complement strand
CGAATAAATAAATCTTTTGATGGCGCGAGGCTCCTGCCTCGTGCCAATTATTACAAGGCTTCCAGCCGAATAAATAAACCTTTTGATGGCGCGAGGCTCTTGCCTCGTGCCAAATATTACAAGGCTTCCAGCCGATTTTAAATTTTGATGGCGCGAGGCTCTGGCCTCGTGCCATCTATTACAAGGCTTCCAGCCGAATAAATAAATAAACGCATGTCTGAAAAATACAAATTTTTTGAGGGAGGGTTATTTTTCATTACACTTACGGTAGTTGGCTGGATAGACGTATTTACCCGAAAAGAATATTCAGAAATTATTATCAAAAATTTGAATTATTGCATTGATAATAGGGCTACCGCACCAAATTAAGCACTTTTTAGAATTTCGATCATAAAGTTGTCATCTCTTGATGCTTTTTTACGTTTTCTTTTCAAACTTATCTTAG
>REAB01000171.1 GCA_004293645.1 Cytophagia bacterium | reverse complement strand
AATTTTTCCGACTACATGTTTAGTGGGCAATATGCTTGTGGACTAATTTCTCAAAAACTGTCAACTACTTTGGAAGCAATATGAAAGATGCCCTATTTTATCAGTTTTTTTCAAGCGTTATTTAATCGTAAACGAACGCAAACTGGCTGGATTCTGGATTTATATTGTTTTATGGATTGATGTTGGATTCTATTTACTTTGTCTTTATCCATTTTTAAAGTACTGGCGCGGCAATTGGCCTGCAATAAATGAAAGAGATATCACTTGATATTGCCATCGTTCTGCTAATCGGAATAAGCTCTTTGTTGTTGCTTATTGGTTTCATGATTTCATTTATATTCACTTTCAAACAAAAACAACAAGCCAACCTCAAAGAAAAAGCCGCTTTGCAAGCGCAGTATGAGCAAGAAATGCTGCAAGCGCAGATGGAAATTCAGAGCCAAACGTTGCAGCGCATGGGCGAAGAACTGCACGACAATATTGGCCAATTGCTGTCGCTGGCGCGGTTTCAGCTCAATATTTTGGAAGAACAACCCACCACTACTACCTCCCAAATACACGAAGTAAACGAAACAATGCGGCAGGCCATTGATGAGCTACGGGCGTTGAGCAAAAGTTTAGACGGCGGTTTTGTCCAAGATTTTGGCCTCGCCGACAGCCTCGCCCATGAGCTACGGCGCATTAGACAAACAGGCAAATGCCAAGCCCAGTTTCGCACGCAAGGAGAACCCTATCGGCTCAATGCGCAGAAAGAAATGGTGCTGTTTAGGGTGGCGCAAGAACTGCTCAACAACGTACTCAAACACGCGGGCGCGTCTGTGCTTGCAGTAGAATTACAATATACGCCCGCTGCGTTGCGTTTGAGTATAGAAGACAACGGGCAAGGATTTGACTACGAAGCAGTTATATCTCGAAAACCAACTGAGTCGGGGTCGGGTTTGCGCAATATTCGGCGGCGTACTGAGCTTATTGGCGGTAGTTATACCCTCACTACGGCCGCAGGCAGGGGTACTACCGCTGTGGTAGAGGTAAAAAATACCGTATAAATACCCGCTAAAAGAGGGTATTTTTCCCGTTGTAGGTAGCAAAACGTTGTGGTAATTTTGTGCGTGGCCAAAACAAAGGAAAGTGAACAGATGAAAGCGATGGAATTATACCAGCAAGAAGTTTTGAAGGCACAAGTAGAGGTGCAAAAACGGGCGTTTGAGCGCGTAGGCTCAGAACTGTACGACAACATTGGCCAGCTATTATCGGTGGCTAAAATGAACTTATTTTTTGTGGGAGATAGCCCACTCAATGCCGACCAACAAAAATATGTGCAGCAAACCAGCGCCATTTTGGGGCAGTCTATCAACGACATACGGGCCTTGATTCAGGGTTTGAAGGTGTGCATGGGGCACAATTTTGACCTGCAAGATGGCCTGCGGCAGCGTTTGCTGCGCATTCGGTATTCGCAAAAAGCCGCGCCCGAACTGCTCGTAACGGGAACGCCCTACTCGCTGGGCTACGAACAAGAAATAGTGCTGTTTAGGGTATCGCAAGAGATACTCGACACGCTGCTCGACAACCCCCTCAGTAGCCTCATTGTGCAGCTCCAATACGCGCCTACCTACTTTGTAATGACCATAGAAAGCAGCTTTTTAAACACTACAAAGCACCCAAAGCCCGTTTTTGATGCCCAACAACGACTTGACATTCACCAGCGGCTCGCGCTTTTTGGGGCTACGGTACAATGGACAGAAGCCGTGGCCGAAACTGTAAAAATTACCATTCAACTGCCTAATCCTCCTTAATCAACGTTTACGCGCATGACCAAAACTACCATTGCCATTGTAGATGACCACGAACTGATGGCCAAAGCCTTGTCGGGGTTGGTGCAAAAATACGAAGAATACGAGGTACTCTACGAAGTCTCAAACGGCCAAGAACTCCTCGAACGCATCAGACAAAACAACGTACCCGATGTAGTGCTGCTCGACATCAATATGCCCGTGATGAATGGTTTTGAAACGGCACTGTGGCTCAAAAACAACCACCCCCACGTCAAAGTGTTGGCACTCTCCATGAACGACCGCGAAGAGTCTATTGTGGGAATGTTGCGCAATGGCGCGCGCGGCTACTTGCTCAAAGGCTGCAAACCCAGCGAACTCAAACAAGCCCTCGATGCCATTGTGCAAAAAGGATTTTATTATACCGAATACATCACGGGGCAACTCATCAGAAGCCTAAGCCCCGATAGTTTTCAAAATGCGTTCGACCATTTGGGCTTCAATGAGCGCGAAATTGAGTTTGTAAAATGGGCGTGCAGTGATTTAACTTACGTCGAAATTGCCGACAAAATATCGGTAAGTCCGCGCACCATAGACGGCTACCGCGAGTCGGTGTTTCAAAAAATGGGCGTAAAAAGCCGCGTTAGCATGGCCATCGAAGCCATTAGACTCCGCATCATTGAGGTCTAATTGGTTACACAGAAAACAAAAACTTGTACTTTTGCGTTAGAATTTACAAACACCAACGCGCAAAATGCAGGCTATTCCCACCGTAAAACCCACCGAAATTGGCCAAAAAGGGCTTTGGATTGCGCTAACCGTGCTGGGGCTGTGGTTTTTGTCGCTGTCGTTGTTGCTCCATTACCACATCAACTGGCAAAATCCGCTTACTTATTTGTTTATTTTGCTGCAAATGCACCTCTACACGGGCGTGTTCATTACCGCCCACGACTCGATACACGGCGTGGTAGTGCCTCAAAACAAGCGACTTAACTACTGGTTGGGCTTTTTGAGTGCGTCGCTTTTTGCATTCAACAACTTCAAAACGTTGAGTGCCAAACACCACCTGCACCACCGCCACGCCGCCACCCCCGACGACCCCGATTACCACGATGGCCACCCCAATTTCTTTTTGTGGTTTTTGGCTTTTGCCAAAGAATACGTTTCGGTGTGGCAAGTTCTGCTCATGGCTGTTACTTACAACGTGCTTAAATTGTGGTTTCCGTGGGAAAACTTGGTGTTGTTTTGGATGATTCCTGCCGTGCTGAGTACGTTTCAGTTGTTTTATTTTGGCACTTATTTGCCCCACCGTGGTCACCACCACAACCCACCGCTCAACGCCCGCAGTCAGTCGCTCAATCACTTCAAAGCCTTTGTGAGTTGCTATTTTTTTGGCTACCACTACGAGCACCACGCCTACCCGTATTTACCCTGGTGGCAGTTGCCGCACGCCCGCGAGCGAGTGGCTGCGCAGGGTGAATAAAAGTGCTGCGGCATTATTAAACTTAGCCTGTACAAACTCCACACAAAAGTTCCGCCACTTTTTGGATGTTTTTAGCTAAATTTTTAGGGTTTTCAAGTCTTTTATTTGGATGGATTCTAAGCCGTTTTTTACGTCATCAAAGCTCAAATTTCCTGTGAAATTAGCAAGTGTAAACACAAATTCT
>REAB01000170.1 GCA_004293645.1 Cytophagia bacterium | reverse complement strand
GTCTTTTGATTTGTAGAAAAACTAAATTACTTCTTTTTGCTCACTCTCCTCCTTTTTTTTTCTAAAACTGTAAACTGCATCGTGAAGGATGCCAAAAAAACTGACTTAAATCAAGTCGTAAAAGTCTTATCGTTTGTTTTTCAGCTCTTTACGTATTCTACTGAGCGTTTCGGAGCATATATTCAAGTATTGAGCAATGTACTTTATATGTACTCGATTGGCCAGTTTGGGGTAGAGTTTTAAAAACAATTCGTACTTTTTATGGGCTTTTTTCTGGCGCAACAAGTAAATGCGGGCATCATAGACCGTCAAGTAATGCTGGTAAATTTTTCTAAAATGTAGGTTGAGTTCAGGAAACTCAGCCAGCATACGCTCCCAATCGGCGTACGAAATAACCCACAATTGGCTGTCTTCCAGCAGTTGAATGGACTCAAAAGAAGGTTTTTGGTTAAAAAAACTTTGTACCGAACACACAAAGCCCCCCTCTCGCCCAAACCAAGCTGTAATGGTTTTGTCGCTGTCGCTGTCGCTGTCGCTGCCGCTGTCGCTGTCGCTGTCGCTGTCGCTGTCGCTGTCGCTAAAAATTCGTACCAATCCTTTTTCGATGTAGTAGAGCTTGTCGTTAATTTGACCTGGTATTACTAAGGTGCGGCCTTCTTGATAATTTTTAAACTGTGTTATGGCTCTCAGGGCGGTTTTACATTCGTCAGAGAGCGGCGCAATTTTTTCGAGGGCGATGGCGAGCGGCATAATTGGGCTGTGGGGTTTAAAAATAAAGTTGATTCAGACACCTAAATAACTCTATTTTTTTGGTATTATTGCTTGCAAAAATTCCCTAACCATTTGCGCCGTTGTCAGTGTCTTCACTGACAACAACAATCTCACTCTGTTTTCAAACTCTCCACGGGGTTGGCCAAAGCAGCTTTAATAGCCTGATAGCTCACCGTCAAGAGCGCGATAAGTACCGCTAAAATGGCCGCAAATGCAAACACAGTCCACTGAATTTCAACGCGATAGACGTAGTTTTCTAAATACTTGCTCATCAAAAAATAAGCCAACGGACTGGCTACCACGAGCGCAATCAAGATTAGTTTAATGAAATCGGCAGAGAGCAACCCTACCAAATTGGCGATGCTTGCGCCCAGCACTTTTCTGATGCCAATTTCTTTGGTGCGCTGAAAAGCAGTGAGCGTAGCCAAGCCGAATAGCCCCAAGCAAGAAATCAAAATGGCAATAATCGTAGCCAAGTTTACGATGCGTGCTTGGTTGCGCTCAGTTTCGTAGAATTGGGCAATCATGTCGTCGTAAAACTTGTACTCAAAAGGTGCGCTGGGATAGGTCTGTTTCCAGATTTTTTCCATTTTTTTGATTCCTACTTGCCAATCGGCAGGTTTGGAGGAAGCCATTTTGATGTTGAAATTGCTAAGATTCTGTTTCTGAGTCATCAAGGCCACTGGGTCAATTTTTTGAGCAAATGAGGCTGTATGGAAATCGCTGACTACGCCCACGATGGGTATCAAAATAGTGCCGTTGTTTTGAGATAAATACTTGCCGATGGCCTCCTGCGGACTGGCAAAGCCAAATTCGCGGGCGGCAGTAGCGTTGATAACGTACTCTTTGATGGTGTCGCTGGGTTGGAGTTTGCGGCCTGCGAGCAGTTTCATGCCGTACAAATCAATGAGGTCGTTGTCCACGTATTTGCGATACACATTGCGCTCAATTTCACCTTTTTTGCCCTTGTATTTGTGCGTATTGCTCGAAAACGACTGGTTGAAAGGTGGGTTTCCCAGGCTCACGGCGGCCACTTCGGGGATTCGCTTTAATTCTTGTTTTAACGTAAATTGTTTGTTTGCATAAAGTGGATTTTGCGACAATTTCCACGGTACTTGCACCGTCAAAATGGCTTCGCGCTCAAAACCCAAGTTCGCAGTGAGGGCATAATTGAGTTGTTGATTCCAAATCAAAGCCCCCATAATAAACGCCTGCGCCACTATAAACTGAAACACAATCAGGCTTTTACGGAGCGTAAAACGGTTTTTGCCAATGCTAAAACTTAGTTGCCCGCGCAGCACTTGTACGGGCTGGAAACGGGTAATCAGCAAACTCGGATACCAACCCGACAGCAGCGACACCACCACCACCAGCAAGGCCACAAAGCCCAACATTTGCCCCACGTTTTGATACAATGCGATGCCTTCGGGCAGCAAATCACCAAACGAATTGTTGAAAAGCTGTGTCCAACCGTAAGCCAAACCACAGGCCAAAAGTGTAACCAACGCGGTTTCGCCCAGAAAGTTGGCAATGAGCTGTGCACGCGGGCTGCCCAGCGTTTTTTTGATGCCAATTTCTTTGGCTCGTTGCGGAATTTGCGCCGTACTCAAATTGACATAATTGATGATGGCCAACAACAATAAAAACACCGCCAAGCCCATGAGTGCGTACAGAACGTTGCGGTCGGCTTTGCGGTTGTTGTCGCCAAAATCGGTGGCAAAATGTACGTCTTTAAGCGGTAGTAGTTGCTGCTTGCGCGAGGCATCGCCCCATTTTTTGAGTTCGGCCTCCGAATATTTAAACGCCACCGCATTGACTTGCTTTTCCAATTGAGTGGCATTGGTTTTCTCATTGGCCAGTATATAAACCTGGTCGCTCGAATTGGTGTTCCCCCACGATTCAGGCTCGGTAAACTCTTTGATTTTATTACCCGTTTGTACCGTAGCCAACGACAAAAACTCTTGGTCGGAAAACGAGGTAGAGCGGCCTGAGCCGGCTGCTTCTAAATCTGCTACAATACCCGTTACTTCCACGGCCAACGTGTCCCAATACAGCAGCGTTTTGCCGAGCATTTGAGCGGGAGTTTGGTTCGGAAAATAGCGTTCGGCGCGGCTTTTGGTTAGCACCACTTGGTTGGGTTTGGACAAGGCCGCCGTTTCCGAACCTGATAGCCAATTGTATGGTACGAGTTTGAAATAGTCGTTGGTAGTGGCAATTAATGCATCAATATCTTCAAAAACAGTGGGTTTGCCCGTGGCTTGCGGTACTTTGAGACTCGAAACCCAATAGCTATACACCCCGACCACGGTTTCTACGCCGCCCACTTCTTTTTTGATGGCCTCGGCCATCGGCTTGGGCGTGCCCGCGTTGCCTGATTCTTTGCCGTCAAATTTAAACAAACTCACCACTTTATAGATGCGGTTGGCGTTGGGGTGGTCGGCATCGAAGCTAAATTCGTAGCTCACCATCTGAAAAATAATCCAGCAGGCGGCAATGCCAATCGAAAGCCCCAAAACATTCAAACCCGTGAAGAGTCGGTTGCGCCAAAGTTGGCGGAAGGTAATTTTGAGGTAGTTAGCCCCCAAGCCCCCAATGGGGGTTAAAAATTGATTTTTCATGTTTACTTTTGGTTATATTTGTTAAAAAAACATTCAGAATCATGATTTCAATAGACACTATTT
>REAB01000116.1 GCA_004293645.1 Cytophagia bacterium | reverse complement strand
ACCCTCAAAAGTGTTGGTTTCTGGCAAAAATATGCTTGAAAAACAAGGCTGGGATTGGCAAGTTTTAGACAAAGGTGGCGTACTGAAAATTAATTATCAGTCGGGCAATTTGATTGAGGTGGCGAAGTAAAAACACGCTATTTCAACTCATCGAGCACCAGCGGTCTGGCGTTTTTTGCCAATAAATGGGGTTTACGGTTGGTTATTTTAGGGCAACGCAAAAGCCACGTATTGGCCGCCAGGTTTGAGGCCATAGCGATGCCCCCCCGCCGCAATGGCCACGTATTGTTTGCCGTTTATGCTGTACGTAATGGGCGTGGCAAATCCACCCGCTGGTAGTTTGTATTCCCACACTACTTTGCCCGTTTTGGTGTTGAAAGCGCGCAGTTTTTCGTCGTAAGTGGCCGCAATAAACAATAGCCCACCCGCCGTAACCACTGGCCCGCCGTGGTTTTCGGTGCCCGTATTCAAAATTCCTTTTTTGGTCAGTTCGGGGTATTCGCCCAGCGGCACTTTCCACAGGTACTCACCCGTGTTCAAGTCCACGGCATTGAGTGTCCCCCAAGGCGGTTTGATGGCGGGGTGATCGTTCTGGTCCCGAAATTGCACGAACCCATTGTTGAGATAAGGCGGCGCGTACGGAAAATCGCGGCCTGATTTTTTTTCTATTACTGCCACGTCATGCACTTCGTCGGGCGTTGATTTTTGCGTTTTTGGTTGGTCGTTTTTCCATAAAAAATCAATGATGGCCGCACGGTCTTCTTTGGAAAAATGCTGAAAAGCGGGCATTCGTCCGCGCCCCGACTCCAACAGCACCGCTACTTGGTCTTTGGTGAGCCGCTTGCTCACATTTTGCAACGCTGGATACGCCCCCGCCGCCGTTGCGGTGCTGTTTTTGCCACCGAGGGCGTGGCAAACGGCGCAGTTGGTGTTAAACAATTTTGCGCCCTTGGTTAGCGCAGCCCCGTTGTTTTGGTCTTTTACGGCCCTCATTTGATGAAACCAAAGCATATTGTTGGCATTGACGTACAACACACCGTTGGGGTCGGCGGCACTTCCCCCCCACTCTGCGCCTCCGCCTATTCCATAATAGAGCGTTTGTTGCGTACTTGGGGGTAAATTTTTGGGGCCACTTCTGCTTGTTGCGTAGCGTTTCAGCACGTACGCCGACACCGCTGGGCTCAGGTTTGACATATCGGCTTTGGCCAAGTTTTGGTTAGAAAAAGGCGCGGGTTTGGTGGGTATGGGCTGCGTAGGCCACGGTTTTTCGCCTGGCAAAGCCGCAACTTTTGGCACGGGTACTTCTATAACTGGAAACAACGGCTGGCCTGTATCGCGGTCGAATACAAAAATGAGGCCGTCTTTGGTGGCTTGGGCCACAGCTTCTATTTTTCGGGGCCGACCGTCGGGTCCGTTGTGCGTAACCGTAATCAAGTTGGGCGGGCAAGGAATGTCGCGGTCCCACAAATCGTGGTGAACCGTCTGAAAATGCCAAATCCGCTCGCCCGTTTGGGCATTGAGGGCAATGACACAGTTGCCAAAAAGATTGGCCCCAGGGCGGTCGCCCCCGTAAAAATCGACCGAGGGCGAACCTGTGCCAATAAATACCATGCCGCGCTTGTCGTCCACGACCATACCCGCCCAACAGTTGGCCCCGCCAATTTTTTTGTACGAATCTTTCGCCCAAGTTTCGTAGCCGTAGTCGCCAGGAATGGGCACCGTTCTGAACACCCAGGCCAGTTGCCCCGTTTTAACATCAAACGCCCGAATGTGGCCTGGCAGCGCGTCGCCGCCTTCCGACAACGCCGACCCCATAATGAGCAGGTTTTTGAAAATAACCCCAGGCGAGGTAGAACGAATGCTGAACTGATTGACATCGTAGCCCATCGTTTGCTGGTCGCCGAGGCCCGCGTACAGGCTACTGAGGCCATTTTTGCCAAAACTTTTGATGATTTCGCCCGTTTGGGCATTGATGGCCATCAACTGCGAACCTACCGAATACAAGATGCGCTTGTCGTTGCCTTCTTCCCAATACACCACCGCCCGCACCGCGTGAAAATTGGGTTTGAGCTTGGTGGCTTTGAAGGGGTCAAATTTCCAGATTTCTTTGCCCGTGCCTGCCGCCACCGCAAATACTTTCATGCTGGGTGCTACGCCATACATCACGCCGTTTACCACAATGGGCTGGCATTGTATGTCGCGGCTTTTGTCTGGTTCGGTGTTTTCGCCCGTGTCGTAGGCCCACGCCATTTGCAGTTTATGAACGTTTTGGAGGTTTATTTCGTCCAATTCTGAGTACCGACTACCCGCGCTGTTGCCGCCGTATTTGGGCCAGTCGGTGTTTTGGTTGTCAGCGCGGGCTTTGCTTTCAAAAGCATATTTAATGGTCCAACGCACTTCTTCCTGGGGTTTCACCGACAATTTAATGTAAGGTTCGGGGCAAGACGTAGTGCGACAAGCCCAATGCACCAAGCGGTCAATCGGTTGGTCGCTGGTGATTCTTACGCCCGCACCGCTTTTCAGATTTTGGATAAAAATGTCGTAATCTTTGGCCGTATTACCAAATCCTTTCAAACCTTCTGAGTAAACATAATCGCCTGTTTCTAAGGTTTTTAAATAAGAAATGGTTTTATTTTCAGCTTTGGCAATCGTGCCAAAATTTTTACCTTCGGCCTGCACCTCAAACGGAAAACTGGTTTTGATGTTGGGTCCCGTCAATTCTTGGTCAATCCTAAAAAAGTTGTGATTATAGACCGCCGTTTCGATGGTTTTTTGCCCCGTATTTTTGAGGCTATGTTCCAGTACCATTTCTGGTTTTCCGTTGGTAAGTTTTACCGTTTTTCGGTACAAATAACCATAGCCTGTTGCGTCGGTTAGTTCGTGTACAAACTCCACGCGGTCTTTTGAGGGACTCACCGTCCATTTTCCTCCGTTTTTGATGGCGTAGCGGTTGATAAGAAGGTACTTTTTAGCATCGGGTTTGGTCAATATACCCACGCCTATTTTCAAAAATGCGCCCCCTGCTTCGGCCTCGTCGTAGCCCACGGGCATAAACTCTTCTACTGGCCCCGTGATGTTGTCGTGAAGGGTGGCATCGTAAGGGCTGGGATTCCACTCACCAAAATAGGAGTGTCCTTTGTATTCCAAACGCGGAATAACACCCGCCCAGTCGAAGCGCACACCTCGATAGTAGCCCTTTTGGGCATCGGGCAGGTGTAGTTCGGCCTCAATTAAGCCGTTTGAAATTTTGGCCGAGGGGAAATCGGCAATTGGTGCAGATGCGGCGCACATTCCGACGAGCGCCAACAGCGCAATCACATTTTTTTTCACAGTTTACCAGTCAGTTACCGAGCCGTCTAAGGTGTTATAAGTTTCGGAGAACAAGCATTGTGCCGTCTTTTTCTAACACAGAAGCTTTTTTTTAATAACCATCTCCGGACGATACTTGTTCTTGCACCAAGAAATACGAGTTGCAAAAGTTGAAAAGGCTCAGGGGCGAATAATCGTCCCGTCAAACTTGCGGACTTGCCAGTTTGATTGGGTCGTAATGGGGTGTTTGGCAGCTTCTTTTTCGTTGATGTCCACCCCAATACCTGGCACTTCATTGACCGACATATAGCCGTCTTTCATGGTGGGGCAACCCGAAAAAACCTCCAACATTTTTTCGCTAAAAGACACTGCTTCTTGAATGCCAAAATTCCAGACGGCCAAATCAATGTGCGCGTGGGCCGCGTGCCCCACGGGCGACACGTCGCCTGGGCCGTGCCAAGCCGTTTTGATGCCAAACCACTCGCCCAGCCGCGCTACTTTCATGGCGGGCGTAATGCCCCCAATCTGCGACACGTGAATCCGAATATAATCGAACCACTGATTGACCATTGGCTCCAAAAACTCGTTGATGTTGTTGAATAGTTCGCCCATTGCGATGGGTACAGAAGTGCTGGTTCTGAGCTGTTTAAACCATTTCATGTTTTCGGGCGAGAACGGGTCTTCGATAAAAAATGGGCGGTATTCTTCCAATTGTTTTATCATATTGATAGCGTCCATGGGTTGTACTCGCTCGTGAATATCGTGCAGGAGTTCGATCTCGTCGCCGCAGCCTTTGCGAACGGCTTCAAAGAGTTTTGGTACAGATTTGAGGTACGTACGCTCGTTCATGTAGGTGTCGCCTTCGCCCCCAAAACCCGCCACCTTAAAATCAGGTTTTTGCTCCGTACTACCCACCGCGCCGTAGCCACCCTGCTGAATTCTGATGTACCTAAAACCGCGCTCCATGATGCTTTTCACGCTTTCTATGGTTTCTTCGGGGGTTTTGCCGCCCGCGTGGGTGTAGCAGGGCACGGCAAAACGGGCTTTGCCACCCAGCAGTTGGTAGAGCGACATTCCCGCGCGTTTGCCTTTGATGTCCCACAGAGCTTGGTCTAAGCCACTCAAAGCGTTGTTTAAAACGGGGCCGTTGCGCCAGTATGAACTCACGTAAGCGGCTTGCCACATGTCTTCGATGTTGTCCACGTCTTTGCCCACACAAAACTCGTTGAGGTAGGTATTGATGGCCACAATCACCGTGGCGGCGCGTTGGGTGAAGGTAGCGCAACCCAAACCATACAGGCCAGGTTCGGTTGTTTCTACCTTTACTACAATCAAATTAGACCCTTGAGGCGCGGTGGCAATGGCCTTTACGCTCCTTATTTTGATGGGTTTCATGGCGTGCGCGTAGCGTGGTGTGCCTTGCTGCTCGCGGGCTTGGGCTTGGTTTGCTCCCCCAAAAAGCCCGAGTATTCCTGCCGAACCGCCAAGCCCCAGCATTTTTAGGGTTTCGCGGCGGTCTGTGTCTATTTTTTTCATAAAAAAAAGGTTTTGGTGATTCAGAAATAAAAGAACTACGGGTTGTTTTTTTACTTTTTATCCCACCAAACGCGGGTGTCCAAATCGTTGGGACGTTGGCGGGCATCTTGCCCCATTATGTTATAATTTACCCCCTGTTATTCTTGAAAGAACAGAAACTTTCTGCCATGAATAGAAATCCGCTTATCTTTATTTGTATTTTTGGAGCAATCAACGATTGCTCCATCATGCAAGAAAAAAAAGAAGCCTCGGCCATAGACAAAATACTGAACGACGCTCTATTTCAAGAAACCCTGCTGCAAATAGCAGGACAGACATCTGAAAGCCTGCAAAAGGTAAATAAAGAAGCCCTGGGCTATTTGCAAGAACTCTACACCGAGCATCAGCCCGTGGCCAATATGGTGTTTATGGAAACGGTGCAGTATTTTTTGGGGCGCGGCTATGACAAAACCATTGACGTAAACCCCGCCGAAATCCAAAAACTCACCAAACTGATGCGGCAACACCCCGTGGCGTTTGTACTCACGCACAAATCGTACGTGGACACGCTGGTGTTGTCGTTGGTAATGGTGCGCCACGGCCTGCCTATTCCTTACACGTTTGCGGGTATTAATTTAGATTTTTTTGGCGTGGGCCAAATAGCCCGCAACAACGGCTTGATTTTTATTCGGCGGTCGTTCAAAGACAACCCCGTTTACAAAGCCACGCTGCGGCACTACATCGCCACGTTGCTCCGCAACCAGTCCAATTTTATGTGGGCACTCGAAGGCACTCGCTCGCGCACGGGCAAGCTCGTATGGCCGCAAATGGGCATCTTAAAATACATCATTGAAGGCGAGCAAGAAGCCAAAACGGGTGTCAAATACGTACCCATTTCGATTGTCTATGACCTCATTCCCGACGTAGAAGAAATGGCCAAAGAAGGGCGCGGCAAAAAGAAAAACCCCGAAAATTTGGCTTGGATGTTCAATTATCTGCGTTCGATGGGCGGCGATTTGGGCAAAATTGCCCTTCGAATCGGCGACCCCGTGGAGCTGGGGGGCGTGCACAATGCCCCCATTCCCGACGAAGAGGAGGGCGAAGCCAATCCCCAAAGTTCGTTGTCAAGGTTGGCTTTTGAACTGGTACACCGCATCAATCAGATTACACCCGTTACCACTACTTCGCTGATTTGCAACTCGTTATTGAGCAAATTTGCCCTGCCCAAACGCGCCATTGAGAGCGACATCGCCGACTTGATGCAGCTCATCGAAAGCCACAAACCCGACGCGCTCGTGGACCGGGGGCGGCCCATTGGCGAGAGCGTGCAGGTGGCCTTAAACCTGCTCACCAAGTCGGGTATTTTTATTCAGCAGGGCGACGGCCTCAACACCCGCTACGCCATTCAGCGCGAAAACTACATGCCCGCCACTTACTACGCCAACATGGCCGTACACCACCTGTATCGGCGGGCGTTTATTGAATTGTCGCTGGCCAAAATCGCCGATTTGCCCGCTTCTGAGCGACTGGTGGCCTTCTGGACCGACATCATGGCGCTGCGCGATTTGTTCAAATTTGAGTTTTTTTATTCCAAAAAACCCCAGTTTACCAACGAAATTGAGGACGATTTGAACTTTATTGATGCCCATTGGCAAGAAAATATTTTTGAAAATGAAACGGATATTTCGCAGGTGCTGCAAAACCAAAAACTGCTCGTGTCGCCTGTGTTGCTCTACAATTACGTAGAAGCCTACCGCGTGGTGGCACACGGCCTCCAAACTTGGGACGTAGAACAGCCCGTGGACGAGAAGAAGTTTACCGATTTTTGTTTGTTTATTGGCGAAGAAATGCACTGGCAGGGGCGCATCAGGCGCATTGAGGCCATCTCTAAACCGTTCTTAATCAACGGCATACGTTTGGCAAAAAACCTCAACCTTATTCCAACCGCCGACGACCGCAAAGAAGCCCAAATTGCCCAATTCGCTGCTAACTTAGAAGATATTTCGCACCGCATCAACGTGTTGCAGGGCATTATTTTGACCAAACCGCAAGAATTAGCCCCCGTAGTGCCCATTGACCGCGACGTGGTGCCTGGCTCCAAAACCGAAACCCTCACCGCCGACATCATGGCGGGCGAAGCTGGCGCGCACATTGGCGCATTTTTCGATTTAGACCGCACGCTCATCAACGGGTTTTCGGCCAAAGATTTTTTCAAAACGCGCGTATTGAGCGGCAAAATTACCTCCCAAGAATTGCTGTCGCAGTTTGCGGGCGGACTGGCCTTTGCCACCGACAACGGCAATTTTGCAAAGCTGGCCGCCATGAGTGCCAAAGGCGTGAAAGGCATCAAAGAGCAAGTGTTTATCGAACTCGGCGAAGAAGTTTATTACAAACACCTCACCGACGCGATTTATCCAGAGTCGCGGGCGTTGGTGGCGGCGCACTTAGCCAAAGGCCACACGGTGGCCATTGTGTCGGCGGCCACGCCCTACCAAGTCAATCCAATAGCCCGCGATTTGGGCATTCTGCACGTGGCTTGCACGCGCATGGAAGTAAAAGACGGTGTTTTTACGGGCAACGTCATCGAACCCGCCTGCTGGGGCGAGGGCAAAGCCATTGCGGGCAGGAGGCTATCGGAGGAGTTTGGGCTCGATTTGGCCAAAAGTTATTTTTATACCGACAGTGCCGAAGACCTCCCGCTGCTCGAAATTGTGGGCTATCCACGGCCGCTCAACCCCGATTCTAAACTCTCAACGTTGGCTTTTCAGAACGACTGGCCCGTGTCGCGCTTCAACGACGACCAACATTCTAACTTATCCAACTTCGTACGCACGGGCCTCACGGCGGGCAGCTTGATTCCAGCCGCCATGGCGGGCGTAGCCATGGGCGCACTCAATATGTCGTGGGGCGACGGCGTAAACTCCATGATGTCCACGGTAGGCGACTTAGGAACTGCCATGGCGGGCATTAAATTGGCCATCAAAGGCGAAGAAAACCTCTGGTCGCAGCGGCCTGCGGTGTTTATTTTGAACCACCAAAGCAGCGCCGATATACTCATTGCGGCCAAACTTGTGCGCCGCGATGCCCGTGGAATAGCCAAAAAAGAGTTGCAAAATACCCCCATTTTGGGGCAGTTGCTCATGGCATCGGGGGCTATTTTTCTTGACCGCCAAGACAAAGAAAAAGCCATCGAAGCCATGAAACCCGCCATAGATGCCCTCAAAAGCGGCATTTCGATTATTATTTTCCCAGAAGGTACGCGCAGCGGCGACCAAACATTGGGCAAATTCAAAAAGGGGGCGTTTCATTTGGCCATGCAGGCGGGCGTACCGCTGGTGCCCATCATTATGCGCAACGCCTACGAGGCCATGCCCAAGGGCGCGTCGTTGTTTAAGCCTACGCTGGTAGAAGTGGTGGTGTTGCCGCCCATTTTGACCAACGACTGGAAAGCCAATGAGCTCGATGAACGCATCGGCCACATCAGAAACCTATTTTTGAGCGAACTGGGGCAAACAGAGTAGAAACGCAAACAACAGAACAATTCCCTGTTTTATTTGTGATTATAACTTCCAAATGCAAAAGTCAGTAGCACCATAAATGTCCCACTAACCAAAAATCATATTGCCAGCACCATAAATGTACCACTACCCAAAAAATCAGTCCCTTAACGAATATCAAAAATATCACCAAGCCGATGTTCATCTATCAAGGCGAAAACGACCCTCGTGTCCCCTTGTCCGAATCTGAACAAATGCTGGAAGCTTTGAAGCAAAATGGGGTACCTGTGAGCTATGTTAGGGCAAAAGATGAAGGCCACGGAATCGACAAAAAAGCAAATCGTGATTATACTTACGCCGCAATTTCTTGGTTTTTGAAGAAGTATTTGGTTGGGGAGTAAAAGCATTGCGGGGGATATTTGAAAGAATATCCCCTTCAATAGTTTCTCTGTTTGACATTGTCAAAGTTTTACTTTTTTTGAGCATGAATATCAACCAGCAATTTACATTTTTTCATAATGGCAAAAATCTTGTAAATATCTTCGGAAGTTGCTACATAAGCGTCACTAACACAATATTTGTCGCCTTCGAGCAAGACCATGAACCAGTTACGACCAGATACATAACAGCCATAAATTGGAAAATTATCATTGTTTTTGGCTTGTGCTGCCACCATACCGATCAATAATTGCCCCAAAGGGTCATTATCTCTACGGTTCTCTTGCTTGTATTCGTGGAGGCAGAAGTAAGGGATTTTTGGTAAAACTTTACCTTTGGCCAACAAAAAATCTACTCTTCCTGATGCTGAAACGGTTTCGGTTTCAATTGTTAAAGTACGTTGGGTAAAGGGTTTATAGTGGTCAGTATTAAAATCAACCAATGCCAAAACAGGTCCAATAAAAAAGAGTTTCATCTCATCTTCGTTCCAGTTTTGGACTTCTTTGAGTAATACTTTTCGATAATGTTCCAACATAACCGTTTCAATTTCGTTGGGTTCGCAATTTTCGGCTTTGAGCCAATCTTCGAAATGTGGCGATGTAGGAACAGGGGAAATGCCAAAAGCATCCTCTACTTGTTCGTAGTTCCATGTTTCAAATGATCTCATTTTTTTGTTGATTTTTATGTAAAGTTATATAAAATAAGAAACACAGGTCATTTTTTGTGACGCAATTTAGTACCCCTCAATATTTTCTCTAATTTTTTAAACAATAAATCAAATTTCAAATGAAAAAGAACAACAGATTACCTTATTATTTTGGAATGCCTAACTGGAAACGAAGAGCTTCGTAAACTTCCAAATGGATTTCAGGGTCAATGATTTTCACCATAAAATAAAGAAAGACGGCGTTTTGTCAATTGTTCTGATTTGGTAACATAAAACAAGGGATTCATTCGGCAAGTCGCTTGTGCCGATGGCAAAAGTACTTCATTCGGATAAATGAATCGGTTTGTTTGCTTTGAAGAAATGGGTAGAATGTTGATATGTTTGAAATCATCGGTAACATCGGCAATATCTGCCAAAAACAACGGGTCATTAGCAGCTTGTTGAAGCATCGCTCGACGGTTATCAGCAGGACTTTTAATGTCATTTGATACAACAGAAATGATGTTCACATTCAGCCTTTTGGCGAATGATAAAAGAAAGGCTAAATCCTCTCGATTGGCATATTCTAATGTTAATTGACCCATATTTTTTAATGGTAGAACAAAGTTAAGGGTTTTTCATAAAATCAGACACCCCTATTTCCCCTAATTTTTAATCAATAAAACAAAGCGTCCATCGTCAAAGATTGATGCACCAAAGATTGAGCGTGGGTATTTTGAGTTAATCCATGAGTCGTAATAAAAGTGAGCCAAAGGGCTTTGTTTGTTTTGGTTACGTCCTTGAAAACGCTCATTTTTTTACGCAAGTTTTCAGCATACTCTTTTTCAATGGTAAAAGATTTGATTGAAAATTTCATTTCACAGAGGTTTATCACTTGGTCACGGCGGTCAATTACGAGGTCAATTTGGGCTTTGTCTGTGCCGTTGCTACCGACCCAAGCCGAGGTTTGGGTTTGGACGCTACCGATACCCAATGCGTTTTTGATTTGAGAGAGGTGCATGAGGCAAACTTGTTCAAAGGCATACCCACTCCAAGCACGAATTTCGGGCGTGTCAATGCCATTTATCCAGTAATTATCGTCAAATGGGCTGTTGTTTTTAATGAATTTTAAGTAAAAAAGTGAATAAAAGTCTGCCAATTGATAGATGGCATTGTTCTTTGACTTCCCGAAAGTATTGTATTTTCTGATGAAATTACTCTCTTCCAATTCTCTCAAAACGGTAGTGGTATTGCCTCCATTGGGCAATTTGGCAGCTTTGAGCAAGGCATCTCGTTCAAGTCCCATTCCTTTTTTGGCAAGGGCTTCAATGACAGCGATGTGTTTATCGGCTTTTTTGAAAAGGCTTGCGTAGAGTTTATCAAACTCATTTCGCAATTTACCTTTTGGCTTAAAACACAAATCGTTGATATTTTGCGTAGCACTTTTACGAGGGTCAATAAAATCCAAGTAGAAGGGAATACCTCCGAAAACCATATACAATTGCAATAATTGGTAATGGTCAACGCTGGGCGATTTAGCCTCAAAGAAAGCTTTACATTCTGCCAAAGTGAAGGGTTCAAGTTGGATAGGATGCGTTACCCGATTGTACAAGCCACCTGTGTTGTTGATGAGTTGGTTAATCATCCAAGACGCAGCCGAGCCGCAAACAATCAGCACAATATCAGTTCGTCCGCTTGCCCAACTGTTCCAAAAATGTTCCAAAGCGGAGATAAAAAGTGCGTTTGGCGTGTCTAACCAAGGCAATTCGTCCAAAAACAACACCGAGCGACGATTCGCTTTTTTCTCCGATGAAGGCAGTGATTCAATCGCCTTTATAAGTTGTTGAAATGCTTGAAACCAGTCTTTTGCAGGAAGACTATCTTCAAATTCTGGAAAATCCCGAATCAACGCAGAATGAAAATTGGTCAATTGGTTTGCCGTTTCAACGTTGGCAATACCCGTCAAATGAAAGGTAAATTGACCTTCGTAAAATGAACGAATTAGAAAGGTTTTGCCAACCCTTCGGCGACCATAAACAGCCACAAAAGCCGACTTATCATCGTCTTGAATAGATTGCAAAACTGCCAGCTCTTCCTTTCTACCTATTATTTTAGCCATTATTTATGTATTTTATTGGCGTAAATATAGACAAATCAATTAGTTTTAGCCAAAAAAATACACTTTATTGGCTAAAAATGTAGTGCTAATAATTTTTAAATAATGGAATACCCCCTCATATGTTGTATCTTTTTCCCTAAATCAACCATTTTACAACCTCTTTTTTTAGTTTATCAAAAATGAAAATTTTCACGTTGTTTTAAGTGAGGCACTAAAAAAGCCCGTAGCGTTGGCTACGGGCTTTTTTAGTATCAACCAGTTCTTTATTTCTCTTCGTTTACCGAGTCGGTTGGTTCCAATATGGGTTCGACTTTATCTGGTCGATTCATAAATTCAGCGTAGGCGGTTTCGCGCTCAAAGGGACGTTTTCCAATCAAGTCTTCCATATCGCTCTGAAACAAAATCTCTTTTTCGAGTAGTTTCTGGGCAATTGTTTCGAGTTCTTCGCGCTTATCGCTCAACAACACGCGGCACCGCTGGTAAGCCTCGTCAATTATTTTCCGCACCTCTTCGTCAATCATACGGGCTGTTTCTTCCGAGTAAGGCTTGTTGAAAGCATATTCCGACTGTTTGGAGTCATAATACGACATATTGCCCAGCTTGTCGTTTAGGCCATAGACTGTTACCATGCTGTAAGCCAGCTTCGTAACGCGCTCTAAGTCGCTCAACGCACCCGTTGATACCTTGCCAAACACCACGTCTTCGGCGGCGCGGCCACCGAGCGTCATGCACATTTCGTCCATGAGTTGTTCGGTGCGGTACAAATACTGTTCGCGGGGCAAATATTGAGCGTATCCGAGCGCGGCCACCCCACGCGGCACAATCGTAACTTTCACCAAGGGGTCGGCATGCTCCAAAAACCAGCCCGACACGGCGTGTCCTGCCTCGTGGTAAGCCACAATTTTCTTTTCCTCGGGCGAGATGAGTTTGTTTTTCTTTTCTAAACCACCAATCACGCGGTCCATGGCATCCTGAAAATCTTGCATCGTTACCGATTCGCGGTCGCGGCGGGCGGCTATGAGGGCAGCTTCGTTGCAAACGTTGGCAATTTCAGCGCCCGCAAAACCTGGCGTTTGGGTAGCCAGTTTTCTTACGTCCACGTCTTCGTTGAGTTTGATGGGCTTCAAGTGTACTTTAAAGATGGCTTCGCGACCTATCACGTCGGGTTTATCAACCGAAATTTGGCGGTCAAAACGGCCTGCCCTGAGCAATGCCGAGTCAAGCACGTCGGGACGGTTGGTGGCGGCCAAAATAATGATACCCGAATCGGTGGCAAAGCCGTCCATTTCTACCAGCAGCGAGTTGAGCGTGTTTTCGCGCTCGTCGTTGGAACCAGGCATTGCCCCGCGCCCCCGCGACCGACCAACTGCGTCTATTTCGTCAATAAAAATAATACAGGGTGCTTTTTCTTTGGCTTGCTTAAATAGGTCACGCACGCGAGCTGCGCCCACTCCCACAAACATTTCCACAAAATCAGAACCCGAAAGCGAAAAGAACGGTACGGCCGCTTCGCCCGCTACGGCCTTGGCCAGCAGGGTTTTGCCCGTGCCAGGAGGGCCAATGAGCAAAGCACCTTTGGGAATTTTTGCGCCCAACTTGGTAAACTTGCCAGGGCTTTTGAGGTAATCTACAATTTCTTTGATTTCTTCTTTGGCTTCTTCCAAACCCGCCACGTCGTTAAACATAATTTTCACCTTGTTTTCGGCATCAAAAAGCGTGGCCTTAGAACGACCAATGTTGAATATTTGACCGCCCGGCCCACCGCCACCCGTCATTCTGCCCAATATAAAATACATGGCCAAAATGGTGATAATCAAAAAGCCCCAGGTACTCAAAAAGCCTGTCCAATCGCTGCGGCGGTCAAAATTGTAATCAACGGGGTCGCTGGCGGGTTTGAGCTTTTGGAAATCGTCCAAAAACTTTTCTGCCGAGGTTATCTCAAATCGAAAATGCGGCCCAGTACCTCCAAAATAGGGTTTATCGGCAAATAGTGCCTTGTACTTGGGGTCTTGTACGGCCTGCTGCGTGAGCGTTATTTCCACAAACTCGTTATTCACAATGGTTACGCTTTGCACTTCGCGTGCTTGCACCATTTTCTCAAACTTTTTCTGGTTGATGGGTCTTACAGTGGTGTTTTGACTAAAAAGGGTAATTCCCAGAATGGACATCACCAGCGCGGCAATAATCCAACCTTGGTAGCCAGTTCGGCGCGGGTTTCGGTTGGGATTCGATGGACTTCCGTTGTTTTCAGACATGTTGTTTTAATGGACTAATTTGATGTTTATAACATCGTTTGTGGGTTGAATGTTCAATTATGCCAAACTCTCTTCAATTTGGGTAACGATGGCATCGCCCCAAAGCAGTTCTAAGTCATAGTAGGCGCGGCGGTCTTTTTTAAATACGTGCACCACCACGTCCACATAGTCGAGTAAAATCCATTCTTTATACGTTTTTCCTTCGCGTTGCCAGGGGCGGGTGTTGGCCGTCTTGATGGTTTCTTCTTCTACCGAGTCGGCGATGGCATCAATTTGAACGTCGGAGTTGCCCGAACAAATGACAAAAAAATCGGTAACGGCATTTTTAATTTCGCGCAGGTCCATCACTGTAATGTCCACGGCTTTTTTTTCTTGCATACCCCGCACTATGAGCTGGGCTAAGTCTTTTGAAGAAAGATCAGAAGATGATTGTCGTTGTTTCATGCGTACTGTTTAAATTGCGAACTCTCAAAAAGGCGAATGGCCTCGTAAATAAATATAAAATTACTAAGTATTTTGCACAAAATTCGACCCAAAACACTTTTTGTTGGTAAAAAAAGCATTTATCTGCCAACTTGTCAGTCCACAAACGACGAAGCCGCGCTTTTGTTGCGCCAACAACCCGTTGAGGAGGGGACACTCATCATTACCGACCACCAACTGGCAGGGCGTGGCCAACGTGGCAATGCTTGGCAAGCGCAAGCGGGTCAAAATCTCACTTTTTCGATTGTTCTCAAACCTACTTTCTTGACGGCTACCGAGCAATTTAGACTCAGTGTGGCTATTTCGTTGGGGCTTTGGGCAGGTTTGGAGTCCATATTGCCCGGTAAACTGAAAATAAAATGGCCGAACGATTTGTATTTTAGCGACCAAAAGTTGGGTGGTATTTTAATTGAAAACAGCTTGCAAGGCCCTCGGCTCGAACACGCCATTGTGGGTATCGGCCTCAATGTCAATCAATTGGACTTTAAAAATCCCCACGCGGCTTCGCTTGCCAGCTTGACGCACCAAACATACGATTTAGAAGCTGTTTTGGTTGAACTATTGGTCAAAATAGAAGGAAGTTATCTTTTGTTGCGCAATGGGCATTATAACCAACTCAAAATGCGTTATCTGCGTAATTTGTACCGCTATCAAGAAAAACATTTATTTTGCCAAAATGACACTACTTTTGAAGGTATCATTGTGGGCGTTTCGGAGGAAGGCAAATTGGCCGTGCAAGTAAACAACGATTTGAAATATTTTGACCTAAAAGAAATTAGCCATTTAATTTAAAACGGGTCTTGAGTCTTGTAACGTGTAAATAATAACGTGGTAAAATTGGAACGTTATTTTTTTGTTTATCCGCGAAAATCCGCGTTACTCCGTATCCGCGTCATTCGCGTTCTATAAACTAATTCGACCAACTTATTATTTACCTGTTACTTGGGTCTTGAGTCCTAAAAAATACCAAGACCCAAGACTAACGACTCAAGACAAGACTAAACCACATGAAAAAAGTACTGATTGTTTTGCTGCTTTTGAGCGCGTGTACGCCCTCCGAAAATGCGTACGTACCCAAACCAAAAGGTTATCCACGCCTTGATTTGCCGCCTTTGGTGTATCAGCCGCTGCGCGAAACGCACCCGTATTGGTTTGAATATTCGACGAGTGCCGTGGTGCTGCCCGATACTTTTGCGCGGGCCGAGCCGCACTGGGTTTTTATTAGTTATCCATCGCTCAATGCCAGTATTCAGCTCACTTACAAGTCGTTGAAAGATGGCAAAACCGAACTGCCCAAGCTCATTGGCGATGCCTACAAGCTCGTTGCCGCCCACCAAGTGAAGGCATCGGGCGTGAAAGAGCAAGTGATAAAAACCAAATCGGGGCGAACGGCGGTGGTTTTTGAGATTGACGGCGACGTGGCCAGCTCCGGCCAGTTTTTTACCACCGACACTACCACTCATTACTTGCGCGGGGCGCTTTATCTTGGTGCCGCCGACAAGCAAGATTCGCTGCGCCCCGTGATAGACTATTTGCGCAAAGACATGATACGTATTTTGAATACCTTGAAATGGCGGCCTTAAATCCAAATCATGCTCAAAATACCACCCAGCATAATGATTTTGCACAAATGGCTCAACGCCCCAAACTCGCGGCGCGTGTCGGCATAGACGAGGCGATAGGTGAGCCAGCCAATGGGTAGAAGCAAGGCCGCAAACACCCAAGCCAAATACAGATTGTGCAACAAATGAGCAGCTACAAAAAGCGTAGGAATAAAAATGGCAATTAGGAAATAAATAAATTGCTTGGTGCGGCGCAAACCCCACACAATGGGCAAGGTTTGGCAACCCAGCAAGGCATCTCCCCGCAAGTCTTCCATGTCTTTGATAATTTCGCGGACGAGCGTAATGCCAAACGCAAAAAGTGCGTACAAAGCCACCAAATTTTGGTTTTGAGGGTAATAAACCGCCAAAATAAGCAGCGAAATACCCGCCAAAAGTGCCACTACAAAATTGCCAATAAAAGGTTTTCGTTTGAAATACGACGAATAAAACCACAGCAAAGTAGCCGACAGCACGCAACCTACAAAAACCCATTTGCTGGCCAAAAGTCCCAGCCCGCAACCCATCATATTCAAAACTTGGTGGAATGTCATGGCCCAGCGACGTTTGAAATAACGCCCAATGACCACGCGGCGCGGCTTATTGATGATGTCTATTTTTACGTCAAAATAATCGTTGATAATATAACCCGCCGCCGCAATGAGCAGCGTAGAACTAACGATGAAAAACAGGCCGCTTTCTCCCCAAAAAGTACGCCAATTGTGCGCGGGACCTACCAAGAATATACGTGCCAAATATTGCATCAAGGCCATGATGAGTAAGTTGGGCCAGCGCACCATGCGCACAAAACCAAGCACAAACTCTTGGGGTTTAACAATTTTTTTGGGCAACGTCATGGCTTATTTTTTGGCCAAATATAGCACAAGAAGCACCAATTGACGCACCGCAGCCTTTGTTTACAAAATCTTTATGCCCTAAATGGAGAAAAAAGCCCATAAAAATTGTTCGGTTATTCAACGAACTAATTGTGCTATTTTATTTCCCCTACACATTACATGAAGATTGGTATTGTCTGTTATCCTACTTTTGGCGGCAGCGGCGTAGTGGCTACCGAACTCGGTAAAGCCTTAGCCACGGTTGGCCATCAGGTTCATTTTATTACGTATTCGCAGCCTTCGCGGCTTGATTTTTTCAACGAAAACATTTTTTACCACGAAGTTATCATTCCCAGCTACCCGCTTTTTCAGTACGCGCCCTACGAGTCGGCGTTGTCGAGCGCCATGGTGAATGTGGTAAAATATTACAAATTAGACGTGTTGCACGTGCATTATGCCATTCCGCACGCCTCGTCGGCTTATTTGGCCAAACAAATCTTGCGGTCGCAGGGTATTCACATTCCCGTTATTACCACGCTGCACGGTACCGATATTACGCTGGTGGGCAAAGATAAATCGTACGAACCCGTTATCACGTTCAGTATCAATGAGTCGGACGGCGTAACGGCGGTGTCGGAGTACCTCAAAAAAGAAACCTACCAGCATTTTGCCATTACCAAAGACATTGAAGTGATTCCCAATTTTATCGATTTGGAGCGTTTTCAGCGGCAGCAAAAAGACCATTTCAAAATGGCGATTTGTCCCAATGGCGAAAAATTGGTGGTTCACACGTCCAATTTTAGAAAAGTAAAACGCATTGACGATGTGGTGCTGATGTTTGACCAATTGCGGCATTTGGTGCCCAGCAAATTGCTATTGGTGGGCGACGGCCCCGAACGCAACCGCATCGAAAACCTCTGTCGCGAGCTTGATTTGATGACTTGCGTGCGGTTTTTGGGTAAACTTGATGCCATTGAAGAGGTACTATCGGTGGCCGATTTGTTTGTAATGCCTTCTGAATCAGAGAGTTTCGGCTTGGCTGCTTTGGAGGCATTGGCCTGCGAAGTACCCATCATTACCTCCAATGCGGGCGGTTTGCCCGAACTCAACTTGCCAGGCATAACGGGCTTTATGAGTAACGTAGGCGACGTGGAAGACATGGTAAAAAATGCGGCTTTTGTGTTGCAAGACGACAACCTGCCGCGTTTCAAGGCCAACGCCCTGGCCCGCGCCAAAGAATTTGACCTAAAAAATATCTTGCCTTTTTATGAAAATTTTTACCAAAAAGTAGTGGACGAAAGCAAATTGATGTGTGCCATTTGATGAAGAATAATATAAAGTTTATGGGCATTGCTGAAAACTGATTTTTTTTAAACTTTCAGGTATTTAGATAAAAATGGGGTGCTGCAGTACGTTTCAATTTAGGGACATAGTGCAAATATTGCCAAATCAATATTACCTTTGCGCCTTCATCATGGCAACGCTCTTGCAAAGGTCTATGTCCATTTCGCCTCTATTTACAAAAAGTTACCTCTTTCTGTTTGTTTTGTTGTTATTGCTGGCATTGTCGAGCGTGTATGTTCCACAGGTGCTGGGCGAAGACCCTGGCACGGCACTGGCAGCTTGGCAAAGTATGCTCAAAGGCAGCCCGTTTAATACCATCACAACCCCCGACCACCAAGACCTCAGCCGAAGCAATTATTTGTTCTTAACTTGGTGGACACCAGGGCATTACTTGTTGCCTGGTTATCTAAGTCAAATGGGCATTTCGTTGGCTACGGCCAGTCTGATTCTTACGGTTTTGTTCTCAGTGCTGGGGCTGTTGGGCTGGTACAAAGTATATCAACAATTGGAAGTAGGAGCTAAATGGATTGCATTTTGCCTCATTATGATTGCTTCATCGCGGTTGTTTACCATTAATTTTATCAACTACACGGGCGGCGAATTGCTCATTTTTGGTGGTCAACCGTGGAGCATTTACGTTTTTTTGCGTTGGCGGCACAAGCCTTTGTTGCTTTTTATCAACTTACTTTTGATTTCGCTTTTTTGTTTTTTTCTCAAATCCTCCTATACCATCGGCCTGGCTGCCATTGGCGGGTGCGCAGGTTTGTTTTTTTTACAAAATTGGCGCAATGTCGAAAACCGAAAACGTGATTTTATGAGTGTAATAGCCGTTTTTTGCTGTTGCATCGTTTATTTTGCTGTTACCAAATGGGGTTTCTTGAAGTTAGGAGCTGACCCCACTTCAAGTCAAGGTGGTTTTAGTTTGAACTTAAATTCTTACGAATTACTCAATTATCCGTTACTTCAATGGTTCAACATTGTTGATCTGCACCAGTTGCTTCCTCGTTATATCAATTGGGATAATCTTGTAGTACTTTATCATTTTGTTTCTATATTGGGCATACTTTCATTGTGGTACATTGTTTGGAAAGCTCCTCAAAGCCACTTAAAAACCATATTTTTAGGATTTTCTCTAATATATTTTATCATTTTTTTGTACTTTTTCAATACTGGTGCTGACATCTCGTTAGAGTATCGGCACCTGAAAATATTGGCTTATCTTTTTTTACCTTTGTTGTGCCAATACATCGCTAAGTTTCCCAATATAGCCAAAATAGTAGTGGTCGTTTTCTGGGTTGCCAATACAATTTACGGGCTTTCAGTATATTTTTTAAAGAAACGGGAAGTACACCAAGATTATGTTGTTGGCAAATCAGGCTATGCTCTTAGACACTTAAACCAATCAGATTTGGACTTTATTCACGCCAAAGATGACCCCAAGCACCCAGAACAAATTTGGTTTTTTTTGCCTGCTTCGCTCAATGTAGAAGTAGAAAATGGCCGAAAAATATTAAGTGGATTTAGCTTCCAGTCTTCAAAAATGGGGAATTTCGTACATGACACGTATGGCTCAAAATCAGAAAAAATATATTGTGTTTTGCATCGGCTTTCGTCTCATCATTTTAATGTAAAGTCTATGTTTCCAAAATACCGTTTTAAGATAGTAAAAAGTAGCCCAGAAATGCTCATCTATGAAGGTCAATAACGAATTGAAACGGCACTGATAACCAATAACTTAACCCTAAAAAAATGACTTTGCCCCGCAAACGAAATATAAATGCTACTCTCATTTGCATTGCGCTCATTGGGGGGTATTTCTACTTGTGGGACCATTACGCGCTCAATATTCCTAAGTGGGACGACCACGTTTTTAAGGCTACTATTCTCAACTACGCCCACGCCGACTCGTTTGGGGCAAAAATCTACGAACTCTACCGCCAACACAACGAACACCGCGTGGCACTAACGCGCTTGGTGGCATTGATGGACTTTGGGTTGTTTGGAACGTTGAGCTACAAGCACCTGATGTTGTTTGGAAATTTGGCTTTGTTGGTCATTGGCTGGCTGTTGGTTCGTTTTTTTAAGGCCACGGTAGCACCCGTTTGGTACGCCCTGCCCGTGGTGTCGCTTTGGTTCTCGCTGGCGTTTTGGGAAAACGCTTTTTGGGGCATGGCCGCCATTCAAAATTTGTGGGTAGTGGCTTTTGCGATGCTGGCCTTTTGGTTTGTTGGTCAGCAAGATAGGCAATGGGGCTGGGCTATTTTGTTTGCTTTTTGTGCCACTTTTACCAGTGGAAACGGCCTCGGTGTTTGGCCCATTGGGTTGGGTATATTCTTGGTTCAACGTCAGTGGAAGCGCAGCATTTGGTGGCTTTTGGCATCGGTTTTTAGCTTTGTGTTGTATTTTTATGACTATCAAACCCCACCTCCCCAAAACTTTGATACCGTTGCCGTTGGTTTCGGCGATTGGCTGCGGGCTTTTATATTATTTAGTGGTTCGCTCATGGAGGGCGTTTCGATTGGCAACGACCCCTACCAAATGCCGCTGTGGGTGGGTCGGCTCAACTTATTTGTGAGCATTTGCTTGCTGTTGTATTTGGTAAGAAGCTATTGGAAACGACATTTTGAACTCAGTCCCAACGATTATTTTTATTTGGGCAGCACGCTTTTTGTGCTGGCTACGGCGGTGGTGGTGGTGTATGGCCGCGTAGGCGACAACGAATACGCCGTTCTAACCAGTCGCTACAAAGTTTATTCGGCCTTGCTTTTGAGCCTCAATGTGGCTTACTTAACACTCTTGGTGAGCGAACGTTTTTTTCGAGAAACCTTGCACGTTACATTTTTGGTAGCAGCTGCATTTGTGTATATTTGCAACCAACATTATCACCTCTACGAAACCATCATGTTTCGTAAGTTTTTGATAACGAGCAGTTTAAATAACGAACTTCATCTGGCCCCGAAGCTCAACGGGAAACCCATTTATACTGCGCCCGCGTTGTTTACTGACAAAATTGGGGCTACTCCCGCCGACACTGCACAGGCCGTGCCTTGCGCCCTCGCCAAAAATAAAGACGGTTCTTTTCTCAAACTCGCCCGCGCCGACTACCGCCTCCGCGATATGCGCGATGGGGGTTTGTATTTGTTTTTGGAAAACAAACAAACCAACAAAAGGTATTTGTTTCCAACCGAGCAAGCCCGCAAGCACTCGTTCAGAAATTTACTAAACTATAACAATTTTTTTATCAAGGGTTCAACTACAAATGTATCGAGTGCCGAAGTGATGCCTGGCACTTATCGGGTGTTTTGGCTCTATTATGCTACAAATCGCATGGATTTTCAGCGGGCAATTTGCAATGAAGTAGTATTTGAAAAAACCAACAGAAAAGAAGTAAAAACCAATTGGTGAGGCACTTCAAATATCAAATATCAAATATCAAACTGCACGCGACCGCACACAAATTTCAAATATCAAATCACAAAAGTGTTAGAGAAACGTAACGAATACCTTGTTCAATTAGATGGGCTACGATTTGTGGCTGTGGCTTTGGTGCTATGGGACCACTGGATGCCCGAACCTCACTTGCTGCCGTTGGGCGCGTTGGGGGTTAATCTGTTTTTTGTACTGAGCGGATTTTTGATAGCGCGTATATTGCTCACCAGCAAAGACAAAAACTTTGGCAAACCCAATGGCCTAAAAGATTACCTCCGAAAATTTTACATTCGACGCACCATTCGCATTTTCCCCATTTACTATTTATCGCTGTTGGGGCTGTGGCTGCTCAACGACCCCTCCATGCGGAGCGACCGAGCTTGGTGGCAGGTTTTTTATGCCTCCAATGTGTACATTGCTACCAAAGAAACTTGGTTTGGCATTACCGACCACTTTTGGTCGCTGGCCGTTGAAGAGCAGTTTTATATATTTTTTCCAATTTTGATTTTTTTTATTCCACGCCGATTTGTTGTGCCATTTTTTGTGAGTTTGCTCGTGGCCAGCGTGGCCTTGCGCGGCTATTGGTGGTACATTCAGAAGCCGTGGTTTGTGTCTTATGTGAGTATGCCCACGGCCTTAGATGCCTTTGGTTTGGGGGCGTTGATGGCTTACGCACAGCTTTATAAAAACGCGCTTTTCTTGAAAATTTACAGCAATCGACTTTATTTGTGGGGAAGTTTTGCGGCGTTGGCAGTGTTGTTTTGGTTTTCTACTCAAAGTGCCGATGCGGGAGTTCACAAAAGCCACAACGTGTATATCAACGTTTGGGAACGGCTTTTTGCGTCCATTTTCTTTATGTTTCTGATTGGAGGAGGTATTGTTGGTTACGGTGGCTGGTTCAAATGGTTTTTAGAAAACAAGGTTGTCAATTACCTCGGTAAAATCAGCTACGGGCTTTATGTTTATCACAACTTTGTGTTCAATCAGTATCACTCTCCAGCTACGCACCCCGTGGTACGGTTGCTCAACAAGATGATTCGGAGCATCGATGGTTTTAGCCAAATGTACGTGCTGCGGGTCTGCATTTTGTTTCTGATTACCACCGCCGTTGCCGCCATTTCTTGGCATTTTATCGAAAAACCCATCAACGATTTGAAGGACAAATGGGCGGCCTAATCGTTGATGGGTTTTCGATAAAAATATAAATTGGCGCAATTGGTCAATGCTTTTCGGTCATTGACCAATTGCTACTATTAGTTACTCAAACTACCTACTATTTCTTTAAATTGCTCTACGTCAATGGTTTTTGACTCAGATGCTATTTGGGTTTTGAGTATTTCTAATACTTTATCGTCAAATACTAAACTGAACATTTGCGAGTATATTTCGCTGCCTTTTTCTTTGTCGGCCAAGTAGTTGAGCGCAATCCGCTTGATGGTTTCGTCCATTTGGTCGCCCATGGCGCTGGCATACATTCCAAATTGCTCACGCACCATGACTTCGGTACGGGCTATGATCTCGTCATATTCTACTTTTACTTCGTTTTGGTCGGCTATTTTGTTTTTGATGAGCGACAGTTTCAACGATTTGGCAAATTTGTCGTAATCAGCTTCGATTTGCTCCATCGTAAATTTGCCTTCGTTTTGCTCAAAAAGCCATTTCATCAAAAACTCTTTTGGCAAGTCAATTTGAATATTATCCAACAAAGTTTGTTCCAAATCACGGTTCAACAGCGATTGGCTCTCGCGGGCGTAGTTGCCTTTTACAATGTCCAACACTTGTTCTCTGAATGCCTCCTCGGTTTCGGCTTTGCCCGCACCCAGCACTTTGTCAAAAAATGCTTGGTTCATTTCGGGTTTGTCCGAGCGGGTAATGTCTTCTATCTTAAAAGCAAACTCACCCGCCAAATTGGCCGCATCTTCTTTTTTCAAGCCCGTTAGCAGCGCCACCGCCGACTCATCTTCAAAAGTATTCTGAATATCAAATGTTACGATGCTGTCTTTGGTCAAACCTATGAACTGCGCTTGAAATTCGTCTTTGATTTGTTTGAACGGAATGGCCGTTTTGGTAGAAAACTCACTACTTTCTTGGGTCAATTCGCCAAAAAGCATATCGCCAGCTTCCGATATTTCGGGGTGTGTTTGCTCCGCAAACTGACTTTGAGTGCGCACGTTTTCGATGGTCTCGTCCAGTTCTTTGGTATCGGCTACAATATCATAAACCGACACTGCGGGCAACGCGCCCAAGTTTACTTCAAAATCTGAGGCCAAACCCAGTTGATATTCAAAATCAAACTCTTTGTTGTTCCAGTTTATTTCGGCGGTTTTTTGGCGGTCTATCAACGGGTCGCCCACTACGGGCAACTTATTGTCGCGGATGTAGTCGCTCACGGTGCTGCTGAGGAGGGCGTTGATTTCGTCCATCAAAATACCTTTGCCGTACATTTTTTGAACTACTTGCGTGGGTACTTTACCAGGCCGAAAACCCTTCAACTGCATTTTTTTGCTGTATTCTTTGAGGGTTTTGTCAATTTTTGGTTGGTAATCTTCGCGTACCAATTTTATTTTGAGCAACGCATCGGTGGGCGTTGTTTTTTCTAAGAGAACTTCCATTACTGTATTTGTGGTTTGTAATTTGTAGTTTATTCGATGCTCGCAGCGGCACGGTGCGCCATTGCGATACCGTGCCCGCGTGGTTTATAATTTGTGGTTTGTGCGGCAGTGCGATTGATGAGCTATTTTCACAAGATTTGGTTAAAACAATAATGAGTGAAATAGTGCGAGCGAAAGAGCGCAAAAAATCACTCAATCACTCAATCACTCAATCACTCAATCTTCGTTTGGTACGGGCGGAGGGACTCGAACCCCCATGCCTCGCGGCGCCAGATCCTAAGTCTGGTATGTCTACCAATTCCACCACGCCCGCATTTTTTTTGGAGTGCAAAGGTAAGATTTTTTTGTAAATTAAAACCATAATTAAAGTTCTTTTTGTATTTTATTTATTTTTTGGTTGGACATCCTAATTTATTGCCCTATCTTAGTGTTAATCGTACCACAACACCAATTGCCATGATAATCGAAGTTGAAATTGACGTTGAACAAGAACGCCAGGAGATACTAAAACGCTACCGAAAACTACTGCGAGCAGCCAAGCCTATCTTAGAACCCGACGATGCGAAGCTCATCAAAAAGGCATTTAATCTCTCGGTAGAAGCCCACAAAAACATGCGGCGCAAGTCGGGCGAGCCGTATATTTATCACCCCATTGCGGTGGCGCAAATCTGCGTTGAAGAAATTGGGCTCGGTACTACTTCCATTATTTGCGCCCTGCTGCACGACGTAGTGGAAGACACCGAATACACCCTCAAAGACATCGAGCATCTGTTTGGAAACAAGGTGGCGCGTATTATTGACGGCCTCACCAAAATAGCGGGGCAGTTTGAATTTGGCACGTCAATGCAGGCCGAAAACTTCCGAAAAATGTTGCTGACGCTCTCGGACGACATTCGGGTTATCTTGATTAAACTCGCCGACCGCCTGCACAATATGCGCACTCTCGATAGCATGGCCCGCGATAAACAGCTGAAAATCAGCTCCGAAACCATATTTATTTACGCCCCGCTGGCGCACCGTTTGGGGCTTCATTCTATCAAAACCGAACTCGAAGACCTGTATCTAAAATATGCCGAGCCAGAGGCGTATTACGACATCAAAAACAAACTCCGCGCCACCAAAGCCTACCGCGACCGCTTCATCAATCAGTTTACTGACCCCATCGAAGAAGAACTGCGCGGGCAAGGCTACGATTTTGCCATCAAAGGCCGCCCCAAGTCTATTTATTCGATTTGGAATAAAATGCGCAAACAAAAAAAGCCGTTTGAGGAAATCTACGACCTGTTTGCCATCAGAATTATTATGGACACCGACGACCCGCGCGACGAAAAATCGGTGTGTTGGCACGCTTACTCGGTGGTTACCGATTATTACACACCCAACATAGACCGCCTCAAAGATTGGCTTTCTACGCCCCGCGCCAACGGCTACGAGTCGCTGCACATTACGGTGATGTTTAGGCCCGAAGCCTCCGACAAAGCCCAGTGGGTGGAGGTGCAGATACGGAGCAAACGCATGGACGAAATTGCCGAAAAAGGCGTGGCTGCCCACTGGAAATACAAAGGCAACGAGACCAAAGTAGGTACGGGCATTGACCAGTGGATAAACCAAGTGCGCGACATGATAGAAACGACCAAAGACAGTAAAACGGCGGCTTTGGAGTTTTTAGACGATTTTAGGAGCAATTTGTTTGCCGAAGAAGTATTTGTATTTACCCCCAAAGGCGAAGTGCGGGTGCTGCAACGCGGTGCTACGGCCTTGGATTTTGCGTTCGATATTCACTCGGAAGTGGGTGCGCGGTGCATTGCGGCCAAAGTAAACGGCACGCTCATTTCGATAAGCCACCCGCTCAACAACGGCGACCAAATAGAAATTATTACGGCCAAACGCCAAAAACCCAGCGAAGATTGGCTCAAATTTGTGGTAACCTCGAAGGCCAAATCGCGGATAAAAGAACTCATCAAAGAAGAAAATAAACAGTATGTTACGGACGGTAAAAATATAATAGAAAAACGCCTCAAAGTGCTGCGATTGGAACTAACCAACGAACTCACCAACCAACTGAGGGCTTATTTTAGTTGCAAAACCGCGCCTGACTTGTTTTACCGCTTTGGCAAAGGCTACATTCAACCCGACGAACTGCGTAAGTTTAAGTCTGATAAAGAGGCCAAAGAAAATGTGCAAGCCAAACTCGGCACGCCCGACATTCAAGATGGCAAGCAGTTTACCAAAGAAATGAAAAAAATCAATGGCGACGATGCTTTGCTGATTGGCGAAGACATGGACAAAATTGATTATACCATTTCTAAGTGCTGCAACCCCATTCCAGGCGACGACGTGTTTGGGTTTGTTACCATCAACGAGGGCATCAAAATTCACCGAACTACTTGCCCCAACGCGCCCGAACTGCTCTCTAACCACGGCAACCGCGTGATAAAAGCCAAGTGGACTTCGCAGAAAAAATTGGCGTTTTTGGCAGGACTCAAAATCAACGGCATTGACCGCGTAGGTTTGGTAAACGACGTTACGCGCATCATTTCCAACGAGTTGCACATCAATATGCGCTCTATTTTGGTAGATACCGCCGAGGGTATTTTTGAAGGAACGATTCGCCTTTACGTAAACGACACCCGCCACCTCGAAACGCTCATGGACAAACTCAAAGGAATAGAAGGCGTTTTCAAAGTGTCGCGTTTTGACGATAACTGAGAGGCTGCAACTTATAATTCATCAATCTCACTTTTCAATAAACCTGTATATTTTATTATTTTCTCCACCGAAAAACCATCTTGTCTTAATTCCTTTGCAATAGCCAAAGCTTTCTTTTTCTCTCCATCCATTTCGGCCGTTTTGACCACTTCTTTTACTTCAATATAAACCAGCAAACTTTCTTGGTATTGCTCATATTGTTGTGGGGTCATCTTGGCTACTTCTGCCACTTCAAAGGCCTTTTCAAATATAGGTTCTTTTAATATTACTGGTATCTCGTCAAAGCTTTCTAACTTTTTTAGAAAATATATCCATTTATCGAAATGACTATTCAACTCATGCTCTCCTTTCGTAAATAAAGGCATCTGAATAAACTTAAAAGTCAGCTTGTCATAAAAAACATCTCCATCTTGATCTTTCAGATTTACTGACCGCAAAAACTTTTGGCGTTCCTCGTTTTCATCATACTGAAAATCTAATATCGCTATCATATAGACGGGCGTTAGCCGAAAATCCCACTCGCCTCTCCTTGCTTGTTCTCTGATGGGAATTGTTGCATAAAACAATGACCTGTCCTTGAAAAAATTCACCTTCGCTTTCTGCATTTCCACAATAAACTTTTCGCCACTTTTGGCCTCGCAATGAATGTCAAAAATAGCTTTTCGCTCGTGTATCATTTCGCCCAAAACCTCTGGATTACGAAATTTTAGGGCTGCTATCTGGTGATGTTCTGGCAATAATTGATTTAAAAAATCAGTTAATAAATCTTTGTTGGCTTCTTCACCAAATAGCTTCTTAAAACCAAAATCAGTGTAAGGATTTATGTATTTTGACATAGCTTTGCTTTTTTAATGCAATTTTTGTTTACTCAAAATGCTTACTCGTTGATTTGAACTGCCAACAATGGTAAGTGTTTTTTTCAACTGTAAAGATACTTAAAAACCTACGCTCTAAACCACCAGATGCACCCTATTTTGATTTGATTCAGCAAAATGGCAACTTGAGTTAGCACCCCTGCGGGTTGAAAGACACAAATAAAACAGCAATGGGGCATTGCTGTTTTATTTGTGTCTTTTTAATGAGGCATCTTAGCCTTTATTTTGCAAACCGTTTGAGCCAGTCCATTAGTTTCAAAACGTCTTGGTAATTAAAGAGTTGCGTGCCTTCGTTCATGGTAGCTGCCGAGCCACACGCCACGCCCCAACGAATCATTTCCTCAAACGATTTGCCCTGCGCCAGCGCCCACGTCATGCCCGCCACCATGCTGTCGCCCGCGCCTACGGTGCTGCGCTTCTGGATGGGTGGTGCGGGTACGTGTTGGCACAAATCTTTGGTTACTAAAATAGCGCCCTTTGCGCCCAACGACACCACCACCACTTCGCACTTGCCGTTGCCAATGAGCGTACGGGCGGCATCGTCCACGTCGTCGGGAGCAAGGGTAGCACCTACCAATTTTTCAAGTTCATCAACGCTGGGTTTGAGCAAAAACACCCCCTCGTCGCAAGCGGCGCGGAGTGGCTCGCCCGAAGTATCCAAAATGAGTTTGGCGTTGATTTGGTGCGCTACGGCGGCCACTTTTTCGTAAAAATGCGGCGACATATGGGGCGGCAAACTACCACTTGCCACCAAGTAGTCGGCTTTTGAGTGGGCCAATGCGTGCAAAATAGCCTCCGTTTCGGCTTCGGTAAGCGTAGGGCCAGCCATGCCAAAGCGGTATTGGGCATTGGTGGAGGTTTCGGTTACAATAAAATTCTCGCGCGTCCATTCTTGCGTCGCAATCACTTGGCTATCAATGCCTCCCTGCGTGAGCAAATCTTGCAAAAGCTGCCCCGAAGGCCCGCCCGCCGTAAAAATAGCCCGCGACTGTCCGCCCAGTTTTTTGATGGCCTTCGACACGTTGATACCACCGCCGCCCGCGTCAAAGCGGGGCGTATCGCAGCGCATTTTGTGTTCGGCCACGAGCTGGCCTATGTTGGTACTTTTGTCAATAGAAGGATTGACGGTAAGCGTAATTATTTTCATGGTTTGGAAAGCCCCCAGCCCGCAGCAGCGGACTGCCCCGATGGGGGCGTTTTTTTGCTATAAATGGGGCGTTTTATGGTTTTTGAAAAGTTGGAATCCATTCAACAATTTGGGATAATAGCGCATCGCAGCCCGTTTTATCAACCGACGATGTAACGAACATTTGGGGTAATTCGGCCCAAGTTTCGCCCATTTTTTGTTGGTAAGCCGCCACTTGACTGGCCAATTTGGTTTTGGTAAGTTTGTCGGTTTTGGTAAAAACTACGCAAAACGGCAGTCCATTGGTCCCCAGTTTTTCCATGAATTCGAGGTCGGTTTTTTGGGGTTCAATGCGGCTATCTACCAGCACAAACGTACAGAGTAGATTGGGCCGTTCAAACAAATAATTGTCAATCATTTTGCGCCATTTTTCGCGCTCCGTCTGCGACACTTTGGCGTAGCCGTAGCCTGGCAAATCAACCAAAAACCACTCGTCGTTTATCAAAAAATGGTTGATTAACTGGGTTTTGCCTGGCTGCACCGAGGTTTTAGCCAAGCTATTGCGGCCCGTCAGGGCGTTGATAAGCGACGATTTGCCCACGTTGGAACGCCCAATAAATGCGTATTCGGGCAGCGCGGGTGGTGGCGCGTGCTGATGCTCAGATGAACTTTTAACGAAAACGGCAGTTTTGATTTGCATATATTGTTGAAAATTGAACACTTTTTAAATGCTTGGCCATTGGCCTGCATGAGTGGGGTTTTAGGTTGAATTTGAAGATTTTTTTGGCGGGTGAGGGTATGTAGAAGGGCTCTTACTTGTCAAGTTATTTTTTTGATAAATGTAGAAACCCCAACTTAAAAGGCACAATTGCGCTAACTTAAAACCTTGTTGAATAGAAGGTGCTCTTTTATATTCCATTTGCAAATTTACGTAATATTAGCCAAAAGGGAATAACATACAAGATGCTGAAGCTAAACAATAGCTCGCTCACAACTATACGTGCGTGCTGTAATTGATCCAACGGTAAAAGTACGGAGCTTTGTGCTGCCAAAAAATACCTCAAATTAGAGACAAAGAAACTACGCTGCAGAGGTCCATTCCGACCACAGTAGCTACTGCAAAAGCCCTTAAAAAAATCAGTTCTCTGTTCATTGTTCAAATTGTTTTTTGTTAAACATTAATTACGCTGCAAAACTACGTGAAGCGAGTTTTCTGTTAAACAACAAAGCAATGAATGCGGGAAAAAATCGAATCAACTAAGAGAAATTGGGATTAAGTAAGAGGGATTTATTTTTGAAAAATAATACCTCGCTTAAAAAGCGCCCTTCATCATATTCCAAATAAACTTACAACTTATACTAAAACTTTTGGCTTGTTCATGTACGTATTTCTTCATGGCTTCGAGGGTAGGTTTTTCGTAAAGTTTTTGGTTGAAATATATACTTTCGATACTTGTTGTATTTTCGATATCTACTAACGGATTTTTATTCAAAATCAGTAAATCAGCCACTTTTCCTACTTCAATTGAGCCATAATCGGCTGTTTTATTGTAGTAATTGGCAGCATTGATAGTGGCGGTTTTTAGGGCTTCTGCATTACTCAAACCAGCTTTTGTCATCTCTATTAACTCGTCATGCAAACTAAATCCGTGATAAGAATAACGATCTAATGCATCGGTCCCCGCTAATAATTGAACGCCATTTTTATGAGCGAAACCAGTGATTTCTAAGCCTTTTTGGTAATATTTTCTTAAAATATCTTGCTGTTTAGGTTTATCATAGCCAGAAGTATGAAGTTTCCTCCACAACCCCCAAAGGCCCAATTGCAGCGATTCAACGTATTGATTATTAGCATTTTGTGTAAATTTTTTATCAAAAACCATAATCTCCTTCCGATTAGAACTTACATGAGTAGGCACATAAAAAGCATTACTTTGAGCTATTTTTCTGAGAACCGAAATTGTCAATAATGAATCTTGATTTGCTAATTCATAAGATTTAGTTTCTAAATCCTTTTCAAAACGCTTTTTTTTCTGAACAAAATGAGGTATCAATGCCCAGGCATGTTCAATACTTCGGTAGCCATTTTTCAAGACAGAATCAATCTCAACATTGTAAGACAAATGGCCTACGATATTGATATTTTGACGTTTAGCCTCTTTTTGAAATTCATAAAATACCTCTTTTGCTAATTCGCTATCTTCTAATTGAACCTTAATAAATGGTTCTTTTCGTATTTTGAGTTTTGTTACCAATTCGGCTAATTTTATTTTTTGATTTTCAGAAGAAATACCTTCTATTTCTTCTACATGATAGCTACAAGATTCCCAAATATTTGGCTTTAAAAGGTCTTTATTATTTTCCCAAATATCTTTATCTTTCTTCAATGGAGCGTCAATATCCGAAGCCCAAGAATCGCCATCACCCATGTCCCGAATGTTTGTTATGCCATTAGCAATCAAAAGCGGAAAATGCAACTGTGGCGAAAGGCTCAAAGTATGCAAATGCATATCCCAAAGTGTAGGCATTACAAATTTACCTTTTGTATCAATTATCTTAAAGCCTTTCAGGTTCTCCTCAGTACTATCAATCTTTATTATCCTTCCATTTTGAATTGTAATATGCTGGTTTTTAACAATTTTCCCATTGGTTATATCAACAATATTACAGTTTTTGAGGTACAGATCTGAAATATTTTCTGAGGATTGATTAAAGTTTTGAATTGGAATATTTACACCGATTATTAGCGTTAAAATACTAATTATCAATACTATAAAAATAGTTCCTGCTATGAATTTTAGGGTTTTTTTCATTAAATAATAGAATTTGTTTACTTTAAATATAGCTTACAGAAGGGCTTTAAAAATAAAAAAAATGTCAAATTTTGATAAACGGTCTAATTGGCGATTAAACGGCTACTTATTTTTTTCTACTTCACATTCATCATCAAAAGTGCCGTAAAAATAATCACATCTTGCATAAAATGAACGCCCCAAGCTATACCCAAACCGCTGGTTTCGTAGGTAGCTTTCGATAAAATGTAGCCTAACATTCCTGCCATTATCACGCCGACCACACCCGTAGGAAAGCCCCAATAGTGCGGCAATTCAAACAAGATAGCTGAAATAAGGAAAATGATTGTTGGATTCGATACTTTTAAAAGATTACCATTGATAGAAAAACGGTAAATCACCTCTTCTGAAAATGAATTTAGTATTGAAAAAAGCAAAATAATAGGTATAAAATATAATTTAAAATTATGTAAACTATTGCTGTATTTTACTCCCAAAAACATAAATATTGCAGTAGGAATACTGATAAAAAACAAGAATTGCAATCCATTTTTTCGCCAAGACGACACTCCGTTTATACCCAACCATTTTTCTTTTGATGCTATATTTCCAATATCCCCAAATCGTAAAATTGTTTTACTTTCAGGCGATATATTTATGGTAATAATAAGTAAAACAAAAGCTATCATAAAAGCAAAGATTTGGTATTTAAGCATACCATTTAGAAAAGTATTTTCATGTAAAACAACATTAATTTGGGTTAAAATTTTTGCAGAAAAAACCAACAATGTAGTGGCAACTGAAACAATAAAGACAGTAATATATGCTTTCATTTTTTAGGTTATTATATTGATAAAGAGAACTTTATAAATTATATTTGTTTTTCAACCTTTTGCTTCGAGATGGATAATAAACCAATTGAATTACATCGTATTCTATTTGGTTTAAACTAAATTCTTTGTCTTTTAGATTGATTTTTTCAAAAGGAAACCAGCGTAAATTTGTTCTTAAAACAAAAGGTTGTTCAGTCTTTCCAGGTAAAATATCCCAGCCAAAAGTAAATCCAGGGTTGACAAATAAGTTGTTTTGCTCGAAGTTTTCTGTATTTGATTTTTCAGAATAACCAATTTTATTAAAACCTAAATTCACCCCAAAATAAGGCGTAAAACCATTATAATCTGTCAGAAATTTGAAGGCTTCAATTACAATTGAGTTTTTCTGAATAACCTGTTCTACTCCAAATGCCTCATTTCTAAATCTTGGGTTTCGGTAAGAAATGGCGGTAATTAGCCCTAATTTATTGAACTGGTAACCAAATGTGATATCGAAAAAAGTCGTTGAAATTGGCTTTTTATTGAAATAAGGGTGTAGTTTCTCATTGTATTCAGATTTGCTTATCATAAACGATGTTGAAGGGCCAATTCCAACAAACCAGTCCCCTTTATTCTCCGCCTTCAGAGTTGGAGACGATAAATTTGGGTACTTCATCAGTTCTTTATTGATGGGTTCACTTTTCTTAGAGCGAGTAGTTTCGAAGGCATAAATTATACTAAGATAAGGATTCCAATTTGGGGTCTTAATCTGCTGAAAATTTGAGGTGGAAATGGGGTAGTTAATCGTACTATTGGGTGTAATATTAAAACCAATTCGTGCCATCAGATTGCTCTTACCATAAAGAAAACCCGCATCGAAAAGCAAATTACTTTTCGATAAAAGTGGCTGATTTTCATCGGGTTTAACTTTGTTTTGAAAATTTACGATTGCCCAACTTACTCCCACATAAGGACGAATTTTCTTTGCTTGATACGCCCAAGGAAAGTATCTGGCACCAGTTACCACCGATTTGTTAAATCTGAGATTAGTACTGTCATTTTTTTGCACTGAAATAGCCGAAAAAGGAATTGAAATAAAAAAATCGGCACGACCCCAGAAATGAAAACCACCAAGATTCGGTAGTGGTACATTTATGGTGCTGGCAATATGATTTTTGGAGTATTAGCTTGAAAAGAGCAACGAGGTTTTTATTTTTGTGAATCCAAACTCAAA
>REAB01000169.1 GCA_004293645.1 Cytophagia bacterium | reverse complement strand
TTTTGAGTTTGGATTCACAAAAATAAAAACCTCGTTGCTCTTTTCAAGCTAATACTCCAAAAATCATATTGCCAGCACCATAAATGTACCACTACCCTAATTGCTACTAATTGTTGTATAAAATTAGTAGTAAGAGGTAAGTTTTAGTTCATTCTCCCTCAAAATTTTTCAACTCTTGCTTTATTTTGGCTGCCCAAAAGTATTGTTTGGCTTGGTTGAGGCCATGGTTGGTTTCGTCGTCGTACTGTTGTTGTAGCTGGCCAAGGTCGCGAAAAAATTCGAGGTACTGGTACTGAATCTCACTGCTGTAATCTTCGGTTGAGAAAATAAGATTTTTGATTTTTTTCTTGAAGCGCAGCGCGGTCAGTTGGGTAATGTCGAAGTGCAACTGCTCGTGGGCCAATACATAGTCGTTTTTGGCATTGGCACGTCCCCACGAAATGGTTTTGTCGAGCCACACGTTGGTGCGCACGTGCAGTTGCACCACGCGGTTTTTGATGGTAGAGCGCGCCTCAAAACCAAAACTGGTAAACACCTGCGCCGCCCAACGGCTCACCAAGCTGGGTCGGCCCCGAAAATCGGTCCACGTGAGCGGGCGCGTAGATGCGTAATCTATAATGGTATCGGCATCGAGTTGGCGCGCTTCGTCAAAAATCACTTCTACGCGGCGGGTGAGTTTGTCAAAGGTGTTGCTATTTTGGGCGTACCATTTGCCAAAATTTCGGATTTGATTGCCCAACGCTTGGCGCAGCATTTGCTCCAGCATCTCGTTTTGGCGCGGGTCGCGGGTGTAAGTGCTGGTGCTGCTACCGCCCGTTAGCGGTACTTGGCGGCCATTTTGATAGGCTTCAAAACTAAAATGAGTGGTGAGTTCGCCCGCTATTTTAGTGGGCGACATTGAGCGTTCACTAAACTTCAACTCCTTTATTACCAGTGCAATAGCCGTAAGCGAGTCCGTGTTGTCAGGGTTAAAGTTGCGATTGAAAAAACCTTGAAGCGTGCGCACGGCATTATTTTCTAACAAAGCTACCGTGCGCTGATTTTTTGCGTCAAAAACGTTCCC
Organism: Cytophagia bacterium; assembly: GCA_004293645.1. Classification (GTDB taxonomy): domain Bacteria; phylum Bacteroidota; class Bacteroidia; order Cytophagales; family Spirosomataceae; genus REAB01. The sequence continues at coordinate 2,485 of REAB01000169.1, read as the reverse complement.
CACGTTGGCTGTTACCTTGCGGGTATCTTGCACCTCTACCACAAAAAAACCTTTGGCCACGCCCCCAATGTGCTCCGTTTTGAGTACAATTTGGGTTTGGCTCACGCTCAAAAACGGCAGCAAAAGCAGCCCCAAAAGCCATCGGTGGCAGGTATCTTGACTCAAATTCATGGGCATTAAGCCTTAAATACTTCGTCCATTTTTTGACTAATAACGGCCAGCCGTTTGCGGTCGCCGCCTGGTACTTCGGCCGATGCCCAACCCGAATAGCCAATTTTGACGAGTGCTTTGTTTACGGCAGGCCAGTTGCAGTCGCCCGCCATAAGCTCTACGTCAAAGCCTTTCCAGAGCCCTTCGTCTTGCTGTTTTTTACGACTATATTCTTTGATGTCGAGTTTCATGATGCGCTTGCCGAGGGTTTCAATCCAGTGTTCGGGCCAGCCGTAGCGCAGCACGTTGCCCACGTCAAAATACCAGCCCAGCAGCGGGTGGTTTATTTCATCTACAAAACGCGCAGCTTCCACGGGACTAATCAAAAAATTGTTCCAAACGTTTTCGAGGGCAATTTTTATCCCCGTTTTTTCGGCCATGGGCAGCAGTTTTTTTATTTCAGTTTGGGCGCGTTGATAGGCATCTTGGTAGCTCACATTTTGGTTTACTACGCCAGGCACCAGCAGCACAGTGGTGCCACCGTACAGCTTGCAGTCGGTCAGCGATTGCTCCATGGCTTTGGCGCACAGCGCACGCACTTTGGGGTCGGGGTCGGTGAGCGGCAACTTCCAGTGGGCGGAGTTTACCACGCCAGGCAGTTCTAAGCCTGTTTTGTCGCGGGCGTTTACTATTTCTTGGGGGCTGAGGTCGTTGGGCGAGTCGAGTTCTACGCCGTCAAAACCGAGGTCTTTCAAGAGTTTAAATTTATCTAAAACCGACAGCGGCTCGCTTATCATGCCAAATTTGAGGCTTTTTTTGAGCATGGGCTGTGCAGGCAACGCTGCCCCAAATACTGCCGTCGAAGCCACCGCAGCGGCACTACTGATTAAGAAGTCTCTTCTGTGCATGGTTTTGAAGTTAATGTTTAAACTGGAATTTGAAATTGTATTTTAGTGCCTCTTGGCTCATTTTTGGAAATTTTGACGGCTGTTCCATACATTTTTTCTAAACGTAATTGGGTGTTTTTCAGGCCAATACCTTCGTTTTCGCGCGTTGTTGTTTGGTGCATACCCACGCCCGTGTCGCTTATTTCAAAGTGCAATACCTTGTTTTGACAAAACACCCGAAGGCGCACTTCGCCGCCTTCTATCAAAGGCGAAATACCGTGCTTCACCGAGTTTTCGAGGAGTGGTTGCAAAATCATGGGTGGAATTTTGGCGGTGGCAGCGTCGGGGGTTACGTCCACATTTATTTGTAGCCGTTCGCCCATGCGGGCTTTTTCTAAGTCCAAATATTTTCGTGCAAAGGCCACTTCCTCGGCTACCGTTACGAGTTCTACTTTGGAGGCTTGCAGTTGGTACCGAAACATATCCGAGAGTTCGGCCAGCAGCTCGCGGGTGTGTTCTTGTTCGGGCGGCACCGACGCGCTGATGGTGTTGAAGGTATTGTACAAAAAATGCGGATTTATTTGGGCTTTCAACGCCGTGAGTTCGGCTTGGAGCGTGGTTTGGCGCAAAACAGCTTCGAGTTGTTGCTGGCGTTGCAGGTTGCGGTGGTAGCTGTAAGCGTGAAAAATACCAAATTGTACCAAATAGAGCAAAAACGAAATGTAATAATCCCAGATTTGACCGTAGCCCCGCAGGTGCGGCATTTTAAAGGCATCGGCTACAAAATAAAAAAGGTGAATAGAAACGTAAATGTAAAGTGGGGCAGTGAGCAAATGAAGCATCGCTTTTTGGTAAAGCGGCCAATGCGCCAACTTCTTGAAATACAACCACCAAATTGGAATAGTGAACGCCACTTTGAAAGAATAATTGAGAAAGATTTGGGGCAAATAATCGGCAAACAACTGCCCAAAGGGACTCCGATTGGCGTAAGCCAGCTCGCTGACTGAGATGGAAGCATCGTATAAAACAATGGATACCAAATAGAAAACCGCCACCCACGCCAGTTCACGGTACGTAATTTGTCCAAAAGTGGTGCGGTCCCAGAAAGTAGCTTGCATGGGTATTTGTTTTTAATTTGGACAAAGTTGGTACTTTCGTAAATTGAGTGGCAGTGCGTTTTTTTTACTTTGCATAGAATTATAGTTTTCCAAAGTAAAACAGAATGGTTAGAATTTAGACGTAAAACTACAACATACCATTAAATTTACGAAAGTACCGAAAAAATAAGGTTGAGGCCTCCAATGATTTGCATAGATAATTGCCTTTTGTTGCTTTTAAGTACTTACTTGTAGGGCTACCGCACCAAAATAGGGGATTTTGTTAGATTTTGTATTTTTGTGGTATGAACTTACAAAAACATTTCACAGAAGTCAAAGATTTTCGAGTAA
>REAB01000115.1 GCA_004293645.1 Cytophagia bacterium | reverse complement strand
TCTTTTGATTTGTAGAAAAACTAAATTACTTCTTTTTGCTCACTCTCCTCCTTTTTTTTTCTAAAACTGTAAACTGCATCGTGAAGGATGCCAAAATATTAAACAAAACGAAGCGTTAAGTAGTTGAATTGTCATGGCTACCAAACCATTTGACATGGCTTTTATCGGAGCGGGCTGCTCAAGTTTGCAACTGATGCACCAAATGGCTTCGGCAGACAACTGGCATGAGCAGCAAGTAGCGTTGTTTAGCCACGAGCAGCCCCAGCACCGTTCATGGTGTTTTTGGTCAGACAAGCCGCATCCGCTTCAATTTTTGGTTGAGAAATCTTGGCAAAACATTTCTTTTGTGAGCAACGGCCTGTCGGTTACGCAAAATATTGCGCCTTATCAATACCACTATATTTCGGGGGCGGGCTTCTTTAATTATTTTCAGGGGCAATTTTTAGAAAATCACCCCAATGTTACGGCCATACAAGCCCATATTTCGGCGGTACAAAACAACGAATCCACCGCCGCTTTCACCGTTCACAACGGTACGCAGCAGTGGGCGGCTAAGCAAGTATTCAACAGTTTGCCCCCAAAAATCAAGAAAACGCCCGACCACGTTTGTTTGCAACAACACTTCAAGGGTTGGTTTCTACAAACCGATACCGATGCCTTCGACGAAGACACGGTAACGATGATGGATTTTTCGATTGAGCAACACAACGACGTGCGTTTTGTTTATATTTTGCCATTTTCTAAGCGCGAAGCGTTGGTAGAAATAACCGTTTTTTCGGAGCATACTTACGCTGATGCGGTCTATGACGAAGTGTTTGAAAACTACATGGATACGCGGTTTAGCCACGTCAATTACACCATTCAAAATACCGAAAAAGCCAGTATCCCGATGACGAACGCGCCTTTTTCGCGCTTCGGAAACACGGGCGAGGTGCTGCTTGGCGCGGCGGCTGGCATGGTCAAGGCAACCACGGGCTATGCCTTCAATCGCATCAGCAAAGACAGTCTGGGGCTGCACCACGATTTGAAGCAGCAGCGCAAACTGCGTTTGGCAAATACCCAAGGTCGTTTTCGGTTTTATGACAACTTACTGCTGGGTATTTTGGCCGAAAGCCCCCAACGCGGCAAGGAGATATTTGAGGCACTTTTTTCAAAAATGTCAATACCTACCATTCTCAAATTTTTGGACGAAGACACCACGCTGGCCGAAGAAATGCTCATTTTTAGTAAATTGCCTTTTTGGCCATTCTTAGCCCAAGTTTTTAAACAATGCATATTGCCAAAAATTGGATTTTCGCGCTCTTGACCACGCCCACGCTCGTCAGCGTTTGGGTTGGTTTGGTGTTGGTGGCTTGGCATACCGCTGGCGGAGGGTTGCCACTTGCGGCGCAAATTGCGTTTACGTTGCTTTTTGTTGGTCTAACGGGCATTCCGCACGGAGCCATTGACCACCTCGTGGCGCAAGAAACGGCAAAAAGAACCAAAAAAAACTTCACAATAGTCGTTTTTATTGTCAAGTATCTGCTCATTATGCTTGTTTATGCGGGGGCTTGGTGGTGGTTTCCGAGTGCGAGTTTGTTGTTTTTCTTGCTGATATCGGCCTGGCATTTTGGCGAAACAGACATCGAAAACGCGCCTCCTACTTTTCTTTGGAACTTCGTTAGGTTGTTTTCGGGCAGTCTTGTTCTTGGCTATTTAATCTTGACCCACTTTACCGAAACTACGCCTGTTTTGGCGCGTATAAGTCAATATAATTCTGATTTGCTGGCGGCTTGGGCGGTTTTGGTGGCCAACAAAACGGTCGTGTTGTTGGGTGCGGGTGTTGCTTTAATGGGGGCATACGGTGCTGCCTACGCCCAGCAGCCCATTGTGGTTGATAAAATGCGGCTGTTGCGGCTGTTGCTTATTTTGGTTGCCACTTACTTTCTGCCTTTGATGGTTGCTTTTGCGTTGTATTTTGGCGGTTGGCACGCGCTTTGCGCTTTCAATACCATCAAAAACTACATTGTCGAACCCAACGCTAAAACGCTGAATACCATTAAATTGGCATTTTCAGTTTGGGCAAAAACTTTGCTTTTTACGTCAATTGCCGTCGCTTTTTTGGGCTTTTCCACTTGGTATTGGTTCAATTACCTGAATAACAACGACCCACTACCTCCGTTGTTTATTTTTCTTTCGCTCATTACTTTACCGCACCTAACGGTGATGCACGACATGAATAAACGCGCTAACTGACAGATGCGCTAAATGATAAACGTTGATTTGTAATAAAGGGTAATTTGGTAGTAATAAATTGATAAACAGACAATTACAAAAAATTACTATAATTACAAACAATTACAAGTAAGTACTTACAGCATTTAAAAATAGCCTTATTTAGCTAAAAAACGCATCTTTTAACCTTCAACGTTATTTTAGATAGTTTCATCTGCTTTTAGAGCCGAGGGCTATACTTTGAAACATGACCAATTGAATAACGATTTTACCGCTGTTGTTTGTGTCTAACACCGCCTTTAACCGAATCTAATTTGCATTAACCACCAATTACTGACGTTTATTTCTCCGCGTTAGTCTGCTATTTCTGCCGCTTATCCAAATTTTGTAGCGTGTGGTCTGATTGTTTCGTAACCTTGAAGCATCAAAAAATTAGAAACAATTATTACAGCTATGAACAGATGGCTATTCGCCGTGATTGGTATCGCAATCGCTTCCTCTTCTTTTGCCCAACAAAAACTCGGTTTGGAGCAGTGTATCAGTACCGCTCTGCAAAACAATTTGCAAATAAAACAGGGACAATTGCAAGTTCAAAACAGCCAAAATGTGCTGGAACAATCTAAATTTAACCGATACCCCAACCTCAACTTCAACGCCAGTCAGGGTATTCAGTTTGGGCGTAACATCAACCCTTTTACCAACCAGTTCGTTGAGCAATCGGTCAATTTTAGTCAGTTTCAGTTCTCGACGGGCGCAACTATTTTTAGCGGTTACCAAATTCAGAACGGCATTAAGCAAAACAATTTGACGCTTCAAGCCAACCAAAAAGATTTGGAAACCAACCGCAACACGCTCATTGTGAACGTGGCCACAGCTTATTTGAACACCCTCAACGGCGAAGAACAACTCGACAACGCCCGCCGCCAAGCCGAAGCAACCCAACTGCAACTGACCCGCACCGAAAAATTGGTAAAAGCGGGAACATTGCCCGAAATGAGCCTCTACGACTTGCAGGCGCAACTGGCCAACGACGAGCTGACCATTGTGAATTCCCAAAATAACGTAGAAGTGGCCAAACTAACGCTCAAACAACTCATGAACTTGCCCGCCAATGAGCAGCTTGATATTGAGCGCATCAACGTAGCCAATCCCTCTACCGCGCCCTACGATGCCACAATTGACCAAGTGTTTAACGCGGCGCTCAAATACCTGCCCGACATGGAGGCCGCGCAGTTGCGGATTGAGGCCGCCCGCACGGGGGTGGAAATTGCCCGGGGCTCTAAAATGCCTACTTTGAGCATAAATGGCGGTTTGAGTTCTTCGTTTTCGAGTGCCGCGCCCAAAGAGCGATTTATTGGCGATGGCGGTGAGAGTCGCGTCATAGACGTACCTTCGCAGACAAGATACGTGGCTTTTCAAAGTGTCAGAGTGCCCGTCATTGAGCAAGTTACGATTCCGAGCGGCGAAGTTCAGCGTTTTAATTATTTCAATCAGTTAGATTTTAATCGCAATGCCTCGCTTTCAGTTAATTTGCGGATGCCCATTTTCAACGGTTATCAAGTTCGGTATCGGGTGGCCAATGCTCAAATTCAGCAGAAAAATGTGGAACTGCAACAGGGAATTGTACGCAACTCCGTACGCCAAAACGTGGAACAAGCCTATTACAATATGACCAACGCCGCCAAACGTTACCAGGCTACTTCCAAGCAAGTGCAGTCGTTGGAGCTGGCATTTAAGGCGGCCGATTCGCGCTTCAACGCGGGGGCTATCAATTCGTTGGATTATAACATTGCCAAAACCAACCTCGACCGCGCCCGCATCAACCTCATTCAGGCCAAATACGATTATTTATTTCGCACCAAAATCTTAGATTTTTACCAAAATAAACCCCTGACGTTGGAGTAATTGTGCAGTTTATGGTTTGAAATTTGCGACTATTGTCTTGATTTTTAGAAATTAGTACAGCATCGTAAAATACCGACACCATTGCTTCAAACGATGGTATCGACAAGTAAAACCTCAAACCGCAAAAGCAGCCCGTTCAAATTTCAAACCTCAAATTTCAAACCTCAAATTTCATAATGGCTCGTAAATCTTCTTCTCGCATTTGGTGGATTCTCGGCGGCACGGTGCTGCTGCTTGGTGGTGGTCTTTTGTTGGCCAAACAACAAGGCTGGATTGGCCAAGTAAAACCCACCGAAGTGGAATTCACCAAGGTTAAAAAAACTGATATTGTGGAGCGCGTCAGCGCGTCTGGGAAAGTACAACCCGAAGTGGAAGTAAAAATAAGTCCTGACGTACCAGGCGAAATCATTGGTTTGTACGTAGCCGAGGGCGACTCAGTGGTGAAAGGACAGTTGCTGGTAAAAATTCGCCCCGACAACTACGAGGCATTGTTAGCCCGCGCTTCGGCGGCCGTTAATTCGAGCAAAGCCGACGTAGAGCGCGCCAAAGCGTCGCTTTCGCAAACCCAAGCGCAGCTTATTCGGGCAAAAACCGACTACGAGCGCAACAAGAAGCTGCACGACGACAAAGTGATTTCTGATGCCGACATGGAGCGCAGCGAGGCTGACTACCGCGTGGGTTTGCAAAACACCGAAGCCGCCAAAGCCACCGTCGAGGCCTCCAAATTTAACGTACAAAGTGCCGAGGCTGGCCTACGTGATGCCAACGAAAACCTCCGCAAAACGACGATTTATGCCCCTCAAAGTGGCGCTATTTCTAAACTAAACGTTGAACTCGGCGACCGCGTGGTGGGAACATCTCAAATGGCAGGAACCGAAATTATGCGCATTGCCAACCTCAACAACATGGAAGTGCGCGTGGACGTGAACGAAAACGACATTGTGCGCGTAGTGCTGGGCGACACCGCCGAGATTGAGGTAGATTCGTACGGCGACCGCAAATTTAAGGGCATTGTTACCGAAATTGCCAATACCGCCAACGGCTTGGGGGGCAGTTCGGCGGCGGTGTCGGCGGCGAGCGATGCCGTAACCGAGTTTGAAGTAAAAATCAAAATATTAAACTCTTCGTACCGCGACTTGACGGCCAACCGAGTTAAAAAATCGTATCCGTTCAAGCCTGGTATGACCGCCGCTGTTGATATCATCACCGACCGTAAGGCCAATGTGTTGTCAGTGCCGATTGCGGCCGTAACCACCCGTGGCAAAGAAACCGAAACACCCAAAGAAGGCGAAGAAAATAAGTCGCCGTCCAAGCCAGAAGACGATCAAAAAAACAAGAAGGCCGAGAAAATAACGGAACTGGTGTTTATAAACGAAAAAGGCGTGGCCAAAAAACGCGAAGTAAAAACGGGCATCAGCGATTTTGAAAACATCGAAATTTTGTCGGGCTTAAAAGAAGGCGACGAGATTATTTCGGGTCCGTTTATTGAAGTTTCTAAACGCCTAAAAGACGGCGATAAAGTAACCAAGAAAATAGACAAGCCCAAAACCGATAAGCCCGACGCTGAAAAGCCGTAACCGTCAGCTGGGACACTGACGATGGCCCAGTTTCTTTTCGGTTTTGACGGGCTGTTGAGTTTTTGGTAATTCAACAAAAAAATGTTCAGCAGGAAACTATTGGACATTTTTTGTTGAATTACCGTTGTGGAAACGCAGGAAATATTTTATTCCTATTTTTTCGGCAAAGATTTTACCAAAAGCATTTGGTTAGAATGAAGCTAAAAGAAATTTAACAAGTGGATGTGTCAAAACAGATATACTCCAAGTATGTTATTGCTTAGAGTGAACTTGACAGCAATGCCCGTCCACCTCACCCAGTTATATTTTGCACCACTTCGGTAGGCGATTTCACAAAAGCTACATTGCGTTTTATTCCTTCCAACTTGGTGCGTTTGATGGCCGACCGTCGAAACAATTCGGCAAATACTTCTTGCGTAATTTCCTCCCAGTCCGTATTGCTAAATTGCTCTAAATCAGTGCTTAAATTAAATTCAGGAGTGCGGTGTGGGCGCGAAAATCTGTTCCAGGGGCAAACATCTTGGCAGATATCGCACCCAAAAATCCAGTTCTCAAATTGTCCTTTTACTTCGGCAGGAATGGCCTCTTTTAGCTCAATGGTAAAATAACTGATGCAACGGCTACCGTCCACCACATACGGCGATGTGATGGCATCGGTGGGGCAGGCATCAATGCAGCGGGTGCAAGTGCCGCAATAGTCTTTGATGGGGCCGTCGGGCCAAAGGTCAAGGTCTAAAATAAGCTCACCAATAAAAAAAAAGCTGCCCATTTCGCGGTTGAGCAAGTTGCTGTGTTTGCCCACCCACCCTAAGCCACTTTTGGCCGCCCACACCTTGTCCATTACGGGAGCCGAATCTACAAATATGCGCCCGCCCACCTCACCAATGGTTTCTTGGACGTACCAAAGCAGGTCTTGCAGTTTGTCTTTTAATACAAAGTGGTAGTCGGTGCCGTAGGCGTATTTAGAAATTTTATAGTCATCGGGGCCTTCGGGCAAACGTTTTTCGGGATAATAATTCAGCAGCACCGATACCACCGACTTGGCATTTTCTACGAGCAGGCGCGGGTCCAAGCGTTTGTCAAAATGATTGGCCATGTAGTGCATTTGGCCATGCTGCTGCCCATTGAGCCAGTTTTCCAAACGTGGTGCTTCAACCTCCAAAAAATCGGCTTTGGATATGCCACAAAAATCAAACCCCAACTCAATGGCTTTATTTTTAATGAGTTGCGAGTTGTTTTGGCGTACAAAGTCGGCAGTAGTCATGGCGTTGGTGGTTGGTTTGGGTGCTTGCAAGAAGCACAGATAGCGCGTTTGGTTGGCAAACCGTTTCAAACACAAAAATAGCAAGCGCGGGGTTGGTTTTTAGATTTAATTTGTATCCGTTCAAAAAAGTATGTGGTGCTGATAATCAGCAAGTTATAGCATATTTTTCTAAGTATTAAAAAAGAAAATTGAATAGAAACAACGTAATTTCGTAGTAAAGATCATTACTGAGCGGCACGGTATTTGCTAAAATGTGGCAAAACGTCTAAAAAACTCATCATCAGGAATTTTAGTTAATGAGTTTTTAGACCATCTCAAATACCGTGCCGCTCAGTAATGGTGTTATCACCAACAATTTTTATTTGTACGCTATCTTTGGCTTGTTGCTGATAACACTAACAAGGGCGTGAAATCGGAGTGAGTATAAAGATTTTGCTACACAGTTCGCAAATAGCCGATGGCCAAATCGGGTATTTTTTGCCAGCGGTCCATTACTTTGTTGAGCAGTAGTTTTCTAACTTCTACTTCAATCACACATTCGTTGTCAAACTGTTGGGCAACAATTTTCAAGTCAAAATCTTTGGCTACGCGCATTACTTCGTTCATTTTGTCGTAGCGATAGGCCAGTTTATAGACATCTTTGACGGTTTTTTCTACCACAGCGGCTCGTTGGAGTGCGTCTTCGGTGGCGGTTTTGTAGGCATTGATAAGCCCTGGAATACCCAACAACGTGCCGCCCCAATAACGCACTACCACCACCAGCACGTTGGTTAAATCGAACGAGTACAGCACATTTAAAATAGGCTTTCCTGCCGAGCCAGTTGGTTCGCCGTCGTCGTTGCTGCGATACACGTTTCGGTCAGTACCAAAGCGATAGGCGTAACAAAAATGAACGGCTTTGGGGTGGGCTTCGCGCAGGTCGGTGAGGTGTTGTTTGACGGCATCGTCGGACAACACGGGGTACGCAAAAGCGTAAAATTTACTACCACGGTCGCGGAAAAGCCCTTCTGCAGGTACTTCAATGGTTTTGTAGGTGTCGTCAAAAAGCATTTGTTAGGCGTATCGCTTGCGCAGCAGTTGCATCATATACACGTTAATGTCCCACTGACTTGCCACGGGCAAATTGCTGTATGGCAAGGTGGGCAGGTAGCCTGGCGCTGGCCCAAACTCGCTCGTAATGGTGAGCATGGGTGTGCCTTTTTTACGGTGTATTTCCACAATTTTGTCCCACCACGCCAAATGTGCTTTTACTGCGCCTTCCCATTCGGGGGCGCGTGGGTCATTTACTTGCGGTCCTTCGGGGTGGCCTACGCGGCTATGAATGTGGTCGGTGCGGGCCATGGCCCGCGCCATGCTGTCAGCTTGGTCGCCCAGATACGATTCCGATACATTGACCCAGTGCGAGAAGTCGCCCGTAAGACGCAATTCGGGAAATGTTACAAAATAATGGTCGATGGCAGGAAGGCTGTACGTAAAACGTCCTCGGTGGGTTTCGTGCAATATGTTAATCCCCGTAGCCTTTTGCACCTCCGCCGCCACTTGAATGAGTTGGCAATTTTGTTCAAAAGTAAAAAAATCTTTGCCCGTGTGGGTATTGATAAACAGCGGTTTGGCAGCTGCCAGCGCTTCTAAGTCTTTGCGAAACTGGGTTTTGTGTTCGTCAAATTTAGCGCTGCCGCCAAAGGCCATCAAAATGGTTTGGAGGCCGTGGGCTTTCATGGCCGCAATGGCTTGAGCGGCCTCCGCCACGGGCGCGGCTATTTCCATGCCATCGTAGCCTGCAGCTTTTACGCGCACCGCTGCCGCTTCGTAGCTCAAATCTTCAAGACCCCATTTTGGGCAAAAAAAAGCAAATTTCATCGGACTTGGTGTAAGGTTTATGGGGAAAGGTGAAGGGTGAAAGATTGTTTGTTTGGACACTAACGCCCTGACTAATTTTTGCCACCACCCAGCGAACCAGTGCCATTGGCAGGAACTAACTGCTGACTCATTGCCAGTATTTTGTCGTTCAAGGTTTTGATGGCTTTTTGGTGGCGGGCTTCCAAATCAGGCAAATTGGCCGACGATTTGAGCGATGCCTCATACATGTAGGCGGGCAGCATCCACGACGCGTAACCGCTGTACGGGTCGGACGAGGCATACAACGAACGATACCAAGCACCGTAAGCCATGCCTTTGGGGTCTAAAAAAGACTTCTCTAAATTTCTCAATTCTTTGTTGAGAGCAGCGGCTTTGGTTTTGTCGAGCTTGTCGGTGGCCAATTGGGTTTTGATGGTGGCCTCGTAAGCCTCGGCGTTTTTCTTCAAATCGGCCACGGAGGCCAACAGGTTGTTCACCGTAAAATCTGGTTTATACGCCTTGATGGCCTTTTCAACGGTTTGGAGGTGGGTGTTTAAGTCGGTGGCGTAGCGCACCACGTCAAACGGCAACACGTCGGCATTGGCCAACCGCAGCGACAGCGTGCCTACTACTTGCTCCACCATTGGCCCCATTTTGTAGGTTGGGTCCACAAATTTTTCGTAAAAAAACAAGTCATCGTACTGCGAATGATACAGCGTAGGCCCGCCCGTACCACCACCCAGCGACGGAATGCCCAGGTGCATATAAAAAGCAATGTGGTCGGAGCCGCCGCCCAAGTTACCAATGGTTGGCTCGTCGGCCACGGCTACGGGCGCAGAACCTCCAATGTTGGCCGTACTGCCATTGCGTGGCCCTTTTTGCCCAATCCAATGCTGATAAACGGTACTGTTGTTGGAGTCGGGGTATTGCACGGTTTTGGTGGCCTCAATAAGCAGTTTTTTCAACGATGGCGACGAACTCGCTCCGAATATTTTGCCCGACACCGCCGCGTCATAATTCATGTAGGCCACGGCTTTGGTAGATAGCTCGTCGCGGAGCTGCTCGGCCCACTCAGTTGAGCCAATTACGCCGTATTCTTCCACGTCCCAGTGGCAAATTTTGAGGGTACGCTTGGGGCGTTGGCCTTGTTTGGCCATTTCGCCCAGCGATTCTGACAATGTCAGCAACATGGCCGTACCGCTGTTGGGGTCGGTAGCTCCAAACGACCAAGCGTCGTAGTGGCAACCCGAAATAACCCACTCGTCGGGAAACTCGCTGCCCGTGAGCGTTCCCACAATTTGGTAGGTGCGCACAAATCCTTTTTCTTGTTTTACGTTTAGCCGTACTTTTAGTTCAGACCCTCCTTCCAAACGGTAGGCCAACGGCAAGCCGCCCTGCCAACCCGCTGGTACGCCCTTGCCCGTCATGCGTTTCAAGATTTCGACGGCAGAACCCCAGGGCAACGGCGTAACGGGAATTTTGTGCAAATCAACGTCTTTTACGTCGCTGCGCTTTACTTTTTTGGGGCCATCGAGTGGCAAAGCGGGCTCGAAAGGCGTGAGCGGGTCGCCCGTGAAGTCCACGGTAAGGAGCGAGCCACGTTGAATTGTAAAATCGCTTGACTGGCTACCTTCTGGAAAAGTAATGCCTTTGGTGTAGCCGTTGTCGGCGGGGTCGGTGTAGATAATAACGCCCGCCGCACCCGCCGCTTGGGCGTGTTTGGCTTTATAACCGCGAAAATTGCCGCCGTAGCGTGCCAGCACAATCTTGCCCTGCACCGACACGCCCATTGCTTTGAGTTGTTCAAAATCTTCTTTGCGCCCGTAATTGGCATACACCACTTCGGCCGTTACGTCGCCCGAACCCGAATAGGCGTTCCAGCCAGGCGTAATGAGCGGGTGGCCAGAGTATTTGTCTTCTTGCAAAATATACTCGCGGTTGTTGAGCGGTTGCCTAATGGGCTGCACCAGCTCGACCGATATTTCGCCTGGGCCTTTGGGCATGTAAATATCGTGTGGAAAAACCTCTACCTGCAAACCCGCCTTGCGCATGGTTTCGGCGATGTAGTCGCGCACTTTTTCGTTTTCGGGCGTGCCTGCGGTGTGCGGCACGCTACACATGGTGGTGAGGTGTTTTTTAAATCTTTCGGACGACTGCTGGGTTTTGAAAGCAGCCTCCAGTTTTTCTTGTTTGGCTTGGTTGGTGGGCGTAAAACCCGTCATTTGGGCAAAACCCGAAAAGCTAACCAGCACCAATGTGTAGATAAATAGATGTTTCATAAATAGTTGGGGGTTTATAAAGACTGACAATATATAGGATTTTTTCGCAACATTTCTCGAAATTGCGTATAATTGCCTCAAAACCTTATTTTTTTTATGCTTTACTACCTCTTTGACTATTTAGACAAAGCTTTCAATTTCCCTGGCGCGGGTGTTTTTCAGTATATTTCGTTTCGGGCGTTGGGGGCTACGGTTACGTCGCTGCTGGTGGCGGCGGTGTTTGGGCGGCGCATCATTGACTACCTGCGCTACCAACAAATTGGCGAAAGCATCAGGGATTTGGGCTTGGCTGGCCAAATGGAAAAAAAAGGCACACCCACCATGGGCGGATTCATTATTTTGGCTTCGTTGCTCATTCCCGTTTTGTTGTTTGCCAAACTCACCAACGTTTACATTGTGCTGCTCATCATTACGGCCGTTTGGACGGGCCTCATTGGTTTTTTGGACGACTACATCAAGAAGTTTAAGAACAACAAAGAAGGCTTGCAGGGCAAATTTAAAGTGGTGGGCCAAATTGGTTTAGGCCTCATTGTGGGACTTACTTTGTCGTTCAACCAATACGTCAAAATCAGGGTTTACGACAAGCCCGCCATCAGTTCGGCTATTGGCGAGGTGCAACGCTACCACGACATTATCAACCCAACCATTACCACTATTCCCTTCATCAAAAACAACGAATTTGATTATAGTTCGCTGCTATTTGGCTTTTTTCCAGACAGTTACACTTGGGTTGTCTATACGCTTATCGCGGTTTTTATCATTACGGCGGTGTCAAACGGAGCCAATATTACCGATGGCATTGACGGTTTGGCGGCGGGCACTTCGGTTATTATTGCGCTCACTTTGGGCGTGTTGGCCTACCTTTCGGGCAATGCTAAGTTTTCGCAGTACCTCAACATCATGTACATTCCCAATACGGGCGAATTAGTAATTTTTGTGGCCGCTTTTGTGGGGGCTTGCGTGGGTTTTTTATGGTACAATGCCTACCCCGCGCAGGTGTTTATGGGCGACACGGGCAGCCTCATGCTCGGCGGGGTCATTGCCGTTATTGCTTTGGCTATTCGCAAAGAATGGCTTATTCCAGTGCTTTGTGGCATCTTTTTAGTCGAAAACCTGTCGGTGATTATGCAGGTGAGTTATTTTAAATACACCAAAAAACGGTACGGTGAAGGGCGGCGCATTTTCTTGATGTCGCCGCTGCACCACCATTTTCAGAAAAAAGGCTACCACGAGGCCAAAATCGTAACCCGCTTCTGGATTGTGGGCATTATCTTGGCCATTGCCACGCTCGTAACTTTGAAGTTAAGGTAAAATAGCTCAAATCATGTAAATATCTGATGGCAATATTTAGACATAACCAACACATTATCAAATAGTTATACCCTTTTTGTTTAGATACCAATCAGCACATTCACCAACGAATCCCTAAATTCCTTTCTTCAATTTGTCTTTAAATACTTTCCGAAACTTATCTACTTTGGGTGCTACCACAAAGGAGCAATAGCCCTGATAAGGGTTTTGGGCGTAATAGTTTTGGTGGTATTCTTCGGCTTTGTAAAACTTCTCGGCTTTGCGCACTTCCGTTACAATGGGTTTGCTGTACGCGCCCGAAGCGTCGAGTTCTTTGATGGCTTTTTCGGCCAACGCCTTCTGCTCGTCGTTGTGAAAGAAAATAGCCGACCGATATTGTGGCCCCACGTCGTTGCCCTGGCGGTCTTTGGAAGTGGCATCGTGGCTCCGAAAAAAGCCTTCGAGCAAGTCCACGTAAGAGATTTTCTTGGGGTCGTACAGCACTTGGGCGCATTCAATGTGGCCTGTTTGCTTGCCGCATACTTCTTCGTAAGTGGGGTTTTCAATAAACCCGCCCGAATAGCCCGATACCACCGACTCCACGCCGTCGAGCATTTCAAATTGGGCTTCGGTGCACCAAAAACAGCCCGTGCCAAAGGTGGCTACTTCCAATTCTGGCTTTTTAGCCGCTTTATCTTCCATTGCTTTTTGTTTGTTGGCATCTGGCTGCTGCCCGCACGACGACAGGGCATTCAGCATGAACGAGCCAAAGATGATAGATTTAATGATTGCTTTCATGGTTATTAAACAAAAAAAGTTTGCCGTAAGTTTGCGGTTTAAAATAGTTTTATTGGTTCAAAATACGATTCGGCGTTCAATTTAGATGAAACAAACCTTAGAAACCAGCAGTAATGTTTGGCAAGTAGCTTGGCAAGATGCCACATTTCGCAAAAAAATCATTCAATCTTTTAGTGCTTCCGCGCTGGCATTGGTCATTTTGCCCTTCTTTTTCGATTTTATTCAATCCCGCCCAGGTGCCACGCTCAACGACTGGCTGCTGCCGCAGGTGCCCGCGCAAGATGTTTCAAAGTCTATTTTTACGCTGTTGTGGGGAACGGGGGTGTTTTTATTGTGGCGCGTGTGGCAGCAACCCAAGTTAGCCGTTCCGTTTTTGGCGGGCTACGCGCTGCTTACTTATACCCGCATGGTTACTATTTTGTTGTTTCCGTTGGAGCCACCCGCTGGCCTTATTGAATTGGCCGACCCCATCAGCAATCAATTTTATGGGCAAACTTTTATTACCAAAGATTTATTTTTCTCAGGTCATACTTCGGCAGTTTTTCTGTTTGCGTTTTCGTTGGTCAAACCCCGCGAGCGGTTCATTGTTGGCATTTGTGGTGTTTTGGTAGGTATTTTGGTATTGGTACAGCACGTGCACTACACCATTGATGTGGTGGTGGCCCCTTTTGCTACGTATCTGATTCATCGGCTGGCAAAAAAATGGGCTGAGGTTTAAACCCAAATCGGTATTTTTGTCGTATCTATTTCTAAAAACACAACTACTATGTCGCGCTTTTCTGTTGCTTTAAGGGGCTTTATTTGTGTTTTATTGTTGGTGGGCAACCTTGTTTTTGGTCAAGAAAAACCCGTCAAGCGGGCAAAAATTCTTCCTTTTCCAGTGGTATTTTTCACGCCCGAAACCCGTTTTGCTTTTGGGGCGGCGGTTACGGCTACTTTGCGTTTCAAAGGAGACTCAGCTTGGGCCAAGCCGTCGCAGCTTACATTTGGGGCAGTTTATACCCAAAACAAGCAATTGTTGTTGTACGTACCTTTCCAAGTTTTTTACAAAAACAACAAATACTATGCGTACGGCGAAGTAGGTTATTTTCGCTACAATTTCTTCTATTTCGGTGTGGGACAAGAAAACCCCAAAACTGAGCTGTATGGCGTAGATTTTCCGCGCATTAAGCTCAATTTTTTTCGTCAAGTGCGCCCCAATTTGTACGTTGGGTTGCGCTATCAGTTTGAGCAATATGACATTACCGAAACCGAAGCGGGCGGACTTTTTCAGCAAGGGCGCGTGCCTGGGGGCCTCAGTAGCCGTACTTCGGGCTTGGGCGTGGGGCTGTTTTGGGACAAGCGCGATGCCGTTTTTTTTCCAACCCGTGGCTGGGTGTTAGACGTAACTTACCTCAACAATCGGCCATTTTTAGGGGGGAATGTCAGTTTTGACAAGCTCGGCTTCGACTTGTCGGCTTATCAATCTTTGAACAAAAAAATAGTGCTGGCGGGTAATTTGTTTACCAGTTTTACCACTGGCAATGCCCCCTTCAATATGCTTACCGAACTGGGCGGGCCTAAAAAAATGAGGGGCTACTACCAAGGTCGTTTCCGCGACGACAACGCCGTGCTGACGCAAGCCGAACTGCGTTTTCCCGTTTACGGACGCTTGGGCGCGGTGGTACAGGGTTCGCTGGCGTGGCTGGGCAATCAGCGCGATTTTGTGCGTTTCAACGACCCAAAAACGGCCTATGGTGCGGGGTTGCGCTTTACGGCCAACCGCCGCGACCACCTCAACATTAGGCTCGACTACTCCGTTGGAAGCGACGGGGGCAATTTTTATTTTACCATTGGCGAGGCATTTTAATGGGTGTAGGCAGTATGGTGAATTGATATTGACCCATGCAATTAACAAGTTTTCAAATTGGAAAATTTTCAGATTTCAATCGTTATTCCTACTTTTAATGAGGCTACCAATATTGAAAAATTGGTACGCGATATTCGTGCTAAAACCTACCAAAACCAACCAGAAATAATTGTAGCCGACGGTGGAAGTACCGACCAAACGGTGGCCGTAGCGCAGCAAATGGGCGTAAAAGTGGTGCTTTCGCCGAAGGCAGGTCGCGCATCTCAAATGAACTTGGGAGCTGCTCAAGCCACGGGTAATGTTTTGTATTTTGTACACGCCGACTGCCAACTGCACCCCGATTTCGTGTCAGATATTGAAGCTGCTTTGCAGGCAGGCTACGAGGCGGGTTGTTACCGTTTCCGATTCGATTCGCCCGCTTTTATGCTCAAAATCAACAGTTTTTTTACCCGTTTCAACTTACTGACATTTCGGGGAGGCGACCAGACGCTCTTCATTACCAAAACACTTTTTGAAGAGTTGGGCGGCTTTGACCCGCATTATGTTATCATGGAAGACTATGATATAATTCGGAAGATTTGGGCTAAAAATCGGCGGCTATTTAAAGTTGTTCCCAAAAATGTGCTCGTATCGGCGCGTAAGTATCAGACCAACAGCTGGTTGCGGGTGCAGTTGGCCAATCTTAGTGCCATGATTGCGTTCCAACAAAACAAATCTCCCCAGCAAATTGCCGATGCTTACCGTAAAGCACTCAACTATCGGTAGCAACGCCATGCTTGGCGTTGCTACGAACAGGCCATTGCGATGAGGTAGCGTGGACATAATAAAATAAGAAGGTCATCCAGGGAAAAAATAAAAACTGGCCTGCGTTGAGGTTTGATTCAAAATAAGGCACAATAAATAGCATGGGCATAAACACAAAACGGCGGCTGTCGAATACAACGTATTTTTGTAAAGCATTGATTACCAAAAATATAATAAAAAATAAAAACGTAAAAGCTCCGCTTCCAAACAGCAGTTCTAAATAAGAATTGTGGGAGGCCAAGTCGGTTTTGATGCCCCCGTAAGTGGCCAGCCCCGCCCGAAAATTGTCGAAACCAAATCCAGTAAAAAATACGCTGGGGTAATCCCACAAAATTTGAATGGCTTTTTGGGCCAGTTCAAAACGAATTTCGCCTTTTTGCTGCCGAATCTCGGCATATTGCGAGCGCAAATTAATAACCGAGTCGGGGCTAACAATAATATAGTACGCAAAGGCCAACAGACACAGCGTAATGCCTATTTTGAGTTGGGTTGAGATGCGGTTGCTGCGCAAAGCCAGTACCAGCGCGGCTGCTCCCAAAGCCAAGTAGGTACTCCGCGACCCCGTCAATACAATTCCCCAGAGTGTGAGCCCTGCTACCCCAAAAAACGCATTGCGCAGCCAAGCGGGCATGGGGCGATTGGCGTATAGGTCGAAGCCAGTCAGTATAAAAAAACCGCACGCCCAGCCCAACACATTAGCTTTGTACATTCCGATGTTTTGGCCGTAAATGTTCTCGGTTTGGAATACAACACCGTAAAAAAACAGAACAGCGACGGGGTAAAAATAGGCTAAATTGAAGATTTGGAGGAGCTTGATTTGTGCTTCGTCTTTGGTGTATTGATTAAAAAGGTAAACAATGAAATAATTGGTATAAATCAGGAAGGGAAGCCAAGCGGCCAGCCGCCCCAAACTTTTGAAAAAATCAACACTAAACGGGAGCACTACTAAGTTTAGCCCTACCAATGTCCATAAAACCCAGTTTTTGTGCTTGTTGAAGACAAATTTTGTGGTGTCGTCCAAAAACAAACCTCCCAAAGAACCCACCACCAGCACCGTGCGAAAAGCCTTGATGGCCTGAAAAGCGGCTTCGCGTTGGCTGTAGCCATACACCACCAAAAAAACGTTTAAGAAAAACACCACCAAGTGCCAATCCCAGCGGCGGCTTGTGGTGCGGTCTTGAAAAATGTTATTCCATTGCATGCGTTGATTGTAACATTTCTACAAAGGTGTGCAACATTTGGTCTTTTGAAAACTTTTCGATGAATTTTCGCCCGTTGGTGGCGCGTTGCTGCCGTTCTTTGGGGCTTTGGATGCACGCTTGCAGGGCAGCGGCCAGGGCTTCGGCGTTGCTTGGAGCTACCAGCCAACCATTGCGGCCATTGTCCAATACTTCGGGAATACCACCCACCTGCGAACTCACCACCGAAATGCCGTGCGCCAGGGCTTCGATATTGGCTACGCCAAACGCCTCGGTGTAAGATGGCACGCAAAAAATATCGTACGTACGCATGTAGGCAAACACCTGCTCTTGCGGCTGCGGCCCCACGTAATCAAGATTTACATTGTGAATATCAACAAAAAGCGAGCGCAAATGAATTTCAAACCACGGCTCTGGCCCTACCACCGTAAGCAAAAATTGATGCTGTGGCAACGCACCGAGGGCTTGGGCCAAAACGGGCAGTTGGCCTACCAAATAATCGGCCTTGACAAAAAGTATTTTGATGGGCTGTCCAAAAGTGCGGCCTGGGTGGAAGGCAATACCCGCCAACGGAATGGACTTGTACAATTTAAAAACCTTTTGGGGCGGCAATTGATAGGTGTTGATAATGCGGTGGCGCAAAAACTCGGAGTTGGCAATGATAAGCTGATGCCGCCGCGCCGACCACCGCTCCAGTTGCTGAAACGTAAAACGCTTGACCCACAGCGGTTTTAGTTCAAAGTTTTGCCACGTTGCCAGCATATTCTTCTCGTCGTTTATCATGCCTACGGTTGGTTTTTGGGAGGCAAAACTCGCCCATAAACCATTGAAAGAATTGATAAAAACCAGCACGTCAAAGTCATAGCTCTTTTCTATTTTTTTGATTTCGCGGTAATAAATAAACCACCGCAGTATTTGCCCAAGTGGCTTGAGCCAACGTGGAATTTGCACCTCCACCCGATGCACCTGCGGTAAATGTGGCAAACGATTCTCCGATACGTCTTCGGTCAAGATGCGTAACTCATGTTGCGGGTACAGCGCATTGATTTCCAAAATAATGTTGGCAAACCGCACGGGGCCATTTGTTACGCGTTCGAAGGCGTTGGTACAAAACAAAATTTTCATGTCGCAAAATTAGCGCAAAACCTGTGAAGTCAATGGTTGAGGGGTCATTGGGCAGTGGTCATAGGTCAGCGGGACTGGTATCCACTAACCCCACGCCTTCAGGCTGGGGTCATGTGGCTGGTGCTGATGTGTGGGCGTGCGTGTGGCTGGTGCTGACGTGCAGGGCAGAACTCAGAACCGATACCGCATCTGTAGCTTAAACTCGGTGCGGTGCGATGCCGCAATCTCGTCCACGTACGAACTCAACTTGTCGCGGTCGGGCATGTCTGTACGGGCTACCCGCAACCAAAAATTAGTGCGGTGCGTGGGGCTGTAGGTAAGTATCAAATAGTTGCGAAACCCACGTTCAAAATAAGCGGGCAGCGACATGGCATACAGCACGTCGCGCTCCACGGCATACTGTCGGGTGTCGTAGTCGTCGGTGTTGTAAATGGCTATGCGGCCACTCAGGGCTATTTTTCCCCAGTCGGCGTTAAAATCTTGAAACACCAACCAACCTTTTGAGTTGGCAAAATCGGCGTAGCCAAACGTGCCACCTTGCGCCCGCGTTCTGAACGACCACACCCGTGGCAGGCGGTATTCGGCATCTAAAATAAGGTTGCGGCGCGTAGTTTCGGACACGTATTTTTTCTTCGACAACCGCGAAGGCACGTTTTTCTCTTTGTGTTCTTCCCGATAAATGGCGTAAAAAGACAGGCGCTTGTTAACTGTGTAGTTGGCTTGCCACAAAAAATCGAAGCCGTTTGTCGGCTGTTTATCTACCAAGTATTTGTACCATTCAAAACGATACAAGTCCACGTAAGCACCCACGGTCAGTTTTTTGTAAACCAGATACTTAGCTCCTGCATAAAGCCCCGATTCGTTGTTGTTGCGGGTGTTTTCGCCGAAGGCGTTGGCATAAATACTGTGAAAATCGCGGTCGTAATGCCTGAGTAGCAGCGCAGCGTCCCAGCGTTTGGTCAAACTGGCCAACGCCCCCGCCACTGCGCCAATGCCACCACTTTGCGAACGCGCCGCCTCGCCAAAAAAATTGACATTGCGCCAAAGATAGCTGCCGTGCAAGCCCAAGAGCAGATTTTTAGTGCCTGCAAACTCGTACTGGTTGTAAAGCGCGTCGCGGCGTTGAATATTTTTGCCAAAAGTAGTGTGTAGCAACGTAGCCCCAAATTGCCCCCGCCCTGCGCGGTAAAGCAAGTGTGCGCCTACGTTTTGCTCACGCAGATTGGCGCGTTTTTCGAGTTCATTGGGAATACGGTGCAATCCTGACGACAAAATTGAACTCACCACGTCGTCGGCACTTTCGGCGTTGGGGTCGGCTACCGAGCCATCGCGGTGATTGCGCGCGTACAAGGCCGTTATTTCGAGTCGTTTGGTGAGCGCGTAGGTGGCCGTAATGCCCCTAAAAAAACCAGCTTCTACTACCGACGTGTAAGGCCGCGCCCCCGACGTAGGCCGCCGAACGGTATAGACGGTTTCCATGCCTTTGCCCAAAATAAAACCCGCCGAATAGACCAATCCCTGGCCTACTTGCAGCTGATAATCGCCAATGATGAGGTTTTTGAGGCGGCCTCGGTTTTGTATTTGTGCATGAAACGACGCATAATCTGGTCCGTATTGACGACGACTGGGGTTCCAAGAAAAAGCCTCCCCTTCGTCTTTTTCCAGCGTAAAGCCCACGCTAAAATCGCGGCTGCGGCTGTAACGGTAGCGGGCATACCATTGCACGGGGCTGCCCACAAAACGCTGCACCTGCTTGTCGCTCGACACGGGTGCTTTATCGGTAAAACCGCGTTTTTGTTCGGCTATTTGTTCGGTTCTAAAAATAAAATAATGGTCCGACGGGTTGTTGAGGCCAGTCCACAAAGCGCGGTTTTCGGGCACTGCCCGCACAAAGGGCAACATTTGATAAATAGTGGGCAAGTCGAACTCTGGAATGGCCTGTAACTCATAGATAGACAGCAGTTTGCCCAACTCGTCGCGGTGCTTAAAAAACGCATTAAGTTGGCGTTCGGTGAGCAAATAAGTAGCCGACAGCTCGTCGCGGGTGCAGGTATTGAGGTCTAAGGGCGTGGTATAAAGCAGCAACAACGATTCGTAGAGGTCGTTGTAGTTGAGATTTTCGGTTTGAATAGGAAGCAGTTTTTGAACAAAGCCGTTGAGGTCAATTTCACGGCGCGGATACTCCTGCGCTTGGGCAAAAAACGCCGTAAAAACAATCCCAAAAAGCGCAGTTGGCCATTTCATCGAAGTAAAAATGGAAGGACAGGGTTTTTTAATCCGATAAAACTAATGGATTAAAGCAACAGTGCCAAATCTCCGCCTATTTACTTTTTTCGTACTTCTTGGGTGCGTACAAAAATCCAAAAGCCTCGGCCCCGTCGCGTTCGTGCACTTTGTGGTGTTCGTAGTGCGCCCGCATGATGCGTTGCAGGTAGCGGTTTTCGGTTTTAAACTTAATTTTAACGCGCCGATGCACAATTACATCGTGAAACACAAAATAAGAAATACCGTAGAGGGTTACGCCCAAACCCACGTACAACAGCGGACGAAGCGTTTCTATTTCTGAGCCAACTACCACCAACGCCGTGGCTACTACGCCAAAAATAATGCCGAACAGGTCGTTGGTTTCCCACCAACTCTTGTGATGCACGTGGTGCGACTCGTGCCAGTTCCACATCAGGCCGTGCATGATGTACTTGTGCGTAAACCACGCAAAGCCCTCCATAAAAACGAAAGTACCCAAAACAATGCCAGTATTAACGAGCCACATAAATGAACAATTGAAATGAAATAACGCCCAGATTTACTATCTAAACAGCCAAGAGCGCAAGAAGGTTTAGCAGATTTTGAGCGGGAGAAAGCAAATTTTGCTTGTGGGATTGCAAATCCCTTTGCTCTTGGGTACGGATTGCAAATTCGCTGACACTAACTTATTTGGTGGGGGGATAATTTTCCATTGCAAGAAGCCGCCACCATCAAATTGTCTAACCAATTATCGTTGTAATACTTTC
>REAB01000114.1 GCA_004293645.1 Cytophagia bacterium | reverse complement strand
TGCGGTGGTCAAAAAAAACAGCAAATTTATCAATGGATTTGGATTACCCAAAGAAAATTTGGCCTAAAACTTGATATTTAACACAGTTCATGACAAAAGCATATTTTTCAATATGACAAAAGATTATCAGCATGAGAAAAATACCGCACGAGCGGCCATACAACAACTCAGTACAACGGATATTGCTTCATCCAGTTGTTAATTTCGTGTTTGGTACTGGCAATCTTGGCATCGTCTTCGTGGTTGAGCAACACATTGTCAATCAAATCTACGATGCGCTCCATGTCGGCTTCTTTGAGGCCGCGCGTAGTCATAGCAGCCGTACCAACGCGCATACCCGACGTAACCATCGGCGATTTATCATCAAAAGGCACCATGTTTTTATTAACCGTAATATCGGCTTTAATCAGCGCGTTTTCAGCTTGGCGGCCTGTTAAGTTTTTGGGGCGCAAGTCAATGAGCATCAGGTGATTGTCTGTGCCACCCGAAATGATTTTGTAACCTCTATCTACAAATCCTTGGGCCATTACTTGGGCGTTTTTACGCACTTGCACGGCATAATCGTAATAATCGTCGGTGAGGGCTTCGGCAAAAGCCACGGCTTTGGCCGCAATAACGTGCTCAAGTGGGCCACCCTGCGTACCAGGAAAAACGCCCGAATCGAGCAGCGACGACATGGTGCGCAGCTCCCCTTTGAGCGTTTTAATGCCATACGGATTTTCAAAATCGTTGCGCATCATAATAACTCCCCCGCGCGGACCACGCAACGTTTTGTGAGTGGTAGTAGTTACGATGTGGCAATGGTCGAAGGGGTCGTTGAGCAAACCTTTGGCAATGAGGCCAGACGGGTGCGAAATATCGGCCAACAGCACCGCGCCAATTTGGTCGGCAATGGCCCGGAGGCGGGCATAGTCCCAGTCGCGGCTATAGGCAGAAGCCCCGCAAATCATCATTTTAGGGCGTTCTTTCAGGGCCGTGGCCTCTACTTTATCCCAATCAATGAGTCCCGTTTCTTGCTCTACACCGTAAAAAAACGGTTGAAAATATTTGCCCGAAATATTGACAGGCGAGCCGTGCGTGAGGTGGCCACCGTGCGCTAAGTTGAAGCCCAAAATTTTGTCGCCAGGCTGCAAACACGCCAAAAACACCGCCGTATTGGCTTGTGCGCCCGAGTGCGGCTGTACGTTGGCCCAGGTAGCACCAAAAAGTTCTTTGAGACGGTCAATGGCAATTTGCTCAATCTGGTCCACTACTTCACAACCTGCATAGTAGCGTTTGCCTGGCAAGCCTTCGGCATATTTGTTGGTCAATACGCTGCCCTGCGCTTCCATTACTTGCTGCGAAGTAAAGTTTTCGGAGGCAATAAGCTCAATACCATCTTCTTGGCGGTGGTATTCTTGGGCAATCAAATCAAAAATCTGCGTGTCGCGGGCAGTATTGGTGGCAATTATTGACATATTTGTGATGCGTTTTTTTAGTAATTTTTTTGCAAAGATAAGGTTTTTAGAAAGCCATTTTAGAAAATTTACTCTACAAAAGTTGGAATGTGAGCCGATGGTGTTTGCAAACGCCAAAAGCCCGAATGCCTGCGCGATGGGCGGGCGTAGGATAGCCCGCGTTTTGCGCCCAACCGTACTGCGGAAACTCCTGCGAAAGGCGTTCCATCAAGTCGTCGCGGTAGGTTTTGGCCAGCACCGATGCCGCCGCAATGGACAAATATTTGGCATCGCCTTTGATGATACACGTGTGCGGAATAAGCGGATAAGGCACAAACCGATTGCCATCAATGAGCAGATGCTCGGGCTGTAACGTGAGCTGTGCCACGGCGCGGTGCATGGCCAAAAAGCTGGCTTTTAAGATGTTAATTTGGTCAATTTCTTGGTTAGAAACCTCGGACACTGCCCAAGCCAACGCATTTTCTGTGATTTCAACCCGCAGTTGATTGCGCTGCTTTTTGGTGAGTTGTTTGGAGTCGTTGAGAAGCGCGTTTTGATAATCTTTGGGCAAAATGACCGCCGCTGCCACCACTGGCCCAGCCAAGCAGCCCCGCCCTGCTTCGTCAAGACCCGCCTCCACGGCCTGGGCGTTGTAATAAGATTTGAGCATAGAAACTGATTTTTGCGTTTTTTGTCGCACCAAAATTCCGAATTGTCGCTCAATTTACCCGTTTTCGCCAAAAATATTTAGTTTTGTAAAAAACCCAACTAAATATTAAATATGAAAAAGCTGTTAATACTTCTATTGTTTTTCTCTTTCCACTTTTCGCTTCTCACTTTAAAAGCGCAAGCTCCTGGCAACTACCACGCCAACACGCGCTTTGAACAAATGGGAACTGAACTGCCCACGCCCAACACCACCCGCACGGCATCGGGTGCGCCTGGCAAAGATTTTTGGCAACAACGCGCCGACTACGACATCAAAGCCGAACTCGACGACGAAAACCGCAGCATCAAAGGCACCGAAACCATTACTTATTTCAACTACTCACCCGACGAGCTCAAATTCGTGTGGTTGCAATTAGACCAAAACTTATTTCAAAAAGGCTCCATCAACGCGCTTTCGCAGAACAGCAGCGTTCAAACCCAAATGTCATCAAGTGCCGTAAAGGCCATTGGCTCACCCAGTTCGGTGCGCACCTCCATAAGTACCGACAAAGAATACGGCTACAAAATAACGAGCGTGCGCGATGCCAAAACCCAGCAAACCCTCAAATATACCATCAACAATACCATGATGCGCATTGAGTTGCCCACCCCCATTCGCAATGGACAGAGCTATGCTTTTCAAATAGATTGGAATTACAACATTACCGAATATTACGGACGCTCTGGTTTTGAGTTTTTTGCCAAAGACGGCAACGCCAATTATTTTATTGCCCACTGGTTTCCAAGAATGTGCGTTTATGACGACGTAAACGGCTGGATGAACAAACAATTTTTGGGGCAAGGCGAGTTTACACTCACTTTTGGCAACTACAAAGTGGCCATTACTGTACCCAACGACCACGTGGTAGGAGCAACGGGTGAACTACAAAACGCCGCCCAAGTGCTAACCGCCGAGCAAATGAAACGCATGGAAAAAGCCAAAACTGCCACGCGCCCCGTACTGATAGTGAGCCAAGAAGAAGCCGAAAAAGCTGAAAAAGGGAAGCCATCGGGCAAAAAAACGTGGATTTACAAAGCTGAAAACGTCCGCGATTTTGCCTTTGCGTCGTCGCGTAAGTTTATTTGGGACGCCATGCAAATAGACCAAGCGGGCAAAAAAGTGATGTGTATGTCGCTTTATCCAAAGGAAGGAAACCCGCTTTGGGGGCAATATTCTACCATGGTGGTGGCCCATACCATTCGCAGTTATTCCAAATATTCGATAGATTATCCTTATCCCGTGGCGTACTCTTGCCATTCTACGGCGGGTGGTGGCATGGAATATCCCATGATTTCGTTCAACGGTGGCCGCCCCGAAGCCGACGGCACGTACTCGGAGCAAGTAAAGTATGCCATGATTGGCGTAATTATCCACGAAGTAGGGCACAATTTCTTTCCCATGATTGTAAATTCTGACGAACGTCAGTGGAGTTGGATGGACGAAGGTTTGAATACTTTTGTGCAGTATCTCGCTGAAAAAGAATGGGATAGAGATTATCCAGCGCGGCGCGGCGAGCCGCAGGCCATTGTAGAATACATGAAAACCGACGCTACCCAGCAAGTACCCATCATGAGCAGTTCGGACAACATCATGGCCTTTGGACCAAACGCCTACGCCAAGCCTGCCACGGGGCTAAACATCTTGCGCGAGACCATCATGGGCCGCGAACTCTTCGACTATGCTTTCAAAGAATACAGCCGCCGTTGGGCGTTCAAAAATCCTACGCCCGCCGATTTTTTTAGAACCATGGAAGATGCCAGTGGCGTGGACTTAGATTGGTTCTGGAAAGGCTGGTTTTATGGTACTGAACCTGCCAATCAAGACTTGACCGAAGTAGAATGGTTTGCCATTGATGCCCAAAATCCAGAAATAAACAAGGCAGAAGGCAGAAAACAGGCAGAAGACAAACGCGAAACCATGGCCCGCAAACGCGACCGCGAGTACATCAAAGAAAGCGTGGTGGAGAAAAATCCCGACATGAAAGATTTTTACAACACCTACGACCCCTACAAATTAACCGAAGCCGACAAGAAAAAATACGACGGCTATTTGGCAAGTTTGGGCGAAGACGAGCGCAAATTGGCAGAATCGGGTATGAATTTTTATACCATCAAAGTTAAAAATAAAGGCGGTTTGCCCATGCCCGTTATTATCAAAATGCAGTACGAAGATGGCACCGATTCGGTGGCGCGTTTCCCCGCCGAAATCTGGCGATTGAACGACCAAGACATTAGCAAGGTAATATTGAGCAAGAAAAAAGTGGTGCAGTGGACGCTCGACCCTTTCCGCGAAATAGCCGACATTGACGAAGAAAACAACACGTTTCCGCGTCAGCCTGCCAAGCCTACTAAGTTTCAAATGTTTAAGAGCCAAGGGTTTCAGCGCGGGCCAAACCCCATGCGCGAGGCCATTCAAAGCCAACAACCCAAAGCAGGGCAACAAGGCGGCGCAAAAAACTGATAATGAGATAGTTTGGGATAGATTTTGTAAACCAAAACCAATCAAAAATGCAAAGCCCGCAAAGTTTTTTCTTTGCGGGCTTTGCATTTTTATTTCCGTAAACTTTGTGGGCAATTTTATAGCTTCACCCCCATTTTCTGTGTTTTTACGGGCGCGCATTTTCGGTTAAAATAAGCCTCGGCGGCAGTGGCTGCGCGCGTAAAAGTCGGAATTCCGTAGCCCGTGTCGTTGTCGGGTAGGTTGGGGTGGTTGCCCGCTTGGCGCATCAATCGCACCACCTCTATGGCCGACAGGCACGGGTAAGCCTGCCAAAAACCCGCCACCAAACCCGCCGTAAGTGGCGATGAAAAAGAAGTCCCCGCCGCCGCCACAATGCTGCCATCTGTAAATGCCACCGCCACCTGTAAACCCATGGCGGCCAAATCGGGCTTTACGCGCCCATCAGCCGACGGCCCCAATGAGCTAAAAAACGTAATAACTTGGTTAGAATCTACGGCAGCAATGGCCAGCACCGAGTCGCCGTCGGCGGGGGCAATGATGTACTTCCAAGAATTGGCACGCTCGTTTCCTGCCGAATTGACCACCACCATTCCTGCCCCAACCGCCCAGTTGGCGGCTTTTGTTACGAGGGCTTTGTTGCCGTTCAATTCAGTGTATTTGTAGTTTTGGGCGGCATTGTCAAATTCAAAATACCCCAAAGACGAGTTTATAACGTCAATGCCGAGGCTGTCGGCGCGCTCGGCGGCAAAGAGCCAGTAGGCCTCTTCGGCGGGCGTTTCGGAGGCGGTTGTCTCGGTTCTAAAAAGTGCATAAGACGCTTTGGGCGCAGTGCCTACCATTACGTTGGGCCAATTGGCCGCCATGCACGACAGCACCATTGTACCGTGTCGGTCGTCGTCAAAAACATTGGCGTTGCCATCTACAAAATCGTAAGTAGTTATTACCCGATTTTGGGTAAACAAAGAATCGAACGAACGCAGGTTGTTGGCGTTCAAAAAGCCCGAATCAAAAACACCCACCCACATTCCTTGTCCCTGGTAATTTTGGTTGTGCATGACATCAGCCCCAAGCATGGTTACTTGTTTTTTGGCAAGCCCATAATTAGTATTAGCCTGATTTTGAGTTAGTTGTGTAATATTTAAGCTGTTTTGCAAAACCTCGCTACCCTGCACCCCCGCATTAACGAGCGGGTAAGTGGCGGTGGCATTGAGCGGGCCATTGCGGTAGGTATTTTTGTAACAAGCCAATTGCTTGATGGCTTTATGAATGGTAGTGTCGGCCTGCACCAGCACCGCATTGAGCCACCGCGACGAGTAAAGCACCCGCGCACCCGTGCCAGCAAGCTGCGAAATATAACTCGGATTGACGGGCAAATCGCGCTCAATAATGGCAATTTGCTGCCGCTGCCGCCGTTGAATGGCACGGTTGCTCAGAAAACCCGAAGGCTGCCCCACGCTGTACGGACTACCCACTTTATCTTTGAGTAAAATCAAATAGCGGTCGTTTTGTGCTTCGGCGTTGATTGTAAAAATGGCAAAAATTAGGCAAAAGTAACGTTTCATTGGGGCGTTGGTAAAAAAAATATTTCTGTCGTGCTGAGGAACGAAGCATCTAATCCGCATCGGTTTTTAGATGCTTTGTTCCTCAGCACGACAGAAACTTACGAACAAAAATCGTACCAAAAAGAGTAAAAACTCTTGTTTGTGAGCTTATTACTAATAGGCGTTGCCACGAAACAAAACCTATCGCGTGGCTTCGTAAAAATTTTCAATCAATTTATTAAGGTGCAGCAGGCCATATTCAGAAAGCCGTACCGATTTCTCTGCTTTTTCTATTTCCCCAAAAAGCGTATTGATTTCGGAGCGCGGGAAGCCGCTTTTTTTTGCCAATGTTTCCAAAAAATCTTCGTCTATTGTATTGGTTTTCAAGTAAAAACGACTCGCTACGTAAGCCATTAAATGCTTTATTTTCTGCTGGGCAATTTGGGCATGATTGCCTTGCTGAAAATACATTTGACCAATGGTTTGTACAAACTCCAACGACGTATTGGCAGGTGCTGTTACAATAGGAATAACCCGTTGGGTGCGTTTTCCAGCAAAAACAGCAAACAGCACCAATCCAAATAGCGTGAGGTAATAAGCCCATTTGAGCGCGGGTTGGCTCATGACATAACGCAGCAACGACTGCTCGTTTTCGCCAAAACGCCCCTGTTTTTGGTATTCGTCCCAATAAATAGGCTGCAACGGCAAGTAAGACATGCTCTTGAAGGCAAAATCGCTGGTAGGAGCGCGAAGTACGTAATAATTGGTGAGCGCGAGCGGCAACGTATGCAGGTAAAAAGTACCTTCACCGTATTTTATGCTCAAAAAAATGGGTTCTTTACGGGCATTTCGGGCCAGCACTACAACATTGCGCGGGTTTTTGATTGAAAAATAATTGCGACCATCGTCTTGCGAAAAAACGTAGCCACCCACTTTTCTAAAAGCTGGATTCACAAAATTCATGTTCAGCGTAGTGTCGCGCATCGAAAACTCTTTCAACTCGGCTTTGACACCCAACGCCTTCATCAGCGTATCAGAAAAATAATAGGCCGACACAAAAACGGTATTGCCCCGTTTGGCGTAGCGAAGCAGCTCGCGGTAATCGTTTCCATCAACCTCAAACGATCGATTTACGAACAGATACGTGCTGCGTTCGGGCAATTTGCCTTCGGTCAAATGATTGTAAACAGGCTCACGCAAGACCGTAATCGGCTGATTTTTAAACACATCGGGCAACAACTCAAAAAACGCTTGCGTTCCAAACGGAATTTTGTCTTTGTTTGCGTAGGTGGCGTTCCAATCGAGTGGCTTGGGTCTGTAATACTCAAACAACCCGTAGCCCACCAAAACTACGATTAAAAACCAGAGATATTTATTTTTGAGATTCAACACAAAATCGGATTTATACTTTTGCTAAAAATGTTTGAAATTGCGTTTTCAGTTGGCCAAATGCAACCTCCGAAACAGGAAAATCGCCGTACCAAACATACTCAAATTGCTGCGTAATATCCTCAAAACCAGCATACAACGGCGACTGCCCTAATTCATACAAATACGAACGGTTGGTTTTGGTGGGTTGCCATTCAATGTGGTTTTTGTCGGTGAGTTGCTTAAGGGTTTTGAGGTAATAAAGCCGCACCGCCAACCGATAGTTGCGCTGCTCTACGGCTTTCTCTATCAAATCAGTAAAATCAAGTTCGTGGATATTCTCGGTCAAGGCTTCATAATCGAGGGCATTTTGGGGCGTATTACCAAACATATTGCCCAAAAACTCCGATTTCCAAGCCAGCCACAACGCCAACGCAGCCACCAACGCCAAAATGACGTATTGCCAAAAACTATCAAAAGATTTACTTTTCAAAAAGTTGCCTATTTTTTCGCTCAACCACGCCCAAAAGCGGTCGATGGGACTTTGCGGGGGCGCTACGTCGCGGGTATAGTCGTAGTCGCGGCGACTGCGGTAGTCGTCGAGGCGGGCGTTGCTGGGCTGCCGCAACTTTATGGTGGCTCGGTCGTTGGGGGCTTGCTTCACAGCAACCTTGGCGGTTGGCACACGCTTGGTAGAGTCGGTTTGAGCCACAACCCCAAACGACAGCAAACAGGCCAATAAACAACAACAAATAGATTTCAAAAGACAGCGGGCGGTTAGAAGGCACAAGTTGCAAAAGCACTTTCAAAAAAACAAACAAAGCCGACGCTTTTGACGGTCGGCTTTGTTTGGCAGATTTCACAAACTGCTATTTTTTCTTGGGTTTGGGTTTAGTCTTGTTCAACGACGCAATCCATTTGCCAATTTTCAAGGCTTCATCTTGGGGTACATTGGGCAGCGCAGCCATTGGAATATAACCAGGCCAGTTGGCAGGGTTTGGCTTATAAATCAACTCTACAATGCGCTCGGGCGTGTAATTGCGTTTGGCTACTTCAATGTAAGCGGGACCAATGAGTTTTACGTCGGGCTTGTGGCAGGCCAAACAGGTATTTTTGGCGAGTAGCGCGTTTATCTCGTCGGGTACTTTTATTGCCTGGGCATTCACAACAGCCGTTCCGGCCATCATTCCGCCAATTGTGAGCAGCATTTTCGTTACTTTTTTCATGTAAAATAATTGAATTGAAAGTGGTAAAAAACTAAAAATATGCGGTTACAAATCTAAAACGTTTTGTTTGGGTTTTTGTGCTAAATTCTTGATTTTTTTTATTGGCAATCTAATCATTTACATTTTGGCCGCGTCCATTTTGGGTACCAACAAGTGAATGATGAGCAACGCAATGAGATAGGCCGAGCCAGCAATCAAAAACAAAGGTAAATAACCAAACTCAACGCGAATAGGTGCCGCATAATACGACAAAATAATGCCCCCTACTGCTCCAAACATACCGCCAATGCCCGTTACCGAAGCCACCGCACTCTTGGGAAATAAATCGGAAGCAAAAGTATAAATATTGGCCGACCAACCCTGGTGCGCCGCCGTAGCCAGCGAAATAAGCGCAATGGCCACGTAAATGTTGTTTGTTTGAGCGGCAAAAAAGATGGGCAACACGCACATGGCACAAATAAACATGGTGGTTTTGCGGGCGCGGTTGAGGCTCCAGCCCATCTGCATAAATCTCGACGACAGCCAGCCAAAAAATATGCTGCCACCATCGGAAATAATGTAGATAACCAAAAAAGGCAAACCAACCGTTTTTAAGTCTAATTTTTGGTCAAGCGACTCGCTTGAATTAAAAAAATCGGGGAGCCAAGTGAGATAAAACCACCAAATGGGGTCGGCCAGAAACTTGCCCGTTATCATGGCCCACGTTTGGCGGTAGCCCAGCAGTTTGAGCCAAGATATTTTTTCGGTTTGCCCCACTTCTTGTTGGTTATCTTGCTGAATATAAGCCAGTTCTTCGGGTGTTACGCCTGGGTGCAACTCTGGTTTATTGTAAACCAACCACCAAGCTACCAACACAAAAAAGCCCAAAACACCCGTCGAAATAAACGACCAACGCCACCCAAAGTGCAGCGTAATGTACGGAATAGCCGCCGCCGTGATGATAATACCCACGTTGGCCCCAGCGTTGAAAAGGCCATTGGCAAAAGCCCGTTCTTTTTTTGGAAACCACTCTGCCACCGACTTGATAGCCGACGGGAAATTGCCCGCCTCGCCAATACCGAGCATAAAACGAGTAGCCATCAACCCGCGCAACGACCCCACAAAAGCATTGGCCACCCCCGCTATGCTCCAAATAATGATGGCCACCGAAAACCCTTTTTTCGTGCCAATTTTGTCTATCAGCCAGCCAATAATAATAAAACCCAGCGCGTAGGCAATCTTAAAAGCCGTATCTACCTCGCCGTATTGAATCTTAAAAGTGTTGAGGTCGGCTTGCGTCAAAATGTGGTCGAGGGGCAGGTTGAGCATTTCGCGCCGAAAGGTTTCGTCTATCATTGTAAACGATAGCACGTTGCGGTCTATGTAGTTGATGGTAGTGCCAAAAAACAGCAGCAGCACAATGCGCCAGCGAAAATTACCAGTTTTAATGTCAGACATTTGGCTTCAAGGAGATTTAGGAGGAAATTTGGTTTTTGAAAACAAAGACACCAATAGCCAAAAACTACCCTTCCAAAATGACCGATACTCAAAAACAAGCCCTTTACAAAGCCGCCTCTTTTTGTGCTTACCAAGAGCGCACCATCAAAGAAGTGCGGCAGCGCATGGCCGAATGGGAGCTTTCGGAACAAGATATGGGCGTGGTATTGGCCGAACTCATGGCGCAAAACTACCTCAACGAAACCCGCTTTGCGAAAGCATTTGCGGGGGGAAAGTTTAGGATAAAAAAATGGGGAAAGCTCAAAATAAAGCAAGAATTAAAAATGCGGGGTTTATCTAACGAACTGATTCAAAAAGGGTTGCAAGAAATTGACGGCGACCAATACGAAGCCACCCTGCACGACCTTATTCAAAAAAAAGCCCACGCCCTGCGCGGCAACACACCGCTGGCAATGAAACAAAAACTGTTGCGGTTTGCCCTCAGTCGAGGCTTCGAGAACGATTTAACCTGGGACGCTATCAATACACTGGGGCTGTAGAGGCCGCAAAAGCACTTTAAAATGCAGCAATCGCTTCTTTTTTTGTTAAAAAACGCTACAAATCTTCAATTCTAAACAAGTGAAAAGGCAGAAAATAGGGGTCAAGTTCTACAAAATTGTACGCGCCTTTCCACGTATAAACAGCATCGGTGATTAGGTCGCGTACGCGGTATTCTTCCCAGCCCGCCTTGTCTATTTTGTGCAGTGGCACTTGCACCACGCCGCTGCGCTTGTTGTAACCATCTAAGTTTACCACGCACAAAATGCGGTTTCCGTTGGCATGGATTTTCAGATAAGCCATCATCTGGTCGTTGTCCACGTTACAAAATGTCAAATTATTGGTTTGTTGCAAGGCCGAGTTTTGGCGACGGGCGCGGTTTACTTCGGTTATTATGTGCGTTAGTTTATTGGTATGCTCCCAATCCCAGTACTTAATTTCGTACTTCTCAGAGTTTAGGTATTCTTCTTTTCCAGGAAAAACCTCGCTTACCATGTATTCGTAAGTAGGTCCAAATAGGCCATAGTTGGCCGAAAGCGTAGCCGCCATAAAAAACCGAATCAAATAATTGGGTTCGTGCCCAGTTTGGAGGAGCGGCGGGTTAATGTCGTGCGTGTTGGGCCAAAAATTAGGTCTAAAATAATACTTCATCTCGCTCTGCGTGAGTTCGGTGAGGTATTCGGTCAGTTCTTGCTTAGAGTTGCGCCACGAATAGTACGTATAAGACTGCGCGTAGCCACCTTTGGCGAGTTG
Organism: Cytophagia bacterium; assembly: GCA_004293645.1. GTDB lineage: Bacteria > Bacteroidota > Bacteroidia > Cytophagales > Spirosomataceae > REAB01. Next base: position 30,551 of record REAB01000114.1, on the reverse strand, counting down.
CTGCATTACTTTTGGGCGCGTAAAGGCTTCGGCCAAGAAAATCATATCGGGATACTTTTGCTTGGTTTCGGCAATAACCCACTCCCAAAACCCAAAGGCTTTGGTGTGCGGGTTGTCCACCCGAATAATACGCACGCCCCACTCCGCCCACAGCAAAATAATGCGCCGCATTTCTTCCCAAAGACTTTCCCAAGCCTCGGTTTCAAAGTTAATGGGATAAATATCTTGGTATTTTTTGGGCGGATTTTCGGCATATTGAATCGTGCCATCGGGCCTAATCTTAAACCATTCAGGGTGGTTTTTTGCCCAAGGGTGGTCGGGCGAGCATTGAATGGCCAAATCCATGGCAATCTCAATGCCTTGGCTTTTACTGGCAGCAATGAGGGCTTTAAAATCGGCAAGTGTTCCCAAATCTGGGTGAATGGCATCGTGGCCGCCCAACTCCGAACCAATGCCGTACGGCACGCCTGGCTCGTCGGGCTGACAAACGGTATTGTTGTTTTTACCTTTTCTAAATTTATGCCCAATGGGGTGAATAGGCGGCAAATACAACACGTCAAAACCCATGTTGGCAATACGTGGTAAGAGTGCTACCACGTCGTTAAAGGTGCCGTGCTTGCCTATCTCGCGGGCTGCCGAGCGCGGAAACATGGAGTACCAAGTAGAAAACCCCGCCTTGGCGCGGTCCACCCAAACGCGCAGTTCTTGGTAGCGGGTGGCGTTTTCTATTTCGGGGTATTTTCGGCTCCAAGTTCTAAAACTTTCGTCAATGGCCAGCAAAACAGCTTCATCGTATCGGTTTTCGCTTCTAAACGCCTTAGCTGCTTCTTGAATGGCTGGTTTGTCTTCTTTGGCCGCGCGTTTGGCCATCTTTTCTAACAATTGCGCCCCCGCAAGCAACTCTACGTGCACATGCTGCCCGTCCCGAATCTTCAAAATGGCTTCGTGCTGCCAAGAAGCCAAATGGTCAATCCAAGCCTCTAAGGTATAGTGATAAAAACCTTCTTTTTCTACCACAAATTGCCCGCCCCAGCGGTCGTTGTTGATGAGCGCGAGCGGGGCTTCTTGCCATTTTTTGTCGCTTTGGTGCTTATACAGCAGTCGCGCGGCGGTTTTGTCGTGGCCGTCGCAAAAAATATCGGCTTCAACTTCGACTATTTCGCCTGGCACGGCTTTGATGTAAAAGCGTCCACCGTCCAGTTCGGGCACTACGCGCTCCACAATTACTCGATTTTGTCCTTTAACGTCGGCAGAGATAGCCATAATTATAAATGTTTTATGAAGAGGTTAAGTGTTGTGTTTATCGTTTATCAAAACCCAATACGCGGTCGTTCGCTGTTTTTGTGGGGGTTGGTGCTGAATGGCTGCACGGTGTCCAATAGTGCTTTACCGATTAGTTTTTCGCGGAGATATTGGTTTTCGAGGCGTAGTTTTTCGTTTTCAATCTGCAGTTTTTCGAGTTCAAGTTGCCTATTTTGTTTTTCCAACGCCGCCACTGGACTGGTTATGCCCAACACATCGCCAACCGAAGTATGGAAAACTTCGGCCATTTGTGCGAGTCGTGCGAGGGTAATTTCAGTTTTACCGCGCTCAATATCGCCATAGGCGGTAGTTGAAACGCCCAGCAGGTCGGCCATGTTTTCTTGTGAGTAGCCTTTTTGCAAACGAAGCAGGCGTATTTTTTCGGTAATTTCGTTCATGCGTTTTCAAATATTACCCAAAAAAACAAACAAACTAACAAACAGCCAAACGAACTTGCCAAAAACGACAAAAGCCCCGCACAATACGGGGCTTTTGATAAGTACAATAAAGTACTAAAAATTACTTGGCAACTGAATCTACAGCTACTGAAGCAGTTGTGTCCATTGTAGCAACGGCAGTATCCATAGTAGCAGCAGTTGAATCTACAACAGCAGTAGCCTCAGTAGTTTCTTCTTTCTTACCACCACAAGCTGCCAATGAAATCATACCAGCTACGAACAAAAATGACAATACATTTTTCATATTAATAATTATTTTAAGGTTTCTTATGCAAAGGTACGCCTGAAAAGCATAAATGCAAACATTTTCTTAAAAAAAAATTAAAAAAACCTTAATAAATTAATTATTCTTTAATAAATGCCAAAAAGACTTTACCAAATACAATTAAGATAGCAGTTTAGGTATTAGTCCAAACAAAAGTGTAAGGGTCGTAGAAACAATGAGTACAATTCGGTAAAATGGTGGTACTCGCAAAGCACCCGTTTCGCCATCTTTCATGTAAGTGGCAATAATTACCTTAAAATAATAATAAATACCCACCGCCGACATCAAAATGGCCACAATGAGCATCCAGATTAAATTGCCGCGCTCTACGATGGTACCAAAAATAAAAAATTTACCCCAAAAACCTGCGGTAAGCGGAATGCCCGCCAAAGACAACATCGAAACCGTGAGTACAAAAGCCAACAATGGATTGCGTTTGCCCAAACCATTGAATGCCTCAAAATCTTCGGCGTTCTCGTGCGACTGCACGCTTTTTTCTCTGGCCACGGCCATCAGCACGCCAAAAGCACTCACCGTAGCCAACGAATAAGCCAAAGAATAAAATACAATGGCATCTGGGGTTTGGGCGGTCATGGCCGTTAAACTCAGCAGCAAGTAGCCCGCGTGCGAAATGCTCGAATAAGCCATCATGCGTTTAAAACTCTGCTGATAAACGGCGGTAATATTACCAACCACCAACGTTAAAATGGTAATGGCTGCCAACGTAAACCACCAAAAGTTGTAGATACCCTCAAAAGAACCCGAAAGCAGGCGATAAATGGCCGCAAAACCCGCCGTTTTGACAATGGTGGACATAAACGCCGTGAAAACCGTTGGCGCACCGTCATATACATCGGGTGTCCAAAAGTGAAAAGGGGCCGCCGACACCTTGAACAACATTCCAATCAACACCAACAGCAAACCTACATACAACAGCGTTGAAATACTGAACGAATTAGTCCCCACATAACCGCGAATGTCCGTTAAATTGAACGACCCCGTGGCACCGTACAGCAACGCTATGCCAAAAAGCATGATACCCGTGGCAAATGCGCCCATCAAAAAATATTTCAAAGCCGCTTCGTTAGAGCGCAGGTTACGCTTGTCGCTGCCCGTTAGTACGTACATAGATACCGACAAAATTTCGACTCCCAAAAACAGCATTATCAAGTTGTCGAAGCCAATCATCATAATAGCTCCGACCAACGAAAACAAAATAATGGCGTAGTATTCGGCAGGTTGGGCGGCCTCGTCGTCGGCAAAGCCCCGCGTGAGTGCCACCACCAAAAACGCCGACAGCAACACAATGGCCGAAAACGACATGGTGAGGCGATTTTCAAAGAGCATTTCTTTAAAATACAGACCTGGGGCATCGTTCCAATGAACAAAGTTGGCCGCAAACGCAATCGCAATGCACAACAAAGTAGCGGGTAGTAAGATGTTTTTGGATTTTTGAAAACCTAAAAACAGCACTACAATACCGAATATGGAGAGTAATATAATAGAGAGCATATTTTTTAATTCGTGAATTTAAGAATGTAAGAAGGCGTTTTTGAGCCACAAATTATCAGTAATGCACCATTTGTAATAAATTATTGACCGCTGGTTCGGTTAGTTTTAAAAACGAATTGGGGTACAGTCCAATCCAAAATACCATAATAGCCAAAGGCAACAACACAGCTCGCTCGCTCAAGCTCAAGTCGGCAAAATGTTCGGTAAGCGACGATTTGCCGCCAAACATGGCTTTTTGAAACAAACGCAACATATAAACTGCCCCCAAAATAATGGTTAAACCAGCCACCGTACCAAGCCATTTGTTAAACTCATAAACCCCCGACAACAGCAAAAACTCACCCACAAAACCGTTGGTGAGCGGCAATGCCACGCTTCCCAATAGCAAAATCATGAAATAAACCGTGAGCTGCGGCGTGCGTTGCGTAATGCCGCCCAATTGCTCAATATTGCGCGATTTGGTGCGCGAAAAAATAATTTCAATCACAAAAAACAAACCTACTACGTTGATACCGTGTGCTATCATTTGTATCAGTGCGCCCTGTACGCCGTTAAGGGTTTGGGAGAACACCCCAGCGGCCATTAACCCCACGTGCGCAAACGACGAGTAAGCCACCAAACGTTTGATGTCGCGCTGTTGAATGGCAATAATGGAGCCATAGACAATGCCAACAACCGACAGCACAATGGCCGTGGTACTCCAAGCCTCCATACCAAGCGGCGCAATGGGCAACAAAAATCGCAACACCCCGTACACGCCCATTTTGAGCATAATACCCGCCAGCAACATTGTAGCGGGCGTTGGCGACTCGGTGTAAGTGTCTGGCTGCCAAGTATGAAACGGAAAAATAGGCATTTTGATAGCAAACGCCACAAAGAAAGCCCAGAAAATCCAACCTTGCTTTTGGGCATCTAAACCCACTTTATACAGCGCCGTAATAGCCGAACTGTGCGGCACGGTAGCCGACAAACCAGCCGTTTGAAAATACAAATACACCAACGCCACCAGCATAAACAAACTGCCAAAGATGGTGTAAACAAAAAACTTAAAAGTAACCTTGATGCGGTTTTCGCCGCCCCAAACGGCCGCCAAAAAATAGATTGGAATGAGCGCGGCCTCAAAAAACAGGTAAAACAAAAATGCGTCGGCGGCCGTAAAAACCCCCATTAGCGCGGCTTGCATAAACAAAATGAGCGCGTAGAAAGTAGAAGCATTTTTGTAAGGCTGCCGAAACGTAGAAAGTACAATGAGCGGGGTCAAAAAAGCGGTAAGCATGACCAGCAGCAAACTGATGCCATCAATGCCGCCCGCAAACATAATGCCCGCCGAGGCTATCCACGGGTAACTAAACCCAAATTGCTGCGTGGCATTGGGTTCAAAACTGATGAATACGGCAACGGCAAGCCCCAACTCGAACAGCGTACCAACCATAGCAACTTGCTTGGCACTGTTGTTTTTGGTTATCAGCACGGCCAATGCCGACAAAACAGGAATTAATATAAGTAAGAGCGTGAGCATTTATTGTGTAATCTGGTTTTTGACAAATTCTAAAATATAATGGGCGTATTCAATAGCCGTTTCAGTTTCTGCGTCTGTTGGTTCTAAATCAGAACCAGGATATCGAAATTTTACGTCAAATCCATTCAGGAAAAAGGTTTTACTTAACAACTGCGAAAATAGTTTATCATATTCGCAACAAATTCCTATCAAAATATTGAGATTGTGCGTTTTTTCAATTAGATGCTCTTTGTAAGCCAAATAACCTTTGAGCGCTTTTTCTGCACACTGTTGCGTGTGATAAACAGACAGGTCTTTTAAATTTCCGTGTTCAAATAAAACTTTAGCCCCTTCTATGTCGTGTTGTGCTTTCCAGAGCCATTCTTCATATATCTCCATACAGCTTGATGCCTTCTTTGTAGATTTTATAATGCAGTGTTGAACGGTGCAACGAGCGTTTTATAAAATCACTTTTGCGGTTTATCAATAAATCGGTTGCCATTTTCAGACCAAACAATGCCTCGTAACCCCGGTACGACTCTGGCCGTTCTAATTCGTCTTCATCGTTCACAATAATCATAAAATCAAGGTCACTGTATTTATTTGGTTCGCCCCAAGCATACGAGCCGAACAAATAAATGGCCAACGGATGATAAACCGCTACCAATTTATCTTTTGCCAATTCGATGATAGCTTGAACATCAGTCATGTCTTTATTATTTAAAAATGATAGCCCCGAAGTTCCAGAGTAGCAGCGCCGTAATGCCCACTACCATTGCAAAAACGTAAAAGCCTGTTTCGCCCGTTTGAAGCTGGCGCAATTGGCCCGAACTCAATTTGACCAAACCACCTGCGCCTTTTACCAAGCCATCTACTATAAATTCGCCAAAACTATAAAGCGCGTCCGATAACTTGCGCATGGGGTTTACAAAAATGGCCTCGTAAAACTCATCAACGTAGTATTTGTTATAAATCACTTTTTGCAAACCGCTCTCTTGGCCATCAGCGGCAGGAACGTTTTTCTTGCTGATAAACAGCACATACGCCGCGCCCATGGCCAGTAAAGCCGCCCCTACCGATACGCCCATGAGCAGATATTCGGTGGAGTGGTCGAGGTGGCCGTGTTCAAACAAAGCAGGATTGGCGCGTTGGGCATTTGCAAAAAGCGGGTCCATAAAAGTAGCCAACGCCGAGTGGCCACCCAACACGTGCGGTACGTTCATAAAACCACCAACAACCGACAAAACCGCCAACACCATCAGCGGCAATGTCATACTGATAGGCGACTCGTGCAAGTGATGCGCTTGCTCATGCGTCCCTCTGAAATCGCCAAAAAATGTCAAAAACAACAAGCGGAACATGTAAAAAGAAGTCATAATAGACCCCAAAACGCCCAACGCCCACATGAGTTTATTGTGTTCGTAAACGTGGGCCAAGATTTCGTCTTTCGAGAAAAAGCCCGCAAACGGTGGAATACCCGAAATAGCAATGGTAGCAATCAAAAAAGTAAGAAACGTAATGGGCAGTTTTTTGCGCAAACCACCCATGTTGCGAATATCCTGCTCATCGGACATGGCGTGAATAACACTGCCTGCCCCCAAAAACAGCAACGCCTTAAAAAAAGCGTGCGTAATAACGTGAAACATAGCCGAAGAATAGGCCGCTACGCCCAACGCCATGAACATATAGCCCAACTGACTCACCGTAGAATAGGCCAGCACTTTTTTGATGTCGTTTTGAAATAAGCCAATTGAGGCCGCCATCAGGGCAGTAGCCAAACCAATAATGGCCACTATTTCGAGCGTATCGGGGGCGAGCGCGTACAACACATTAGAACGAACCACCATGTAAATACCCGCCGTAACCATCGTAGCTGCGTGTATCAACGCCGACACAGGCGTTGGACCAGCCATGGCATCGGGCAACCAAGTATAAAGTGGTATTTGAGCTGATTTTCCCATTGCACCCACAAACAACAACAACGTAATGGCCGCAATGGCCGAATCGCCCACCGACATTCCGACGGCTTTTTCAAACACGGGCAAATATTCAACCGTACCGAAGGTTTGGATAATCAAGAAAATGCCGAGCAAAAAGCCCAAATCGCCGATTCGGTTCATAATGAAGGCTTTGCGAGCGGCATTGTTGTAATTGGTAACTTTGTTCCAAAAACCAATAAGCAAGTATGAACAAAGCCCTACGCCTTCCCAACCAATGAACATAATAACGTAATTTGAACCCATAACGAGCAGCAACATGAAGAACAAGAACAAGTTTAGAAAAGCAAAAAACTTTCCAAAACCTGCGTCGTGGCTCATGTAGCCAATTGAATAAATATGAATCAACGAACCCACGCCCGTAACGACGAGCAGCATCAAAAGCGACAGTTGGTCTATTTGAAACGAAAACGAAATGTTGAGCGTACCAACGGTAATCCAATCGAAAAGTTGAATAATAACGGGCGCATTATTGCCCGCTCTAAACGCTCCAAAAGCATAGATTGAAAGTATGAAGGCAACAACAGGCCCGACGGACCCAATGACCCCAACCAAACTTTTGGGAATGTGCTTAAAACCAATGCCATTGATTAAAAAACCAACGAGTGGCAGTAGAGGAATAAGTAGGAGTAAGTTCATATATTTTTTAATTTGTAAGTTTGAAGACATTTTTTTCAAACTTACCTCATTGCACGGGCAACCCCGTTATTAAATTTATAAAATTTGCTCGTCAAAAAAATTGTAAAAGCCTCTTGACCGTAAATGTGCTTTTAGTTTATCGTCTCTCGTCCAGAGCGGTGCATTAAATTCAAGCGATAATGCAACAAAAGGTATATCTTTTTTATCAACGTCCTTGCATAAATCATAGGCTTCAAAAAAATTCTCTGTACTGATTAAGTGTCCACGGTCAATAGTCGATAGTCAATAGAATCGCAAAGTGCTTATTATCAAAGTTTTATACAAAATTGAAACGTCGTTTATTTATACCAAATTACTTAGTTCTTCGCTTACAAAATCAATCCGCTGTAAAATTTTCTCTAAATATTCGTAAGTTTCATCTTCGGTCAGTTCCGCATTTTTAAAAATAACTTCTTTATATTTGAATACTTCAACAAACAAAAACGAGGTAAGTAGTCCACGGTCAATAGTCAATAGTCAATAGAATCACAAAGTGCTTATTATCAAAGTTTTATATAAAATTGAAACATCGTTTATTTATACCAAATTACTTAGTTGTAAATCGAAAAGGACTGCGAAAAATTTTATATCTTGTAATAGAATCTTTCTTTCTCAGCGATGCAATTACAATGTTCGTGTCAATTATGATGGTATTCATTTTTTGGCGGCAAACAAATGCTCATTTTTTTTCCACCAATCTTGATTTATCTGTTTTTCAACTTCCAAAATTTCGTCGCCAATATTCGCTTTTTGTGCCAGCGACTCCCCCCGCAACCATTTCAAGATACGAATCAATTCGTCTGAATCAAACATATCTTTCTGAATACTAATCAAGCACCTGTCTTTTTGGCTATCAATTTTTATTGCTTGCATATCGAAACTTGTTTTTCAAACTCAAAAATTCACCATTTCAATTTATTCAAAAAACCAATGTCAATTCAATGTGCCGAGCTCTCATCATTGTATTTTACTATGTTCTATCTTCTCCTTAATGGTGGCAATAAACTTTATGGCCTCATCTATGTTGGGCCGTATTTGTTCTTCCGTAAACCTAACTTTTACTTTATAGTCGGCATCATCTCGCTGATTCATTAACCTATTTAGAATCTCGCCAAGTTTTTCTTCAAAAATTTTGTTCTTGATATAGTTTTTGTGAAAAATGGTCTTCAAGCCACTGTGGCTGTGTGCTGCAACGCCATCATTGTCTAAAGATTTCATCGGCTCTTGAAATATAATAAGCCACCATTTCATCTCTTTCCAAGTTTGTCATATCTCAACACCTTCTTTGGCTATATTGATATAAAAAGGGTCAGCATTCTTATATATTTCCCAATTTTTTTGATTTTCGATGGTGGCATAAATTACGGCATCAGTCTTTAATTCAATGTCATAATAAACTTTATTGCGAAAATCACTTTCTTGCTTCCAGTCAAACTCTTTTTCTGTCAAAACCATAAAATCCCAATCAGAATCTTGGCGGTGATCACCTCTGGCTCTCGAACCAAACAAAATAATCCGTGCTTGTGGGTCAAAACTATGAACCACATTTCTCACTTGTTTGAAAATTGTATTTCGGTGAACCATTTTATAAATCAAAATTTCAATTTATTCAAAAAACCAATGTCAATTGAGCGACTGTTGCGGTATATCATCACAATAATGGCCAAACCAACCGCTACTTCGGCGGCGGCTACTGCCATAATAAAAAACACAAATACCTGGCCAGTAGGGTCGGAGCGATAAGACGAAAACGCCACCAAAAGCAAATTGACGGCATTGAGCATGAGCTCGATACTCATAAAAACCACAATAGCATTGCGCCGCGTAAGCACACCTACAATACCAATCACAAAGAGTGCCGTACTCAGCCAAAGATAGTTATTCAGCGGAATAAGTTGAATTACTTGCGGAATAGAAGGAGCAACTTGTGGAAACATGGTAGGGATATCAATAAATATGAGGCTTAGATTGACTCGTGTCTTTCTAAAAAATGTGGGCAAATTTACGCATAAATCGTAGCCGCCCAAATCTGGACTTCAAAAACTAACAAAAAATAGTTGTGGTTTAAGCCTTGTTCAAGAGTTGCGCTATTTTTTTGCGCACAATCTCCAACTCTTGTACTTTAAGATAGAGGCTACTCCCCACAAATGCCAGCACGGTTATTGATGCCAACAACCCGCTCACCAGCAAGCTACTCAGCTTGCCATAGTTGGCAAAGCCCACCCAAATAGTACTCGCCCCCCAAGCTGCCAAAGCAGCAACTGCCGCTGCTACTGTTACTTTAAAGGTTTCGGTAGGGTTGTGTAAACCTATATAATGTGCTTTATTTCGATACACGGCATAAATAGGAATTAGCATCATCAGAAACGAATGAGCAAATACTTGCATCATCAAGCCCGCAATGCCCCAAACCTGCATAAGCCAATAGCCCAACGCACAAGAAAACAAATGCGCCACAGCCCATGCACCGTACAAAAAGTTGGGATGAGCAACCGAAACCGCCAATTTACGAAAAATCATGTACGGCCCACTTATAATCGTGATAGCAAAAAACACGCACAGCAGCCCGTAAACCCGCTGCACGTCTTGGGCGTTGAACTTACTGCCGCCCCAAAGTGTCCAAATAAAATATTGGCCTCCTGCCAAAAAAGGCAGCAGTATCAAAAAGCCTAAAAAATAAGATAGATTCAAATTTTTGACCACAAAGCCCCGCACCAATTGGCCGTTGTCTTGGTTGATAAAACGGTTGATTTCGTTGAAAAATACCGTACTAACTGGAATCATGAAGACATTGGCGACTTTACCGTAAATTACCTCCGCATAACGATAGATGGCAAATGTACCCGCAGGCAGCAACGACAGAGCCGCGTTGAAGACAAAGGTATAAATCTGCACGCTGCCCATGTACGAAGACGTAGCCACAATGGCTTGAAACAAATCGCGGAGCGGAAAATAAGGATTGACAAAAGAAAATGAATGTCGGTAGCCAACTTGGCGTAAATAATAAACGGTGGTGGCAAACTGCGCTAAAACACTCAAAATAAGTCCTATTACCAATGCCATCACGTTGCCATCTTGCCCCCAGACGGCCAAAATCAAAACGGTAATGAACAGCGAAATCGTGTTGGTAAACTCTACTTTGCCATAAATATTTTCGGCGTTGAGCATGCCCTGAAACAAGTTGGTGGCTATTTGAATGGGCATCAAAAAACCCGTCCAACAAAAAATTTGCCACACCAATTCTTTGGTAGGCATCGCAAAACCTGGCACCAGCAGATTGACCACCCACGTACGTCCCAAAATAAAAAGCAGCACCAGCAAAAACGCAATACCCACCATAAAATTGCAGAGCGTGGCAATGACCGACATAGCCGCCTGCGGCCCTATTTCTTGCTTTACTTTGTGGTAGCGCGGCACCACAATTTCTACCAATTGCCCCGTTTGCACAAATCTCGAAATGGCCGTACCCAGCACCGAAGCCGCAAAAAATGCCTCTATTTGCTCCGAAGTACCAAAATAATAGACCGTGAGCGTAGAATAGACAATGCTCAACAATACATTGAGCGTATTCAGACTAAATAACTTACCAATATTTCGATAGTCGAGATTCAAATAGAAGCGCGTTTGGTTTTTTTATCAAGCAAATGGGCTTTTTAGTAGAAACCCGTGTAATAGTAAACGTAAAAGTACAAGAACTGAGGTGCGGGAGGCCATTTTTTAAAAGTTATTGCACAAAACCAGACAGCTAAAATAATGTTTAGCCACAAAAAATTTGCACGCTCATCAAACAAAAACTACCCAAAACACGTTTTCAAGGACAATAATCACTCTTAAAACCTCCAAAAACAATGCAAAGCGGTTCAAAACTTATTTTAACAGCAATCCTTTTTCTTTTACTGAGTTGCCCCATTTTTGCCCAAAACTCCGATGCCATCCTGGGCGTTTGGAAAAGTGGCGAAGGTACGGGTATGGTGCAGATTTACAAAAAAGGAGATCAATATTTTGGCAAAGTAGTGTGGCTTAAAGTAGCCAACGACCCCGACGGCAAGCCCCGCACCGACATCAACAACCCCGACGAAAAACTCCGCACTCGCCCTCTTAAAGGACTCGAAAACCTGCGTGCGTTTGTTTTTAAAGGCGAAAATACTTGGGAAGAAGGCCGTATTTATGACCCAAAAACGGGCAACGACTACGCTTGCGAAATGAAACTCGTGGACGAAAACACCTTGGAAGTACGCGGTTTCATTGGCGTGTCGCTTTTTGGGCGCACCGACGTTTGGAAACGACAAATAAAGAAAGCCTAATAAAGAAGCCCGAAGCAAACTGCTTCGGGCTTCTTTATTTATGGACTGACCAAATTGATACTTACGTTGAAATAAAGCGGGTTGCCAAGTGTATTCTCAAACAACGGCTTTTGGTCTTTGGTTGGATTTTGAGAATTGAACGCATTGAAACGCCAGTTGTAACGCAAACCTGCTTGGGCAGAAAGCCAAATAAAACCTGTGATTTTTTGTTCAAATATGATGCGCGGTTTCAATTCGCCACGGCGCAGGTGAAGCGGGGTGTTAGACGGGTTGCCCAAATAATAAGCATTGCCTTCTATTTCGTAGCCTGCCATAAGATAAGAAGAAGGCGAGAAATTGCGCCTTACGTGCGCCTTGGCGGGCAAAACTGCCTCTACACCCCACTTTTGGTTGAACGTACGGTTGTACAAAATAACGGGAATGTGCAACACCTGACCTGCCCGATACGTACGCGAAACGCCCAAGCCCCACATCAAATTATCGTCTTTTTTCCAGCCATAAATGGCTATGCCGCTGAAAGTTAAACCCTTGGTATCGAGTGCATCAAAGCTACGATAGTTGCCGTTGAGGTCGGCGTTGGCTTGCACAATCAAAAAGTTTTTGTTGTTGAATGGCTTAAACACCGTGGCATTGATGCCCGCGCTGTTGAGGGCTTTTAGGTTGCCAAACAAATTGGCCGACCGCTCTGGGTTGCCCAGTGCTACGCGGGTGTTCCAATAAGTAAGCCCCAAGTTCAAAATAAAATTTGACCTTGAAACAACGGGCGTATTGACCCCCAACCGAAAGCCGCCAAAAGTATTGACGTGGGTTTCGGCGGTGGAAATGGCCTGCGGCAAACCATGCGTACCCACCGACGTAAAATGAAACGGCAATTGCCCCTCGTAACCTACCGAAATGAGCTTAGTAGGCGAAAGGTAATTGACTTTTTGGGTGCAATACGTTTTGATGACTTTGTTGTCGGCATCGCCAAATTCTTCAAAATTAAATTCTTCGGCGGCTTTGGTCGTGTCGGTTTGGCCGTACGACAGCCAGGGCAAGAGTGTTAAAATACCCCAAATGATAGCTTTTTTCACGGTGATTTTTGGATTTTTATTTTTTTTCAAATATCAATATTTTTTCGCCGTTACGAACAACGGCATATAATAAACCTTTTTTTGCACGCAATGTTTTGCTGTCGCGCACTTGGCCGTTGAGCCAAAAACCGCATTTAGACTTTTGAAAAATATGGTACAGCCTACTTTAAGTCAGTTTTGTCTTTTTACAACATTTATTCTTGAAAACCGCCCGCCCATTCTTGCACGGTTACATCTACTTGCAAAGTGGAACGTGCTTGGCCCCTAAAAAGCCCCGAAACAGGTACAATGAGGCTCGGATTGGCCGATGCCGCCAAATAAATGTGGTTGTTGATGACGGCTTTGCCCTCGGTCGGGTCGAAGCCGCGCCAACCTGCGCCTGGCAAATAAACCTCTACCCAAGCGTGCAAGTCGTGGGCTTGGAGCAAATTGCCGTACAAATAGCCACTCACAAAACGCGCCGCAATGCCCAAACTGCGGCAGCAAGCCACAAAAAGTTGGGCAAAATCGCGGCAAGTACCTTTTTGACCTATCAGCGTGTGTTCGGGGGGCAGCGGCGGGCCTACTTCGCGGCGTTCGTACACAAAGTTTTGTGCTATGTTTTTGCACAAAGCCGTCAAGATTGGCACAGTTGCCCAAAGTGCGCCCGCTGCAGTTTGGCGGGCATATTGCTCCACGTAAGTAGTAACACCCTCGCGGATAAGGTAAGGCTCCAAGTGCTTTTTTTCGGAGTCGCTGTAACTAAACGGAATGCGCTCGGTGTCGAATGGAAACAACACAAAACCAAATACGTTGAAGGGCGACGATTCCATGACAATTTCAGAACTGACGGTCAGTTTATCAGTTTTTTCCTTAAAAAATGCCACGTGCTGGTGATTGCCCTCTACGTCTATGTTTTCAACGAGCATACTGGGCATAGGCTCAATCTGAACCGCATGGCTAATGACGCGCTGGTGCGGATAAGCCTTGGGCGACAAATAGATGGTGTGCGGATTCAGGAAAACACCTTCTGAATAAGTATAATTGAGCTGGTGTTTGACGTGTAAGTTCATGGAAATTAGACCTTCTCGCGGATTTTGTCAAAAATGGGATTCATCCAATCGTTGGGTAATCTTTGAACCGAATTTTTGAGCAACATGTTCCACTGCAAAGAAAGATAAGTCAAATCTTCTTTCTCGTAGCGGTGTTCCGTCAAGTGAAAACTATCGCGTTCGTACAATATTACATCAAGCGGATAGTCCACGTCATTGACGCTCACGCGGGTAGAATCGAACGATAAAAAGCCAATTTTAAGGGCTTCTTGCATCGAAGTATTGTAATTTAAACTCCTGAATAGCAGCGGTTTGCCATAATTTGAATTGCCAATCACAAAAAACGGTGAGCTGTCGCTCACTTCTACCCAATTGCCTTCTGGATAAAGCAAAAACAGTTTATGTTCTTTGTCGTTTTCTAATTGGCCGCCCACAATGGCGTGCAAATTAAAGCGCATGCTGGCGGCTTCGAGCGCGTCGCGGTCTTCCCTAAAAACCCGCCGCACTTGTTGGCCAAACACATTGACGGCTTGGTGCATTTTTTTAAATTCAACCCCGTGTTCGTCCAATGCTTCCTGAAAATAGGTTACCGCTTTGTCGCGCACCGAGCGCAAGCCCGAAGTCATAATAAATAGCGAATGGTTCTCCAACTGGTGAATTGAGATTTTCTTATTGGTAGTTACCTCCGTGCCCGAAGTGAGTCGGGTGTCGGCAATGGCCACCAAGCCCGTAGCCAATTTTATACCTAAGCAGTAGGTCATTTTTGAATATTAAGTTTAAAATTTAGAATATCGAGTGGGGGGATTAAAATGCTCAAATTGCGATTTTACTCCACCGCTTTGATGTCAAAATAAGTTTGAAAAATGGCTTTACTTACCTCGTTGCCCCTAATCTGAAACTGGTCTAAGTATTGGTGCAAACCAATGTTGAAAATATCGTCAATTTCGGTAAATTCTATTTCAGAGCGCAATTTGCTGGCACTTTTTTCGGCCAAATTACTAAAACCAGACGCGAGATTTGTACCAGATATTTCATAAAGCGACAACTCGGCCTGCCGAATACAATGCGCCATGGAGCGCGGAAACAGCTTGTCTAACATCAAAAATTCGACGATGTGCGTAGGCGTAAGTATCTGGTGCTGTTGCCGATACATATTGTAAGCACTCACCGATTTGAGCACGGCAGTCCACATAACGAGTTCGAGGGTGCTGCCTGTCATGTCGGTATCGGGCATAAGCGTAAAATACTTCACGTCCAAGAACCGCGATGTTTTGTCGGCGCGTTCGAGCAAGCGGCCTGCACGGCCAAAATGCCAGGCTTCATTGCGGGTACTGGTGGCATCTATCACGCCATAAAACAACTGCGAACCATGCTTGACTTGGGTATAAAACTCCTGCATTCGGTTGAGGTCAAACTCAAATGAAGGCGTTGCGTCGCGCACCCAAAGGAAAAGCTGGTTGAGATTTTCCCACATTTCTTTCGAGATAGTTTCACGGACAGTACGGGCGTTTTCGCGGGCAAAGGCCAAACAATTATAGATAGAATTGGGGTTGCGCTTGTCGAACGTCATAAAGTTAATGACATTTTCGCGGGTGGGCTTGTCGTAATATTGATAAAACAAGTAATTGTCGGCGGTGGCTATGAGCAGCGGCTCCCATTGTTCGCTTACGTTGGGCGGCAAGTCGAGTGCCAAATTGAAATTTACGCCCACAAAACGAGCGTAGTTATCGGCCCGCTCAATATAGCGGTTCATCCAATAAATCGAATTAGCAACGCGACTCAACATATCTAATGGTAGTGGTTAAAAACGGGTGGGTGTTGTAATGGTCGGCTAAATATAGCGCAACTTGCCGATACAGCCAAATTACAGGAAACCATTGGTCGTATTTTTACCCCAAAATGGCGTTCAATAACGTCATTGAAAGCGCCGTTGGGCCATTGTTTAAAATTTAAGATTTTGAGTTTTTTCTCCTGTTTTTCTTCCAAAGTGCTCAATCTTGTCCATGCGCTCGCCAGAAACAACCCGAATCAAATGTTTGTGTAAATAAACGACTGCTTGGTGCAATTTTCTCAAAATTGGGTTACTTTTTTGTCATTTTCAACCAATGTCGGGTGTGATTTTAGTATAATGCACAAAACACCTAAATTGGCGGTTGAACCTTCATAACCATTAAAAAGTAGTTGACACTTTGACTTGTAAACAATTGAATGTCAATGATTTAAAATGCCTATTTTTTATTTCCGTGAAGGATGCCAATTTTTCTTGCAAAAAATAAGGGGGCTGTCAATAACTTGGGTGTCTGGGTAGGTACAAAATGTAATTAAAGTTTTTGACTTTTTCTTTGATAAGACCTACGTTTGCATATTTAATTGGTGGCACGACTATTACTTAAGATGCTTTTATTCAGCGTATCAAATCAGTCGTGCCACCAATAATAGTACCGCACGGGCGGCCCCGCGCCTAATTTTGCACAAGCACTTAATATCTTAAAAAACCAAAATCGTGAAAGAAAATTCGTACGCCAAAATGAGTGATGAGACACTCAAAAAAAATATCAAAACTACTACGTTTGTCGCAGGCTTGCTCGGTGGTGCGTTGTTTGTGTTGTTTTGTATAAAAATCTATAATTATGTGCAAGAAGGTCTCAGTGTAGGCTTAATCACTCCAATTGCGCTGTTGCCAATTTTATTGTTGAACATCAATAACATCAACAAAATGAAAGCAGAACTTAAATCGAGAGACGGCAACCCCCTTCCATGAAAATACTCCATACCGCCGACTGGCACATTGGCAAACAACTCCACCGCTACGGCCTCGACGACGACCACGCGCTTTTTTTGGACTGGCTCGCGGCACTTATTCAAGAACGACAAATAGACCTGCTGCTGGTTTCGGGCGATGTTTTCGATACTGCCAATCCTTCTAATGCTTCGTTGGCGCAATATTATGGCTTCCTGAAACAACTCATTGGCACGGGCTGCCAAGTTATTGTAACGGGCGGCAACCACGACTCGCCTGGCGTGCTGAACGCCCCGCGCGAATTGCTGCGTTTTTTGGACGTAAAAGTGGTGGGCTGCATCAGCAACGACCTGTCCGACGAGCTGATTCACGTCCAAACGCCGCGCGGTGAGTTGGTGGTGGGGGCAGTGCCTTATTTGCGCGAGATAGACCTGCGGCGATCGGCTTCGGGTCAGGGCTACGACGAGCGCGTGGCGTTGGTGCGGCAGGGCATTCGGCAGCATTACCAAGCATTGGCCGATTTGAAACACGAGCAATTTAAAAATTTGCCTTCGATTGCGATGGGGCATTTGTACGTAAACGGGGCTACGGTGTCGGAGAGCGAGCGCGAAATTCACGTGGTGGGGGGCGAGGCGGCGTTTTCGTCCGAGCATTTTCCAGCAGGTTTTGATTACACCGCCCTGGGCCACATTCACCGCCCGCAACGCATCGGCAACTCCGACTTTACGCGCTACTGCGGCTCGCCCATTATGCTCAGTTTCAGCGAGCGCGAAGATGCCAAGTTGGTGTTGGAATTGACTTTGGAAAACGACAAAATTACCCAAATAACGCCGTTGCCCGTGCCAAAATTTCGAGAATTGCGGAGTTTTAAGGGTAGTTTAGACGAAGTTTGGGCTGATTTGCAGGCTTACGCGCCCACCGCGCCGCTCGAAGCGTTGGTAGAAGTGCGGGTGGAAGAACCCAATTCCGACCCACAAATAGAACTAAATTTCGAGTTATTAAAGCAAGAATTTGCCCAGTCGCCGTTTAAAATAATCTCCCCCCGGATTGCCTATTCAAACCGCCTGCGCGGGGCCGATGAGCTGTTTGTGATTGGTACGGCCATTCAAGATTTGGCCGAAACCGAAGTTTTTGAAAAACGCCTCTTGGCCGAAGACCTCGACGAAGCTACCCGCCAAACCTTGCTCGAAGCCTTCGGGGAGTTGCTGCAAGAAGTACAAGAAAGTAATTAATGAATAATGTAAAATAAAAAATTCCCCCATCGGGGGTAAGGGGGCTGGCCTTATGAAAATACTAAAATTACGTTTCAAAAATATCAATTCGTTTTACGGCGAACACGAACCGCTGGATTTTATGATTGACCCGTTGGCGGCATCGGGACTTTTTATTATTTCGGGCCCCACGGGCGCGGGCAAGTCCACGCTGCTCGATGTTATTACGTTGGCACTCTACAACGAAGTGCCGCGTTTTGGCAACGTATCTAAAACCGACATCGAAAAGCTGGGCTCAGTTGTAAATCTCCGCGCCGCCGAAGAACCCAAAGCCGAAGCGTACGCCGAAGTAGAATACGAAGTAAAAGGCAAACAGTACCGCTCGCGGTGGAGTATTTCGCGCAACCGCAACAATAAATGGAACAATTACAGCATGGAAATTGCCGAATTGCCATCGGGAAACCTGCTGGATGTGAAGAAGTTAAACGATTTTCCGAAGAAAAATGAGGAAATAATTGGCTTAAATTATGAGCAGTTTGTGAGGTCCATTATTTTGGCGCAGGGCAGTTTTGCCGAGTTTCTGAAAGCCAACCAAAACGACCGTGGCAAGCTACTGGAGCAACTGACGGGGTCGCATATTTACCGAAAATTGGGCGAGGCGGCTTTTTTGAAAAACAAAGAATTTGGCGAGCAACTCAAACTCAAAGAAGACCAACTCAAAGCCGTGGCCTTGCTCACCGCCGAGCAAATGGAAGAACTCCAAACCAAAAACAAAGAGGCCGAAAGCCAATACCAACAAGCCGAAAAAGGCTTTAAATTTTGGCAACAAGAACAAACTACGCTCGAAAAACAAGAACAAATAGAAGGCCAATTGGCGCGTTTGGCCAAAGAAAGAGAGGCATTAACGGTACAAAAAACGGCTTTTGTGGCCCAAAATGAGCGTTTGCAACGACACGAGCTGGTGAGCGAATGGGCGGGTGAGTTGGTAAAATTGGAAGAAAAACAAAAGCAACTTGCCACCAATCAAAAAAACTTCGAGAGCCTCGGTGGGCAAGCACAAACGCAGCAAACGGCCATCGAAAGCACCGTGGGCAAAATTAGGACGTTGATTGGCCACGCCACCGACGAAGCCCACTTGCTGGAAGAACTCAGCGATTTTGAGGAGAAAATATGGGCTCTCGAAACCGAAATTGAAACGATCAACGCTGAAATCCGGCCCGTTTTTCAAAATATTAAGCAAGAAATTACGCAGGCCACCAACCTGTGGGTACGCGGTTTGGCCGTTGATAAATTGGACGAAACCCACCAACTGCTGACCCAAAAACGCGCCGACATTCAGCCCGAACTTGCGCTTTTTGCGGCAGATTTTACGGCAGAAAAAGAATTGGATAAAATGGCCGTGCGCGACTCGTCGCTCATTGAGCTGGGGGCTAAATTGACCGAACGCGACAGACTGGCCGAACGCGGCAAAGAAACCAAAACTACGCTTGCCCAAAATCAAGAATTTGCAAAAACGCAGCAACCTGTTTTTGAAGAATATACAAAAAATGCACAAGTGCTTGAAAAACAAATAGTTGAACTGCGAAATAAGAAAGAAAAAGAGCAACAAAAATTTAACCTCGAAGACCTCCGAGCGCAACTAAAAGCCAACGAAGAGTGCCCGTTGTGCGGGTCGGTGCATCATCCTTACGTGCACCAGTACGACAATGCGCTGCGGGGCGTGCAGTTGGAATTGGACATTTTGGAAAAACAAAAAAAAGAAACCGACAAACAATTGACCAATTTGAACGGCCAACTGAGCAAAGCCAAAGGGCTCATTGAACAAGCCGAAAAAGAC
Organism: Cytophagia bacterium; assembly: GCA_004293645.1. GTDB lineage: Bacteria > Bacteroidota > Bacteroidia > Cytophagales > Spirosomataceae > REAB01. Next base: position 10,645 of record REAB01000114.1, on the reverse strand, counting down.
CTGCTAAAACTCCGCGACGACTACCGCCAAGCCGACGATACCGCCAAAAAATGGTTGGTTGAATTAGAGCTGCCCGCCGAAATCAAACTCGAACAGGTCAGAACCGAGCAAGAAAATCTGAAAATTGGCCGCGAGCAAATCAGGCGTTGGCAACAAGCCAAAGATTTGGACAGCACCGTAAAACGCCTTTTGGAAGATTATGAAACATTGTTGAAACTACGCCAGCAAAAACAGCAAAAAGAACAAGCCAAACTGCAACGCTACGCAGGCCGCAACGTGCGCAAAGACGCGCAAGACCTGCGCGAGGCGTTCTCGAACGCCCAAACGACGCTCCGCCTCAACCGCGAACAGCAAGCCGAAGTGCAGAAAATAACGGTCGAGGCCACCGAAGATTTGCGCTTGTTTAGCCAAAAACTAACCGCCGAACTCCAACAAAAAGGCATCGAAGATACTAAAATCGCCGCGCAATATTTGTTAACCTCAGCCGACGTAGAGCAACTCAAAAAAGCCCGTAAAGTACTGGAAGACAGAGCGCAAGAAATAGAAACCAATCAAAAGACGTGGACTTTGCAACTGACTGAAACCCAGCCAATGCGCCAAACGACGGAGGCAAAAGAAACCGTATTGGAAAACGCAAAGAACCAGGAGCAACTCCGAAACAGTTGGCTGCGCGAAACCAGTACCATTGCCGCCCAACTCAAAAACGATACCCAACAACGCGAACGATTTGCGGACTTGGAGGCTACGCTCAAAGACCTGCGCCAACAACGCCACAAGTGGCAGCTGCTCAACGAATACATTGGCGACTCAACGGGCAACAAATTTAGCACTTTTGCCCAAAATCTTACGTTGAGCAACCTCATTGGACTGGCCAACCGCCGCCTCAAAAATCTCTCCGACCGCTACATTCTGGACAAACCCAAAGACGACACCGATAGTTTGTTTGTGATGGACACCTACCAGGGCAACTCACTGCGGGCGGTCAATACGCTGTCGGGTGGCGAAACCTTTACGCTGAGTTTGGCGTTGGCGTTGGCGTTGTCGGATTTGGCCTCGCAAAACGTAAAAATCGAAAGTTTGTTTATTGACGAAGGCTTCGGCACGCTCGACCCCGACACGCTCGACATGGCCCTGAACACACTCGAAAAACTCCAAGCCGAAAGCAACAAAACCATTGGCATTATTTCGCACGTAGAGCTGCTAAAAGAGCGCATCAGTACCCAAGTACGCCTCAAAAAAGATGCCAACGGGTTTAGTACAATGGAAGTGGTGGGGTAAAAACTCGCCTTCAAAACGATTTAGGCTAAAAATAATGCCCCAATAAAACGGGCGTGGGCTGGTTGTAACCGCTACTTTACCGTTTATTAAAATCGGGGTTAGGCTAACCGTTTCAGTTTTTGTAACTTTGCTTTTTAAGCACAAAAAGCATGAATTCAACGGAAAATTTGGCAGAAAACTCCGCCACCGACTTCGACCAGTTAGACCCCAAAAAGTATATTATCATCAAGGGCGCACGCGCCAACAACCTCAAAAATATTGACGTGGCCATTCCCCGCAACAAGCTCGTGGTAGTTACGGGCGTGAGCGGCAGCGGTAAAAGTTCGTTGGCTTTCGACACACTTTTTGCCGAAGGGCAGCGCATGTACGTTGAAAGTTTGAGCAGCTACGCGCGGCAGTTTTTAGGCCGCATGGAAAAACCCGACGTGGACTACATCAAGGGCATTTCGCCCGCCATTGCCATTGAGCAAAAGGTAAACACCCGCAATCCACGCTCAACGGTAGGCACCAGCACCGAAATTTACGACTATCTCAAACTGCTCTTCGCGCGGGTGGGCGTTACCTACTCACCCATTTCAGGTTTACCCGTTCGCAAAGACACCGTAAACGACGTAACCAACTACATCTACGGTTTCGAAGAAGGCACGCGCGTCATGGTTTTAGCACCGCTTTTGGTGCGCGATGGCAGAACATTAGAAGACGAGCTAAAAATCTTGCTGTCAAAGGGTTATACCAGAATAGTAAAAGACGGAGAAGTGACATTTATAGAAGATGAATTAGAAAATACACCATATACCGTACACCATACACCATATACCATATTAATTGACCGCGCCAGCGTTCAGCACCACGACGAAGACAATCTTTTTCGACTTTCGGACTCCATACAAACCGCTTTTTTTGAAGGCGACGGCGCGTGTATCATCGAAATAGTAAATTCGCCTACTCAGAACCCACGACTCACGACTCACGACTTAAAAAGAAGAGAATTCTCCGATAAGTTTGAACTCGACGGCCTCAAATTTGAAGAACCCAGCGTCAATTTGTTCAGTTTCAACAACCCTTACGGAGCTTGTAAACGCTGCGAAGGCTTTGGTAAAGTGCTGGGCATTGACTCCGACTTGGTATTTCCTGACAAAAACCTGTCTGTTTTTGAAGGCGCAATTGCCCCTTGGCGCACCGACAAAATGCAAGAATGGCTCGCACCGCTGCTTCGCAATGGCATTCGGTTCGATTTCCCCATTCATCGGCCTTACAAAGACCTAACCGAAGCCCAAAAACAATTACTCTGGACTGGTAATCAACAGTTTCAAGGATTAGACGCATTTTTTGAATACTTAGAAAGCCAAACTTTTAAGGTACAATACCGCGTCATGCTGTCGCGCTACCGTGGCCGTACCGTCTGCCCTGATTGCCGTGGATCGCGGTTGCGAAAAGACGCGAGTTTTGTGAAATTAGCCCCCCCTAACCCCCTCCTAAAAACAGGAGGGGGGACAGTTTTAACTTCCCCTCTGGGGGTTGGGGGGCTTGGGCTTTCCATCACCGACCTTGTTTTGATGCCTATTTCTGAGGCACTTACTTTTTTTCAAAACCTCGAACTACCTGATTATCAATACAGTATTGCCAAACGAATTTTGGTAGAAATAGAAAGTCGGCTGGATTTTATGGAGCGCGTGGGGCTGGGCTATTTGAGCCTCAATCGGCTAACAAGTAGCTTGTCGGGTGGTGAGTTTCAGCGCATTAAGTTGGCTACATCGTTGGGCAGTGCGTTGGTGGGCTCGATGTATATTTTAGACGAGCCCAGCATTGGCCTACACCCGCGCGACACGCGCCGCTTGGTGGGGGTGCTCGAATCGCTGCGCGACATGGGCAACTCCGTGATTGTGGTAGAACACGAAGAAGAAGTAATGCGCGCCGCCGACCAAATCATTGACATTGGCCCCGATGCGGGTATTCTGGGCGGGCAGTTGGTGTGGCAAACAGCCCCCCCCGCCCCCGGTGGGGGAGCTAACAAAACAGCCCCCCCCGCCCCCGATGGGGGAGCTAACAAAACAGCCCCCCCATCGGGATGGTACGCCGCGCGGGCGGGGGGGGCTTCGCATACGCTGGCCTTTTTAACTGGCCAAGACACGATTCTTGTTCCAACGTTCAGGCGGCGGGCTACGCATTTTATTGAGTTAAATGGCGCGCGCGAAAACAATTTAAAGGACGTAAATGTACGGTTTCCGTTGGGTACGCTCACGGTCGTAACGGGTGTGTCGGGCTCGGGTAAGTCCACGCTCATTCGCAAGGTTTTGTACCCCGCACTATCCCGCCAAAAAGGCGAACACAGCGAAGAAGTGGGCAAGTTTTCTGAAATTTTGGGTAGTTTTGACCGCATTGATGCCATCGAAATGGTGGACCAAAACCCCATCGGTAAGTCGTCGCGCTCAAATCCTGTTACCTACATCAAAGCCTACGACTACATTAGGCAGATGATGAGCGAGCAGCCCTTGGCCAAAGCGCGGGGCTACAAACCGTCGGTTTTTTCGTTCAATGTAGAAGGTGGGCGCTGCGAAACCTGCCAGGGCGAAGGGTTTATCAAAATCGAAATGCAGTTTATGGCCGATATTTACCTCACTTGCGAGGCCTGCGGCGGCAAGCGATTTAAGCAAGAAATATTGGACGTAACCTACAACCACCCCGACGGACGCGCCATCAACATCGCCGATATTTTAGGCATGAGCATTTCGGAAGCCATCGCGTTTTTTGAAAACCAAGAGCCCAAATTGGTCGAAAAATTAAAGCCATTGCAAGACGTAGGGTTGGGTTATGTCAAAATGGGGCAGTCGTCCAACACGCTGTCGGGCGGGGAGGCCCAGCGGGTAAAACTGGCCTTCTTTTTGAGTAAATCGAACCCCAATCAGGGCAAATCGCTCTTTATTTTTGACGAACCCACCACGGGCTTGCACTTTCACGACATTCAAAAACTACTCAAAGCCCTCAACGCACTCGTAAATCAGGGCGATACCGTGATTGTGATTGAACACAACGTAGAAATCATTAAATGCGCCGATTGGGTCATTGACCTCGGCCCCGAAGGCGGCGACGCAGGCGGTTACATTACGTTTGCAGGCACGCCCGAAGACATGGTGAAATTAAATGACGGCAACTACACGGCGGAGTTTTTACGAGGTAAAATGTAGGTAATACAAATTTCAAACCGCTTTACTTTACTACTTTCAACTTACCCAACATGAGCGTATGATGCCCCGGAAAAGTACAGACAAACTGGTACTCGCCTGGCTCGGTGGGGGCGTTGAAATAAAGCGTTTCGGCGGTTTCGGGCTGCAAGATGTTGGTATGAAACAGCACACTACCCAACTTGGGTACGTAGTTGAGTTCTGAGCCTTTCAAACCCAATTTAATGGCCGCCTCACCCACGGCATTCGCACTGTTGGGCTTCACTATCACGCAGTTATGAAGCATATCATCGTTGTTGTTGAATACCCACTTTACGCGACTTCCTGCCTTTACTTGCACTTCGTCGAGGTCAAATTTTAGCCCAGGTTTGGTGCCAACACTTATGGTTTGGTCGGGGCCGTTGGTCCAATCGGCAGGCTGAGATAGGGGGCGTTTGGCCGTGGCGGGTGTGGCTTTGGGAGCGGGCATGGTTGGCATGGCGTGGCTACTGTGGTCGGTCATGGCTGGCTTGGCGCTCGCTATCATTTCAGGAATTTTCAGCTTCTCGCCCGCCGCAATTTGGTTGAGCGTATAATATCCAAAATTGTGCAACAATGGCGCACCGCCCGCCGATAATACCCCTTCGGCTTTTATTTCGTGGATGTACCCCAATCGCAGACTATCTAATACAATACGCGCTTTGAGGCCGTTTTTCGCTACTTCTATATGTTTGATATTGAGCGTTTTAGTGTTTATAATGGGGCTTCCGTACGTGTTGTGGTATTTATAAGTAAAACTATTGAAACTGTACGAGGCCGTATCGGCGGCTGTTTTTTTATTGACGGGCAACGTAAACTCAACCTCAAAACCATCGGGCATTGATTTAATGGTTTTCATTTCAAAAGGCGTTTTGCCCGTCCATACCACGCGCTGAATACCAAACGGCGATGTCCCCGTAGCCGACCAGCCTCGGCTGGTCTGGCCCACAAACATAGAACCATCTTGGCCCCAAACCATGCGCAGCAACCCCGACTGAAACCCCGACCGAAAAGGAAAACACACACCTTGCCAAACGCCGTTCACTTTTTCGATATAAACCCGCATGATTTTGCTGTGTCCTTGGTCGCCCACGTAAAGCTGTCCCGCAAACGGCCCGAAAGCCCCGTTGGTGTTGTCTTCGCTGATGTCGGAGGTAGAAATACCCATGAGTGTGTGCGGAAACCAAACCGTAGCAGGCTTGAGCGCAGGAAACCGCTTGGCTACTTCGTACATGGGTTCGCCCGTGTTGGGTACGTCTTTGGGCTTAATGGTGAGCGGCGACCCCGCCTCATCGGTCCAACGAAGCCCCGCTGGGTTGCCCGCAAAATCGCCTTTGGCCAAGTGCGTAATGCGCCCCGAACCCACCCAGTCGCCCTGGTTTTCGGCATAAAAAATATCGCCACTGCCTTTGAGCGCGGTGTAGCCCGCAGGTGAGCGCAAGCCCGTAGCCCAGGGAGTCATTTCGCCTTTGTTGTTGAGTTTGAGCATCCAGCCGCGCCATTTAGACAAGCTACCGCCAAAACCAATCCAGTCCACGTTGAGGGTTACGAGCAAATCGCCGTTGGGGTCTTCTACGGGGCCATAAGAATACTGGTGGTAGTTGCCCGAAAGCGGCCATTTATAAAAACTCTCGTAAACATCGGCTTCATCGTCGCCATCAGAATCAATCAATTTGGTAACTTCTCCACGCTGCGAAATCAAAAAATGGTCTTTTCTAAACAACAAACCCAGCGGCTCGTGCAGCCCGTGCGCAAAACGCTTGTACGAAGGTTGGCCTGAGCCTTTTAGATACGGATTACCAATGAGCCACACCTCGCCTCGGCGCGTCGAAGCCGCCAAACGACCGTCGGGCAGCACTGCCAGACCGCCCACTTCGAGTTCAATGTTTTGGGGAATGGGCAATGTTACGATGCGGTAATAATCGTCCTCGGTCAGGGGGCGGTTTTGGGCATTGGCCAGCAGCGCAATACCAAGCAAAAGCAGCGTCGAAAATATAGACTTGTTGAGCATGATTTGATAAAAAATAGAATCTGAAAGCAGCGATTTATTAACAAAAGCGAAATGAAGCACCGTTTTACCTAAATACACCGAACTAACCGAAAGTATCTATTTGCAGGCCATTGATGTAACGCTCCAACTGGCCGATATTTACCGAGGAATTGGCGTTTCGGCCTAAAAAAAGCATTTATTTTTGTACCTTTGCGGCATAATTTTTACAAATCATGTTATCGGTACAAAACATCTCCCTGCGCTACGGAAAGCGCGCACTTTTTGAAGACGTAAACCTCAAATTTACGCCAGGCAACTGCTACGGGCTCATCGGGGCCAACGGCGCAGGAAAATCTACTTTCTTGAAAATTATTTCGGGCGATATTGAGCCTACTTCGGGTTCAGTACTCATGAACCCAGGCGAGCGGATGTCGGTGTTGAAGCAAAATCAAAACGCTTTTGATGAGTTTCCCGTACTCGAAACCGTCATTCGGGGCAATCAGCGCCTGTTTGACATCATGCAAGAAAAAGATGCCATCTACGCCAAAGAAGACTTTACCGAAGCCGACGGCAACAAAGCCGCCGAACTCGAAGCCGAGTTTGCCGAAATGAACGGCTGGGAGGCCGAGTCGGACGCAGGCTCGTTGCTGTCGGGCTTGGGCGTGGGCGAAGACGCGCATTACACGCTGATGGCCGACATGAACCCCGCCCAAAAAGTGAAGGTGCTGCTGGCCCAAGCACTGTTTGGCAACCCCGATATTTTGCTGCTCGACGAGCCTACCAACAACCTCGACATTGAGTCCACTATTTGGCTCGAAGGTTTTTTGATGAACTTCAAAAATACGCTCATCGTGGTCTCGCACGACCGCCATTTCTTGGACAACGTTTGTACGCACATTGCCGACTTAGACTTTGGCAAAATCACCATTTATGGCGGTAATTACACATTCTGGTACGAATCGAGCCAGTTGGCCGCCCGCCAAAAGTCAGACCAAAACAAGAAAAACGACGAAAAACGCAAAGAATTGGAAGAGTTTATTCGGCGTTTTTCGGCCAACGTGGCCAAGTCAAAACAGGCTACCTCGCGCCAAAAAATGCTCGAAAAACTCAGCGTCGAAGATATTCAACCTTCGAGCCGCCGCTATCCGTTTATCAATTTCAAACCTGAACGCGAAGTGGGCGACCAAATATTGCGCGTAGAAGATTTGAGTTACCGACTCGAAGACGGTTCTTATTTGTTCAAAAACCTGACTTTCAGCGTTGGCCACAAAGACAAAATAGCCTTTTTGTGCAAAGACGGTTTGGCCGTGGGCGCATTGTTCGATATTTTGACGGGCCAAAAACAAGCCACGTCGGGTGAGTTTAAGTGGGGCGTAACCGTAACCAACACCTATTTGCCCAACGAAAATACCACTTTCTTTGCCGACGGCGACCTCAACTTGGTAGATTGGTTGCGGCAATATTCGGTAGAAAAAGACGAGAGCTTTATCCGAGGGTTTTTAGGCCGAATGTTGTTTTCGGGCGAGGAAGCCCTCAAAAAATCAACGGTGCTGTCGGGTGGCGAAAAACAGCGTTGCTTGTTTAGCCGAATGATGCTTTCGGGGGCCAATGTCCTACTTTTTGACGAGCCAACCAACCACTTAGACCTCGAATCTATTCAAGCGCTCAACAAAGGAATGGAAGATTTTCCAGGCAATGTTCTTTTTACGTGCCACGACCACCAATTGACCCAAACCGTGGCCAACCGCGTGGTAGAATTAACGCCCAATGGCTGTTTGGACAAGCTCTTGACATTTGACGAATACATTTCTGACGAGCGCGTAAAAGCCCAAAAAACCGAGCTGTACGGCGAGTTGGTTTAACCCAAAATATTGCCCATGACTGAGCCAACCATCATTGCGCCGCCACCGTGGGCACTTACGGGAAACGGATACATCTTTTTGTACCGTTTCCCGTTTCAATTTATTGCCCAAAATGGCTTTTTAGCTCCCTACCAAGCAGAAGCCTATGAAGGCTTGCTGGGCGCGGTCATGTTCGTAGATTATCATACTACACCCGTGGGGCCGTACAAAGAACTCCTTTTTATTCCTGGGCTGTTCAAAATGGCCAAGCAACGCACCTTTTCGATTTCCAAAATTTATGTTTCCAGCTACGAAAGCGTTTGGAACGGCATTGAAAACTGGGCAATTCCGAAAGAATTGGCCAATTTTAGCGTCGAAAAAATAGACGACCGTACCGACCGACTGCTGACTTTGCACAATGGCGAGCCATTTTTTGACGTTACCATTCAAAAACGTGCTTTTTCGTTTCCCATCACAACGGGGTTGTTTCCACTCCGCATTACGCAGCAACAAGCCAACGGCCAACTGCTACTCACCAAACCAACCGCCAAAGGGAAAAGTCGTTTTGCTAAAATAGTAGCAATAAAAACCAACGGTCAGTATTTTCCAGACCTCGGCACGCTCAAACCCGTCGCCGTGCTGGCGGTAGAAGGTTTTCAAATGGGCTTTCCTGTGCCAGTTGGGGTTGAGTTGTAGTACTCGCTTGCCCAGATTTGCAATTTTGGCGTAACCATTTGAGTGCGTAACAAAAGCGGGGCAAAGGCAAATGAAGCGACACCCAAAGGCCGATAATGGCTATTTTTTTCTAAGTATTTGAACAGAAATAGGTGCAAATCAATCAAACATTTAATGGCAACGTTTGTCCATAATCGACTTATTGCCAGATAGTTGTATCTTTTTATTTCAGGCATTAAATAGTAAATTCAAATTTTTGCCGTTTTAGTTCTGGGGTGTCGTTCTGTAAAATTCTGACTAACGTTTTCGGCTTGGCGAAGGCAGGGATTGGAAGTACAAATCGTAGATTCGGAGAGCTGAACTTTCGGTTACCACAAAACGGTCGGCGGCGCACGAAACCCCGTCTATTGCAAATGTGCTGTTATGCGTTCGTGCTACTGTCAGTTCGGGGTTCGTCAGCCCAAAGTTCATTATCTGTTATTGTTGGCTAATACATCAGAAGCATTTGATGGTTGGGATTTGAATGTGTTTCGGTAAGTTTAAAATCATAATTCCCTATAACTTTAAACCCTGTTTTTTTATAAAAACTAACCGCCCTTTGGTTTTCTTTCCATACAAACAACCACATTCCTGCCTGATTGTTTTGTTTAGATAATTCAAGGTTAAAGTTAAAAAGTTCAAGCCCTAATTTTAAGCTATAAAACTCTTTTAGCAAGTAGAGCCGTTCTAACTTGGTTACATTTTCTATTTGAATATTTGAATGTGGGGCATTCAGAATGATTTTAGAATAGCCAGCAGGTTGTTTGTCGTGATGAATGAGATAGTAAATACTTTTTGGGTCGTTCAGTTCTTGTTTGAATACATCATAATTATATTTTGAACTTACATACATATTTATCTCTTCCTCTGATGCACTATTTCCATGCGATTCTATAAATGAAACCTTGCCGATGTCAGCTAATAATTGGAAATCTTCTGCATTGGCTTTGGTAATTGAAGTCAGTTTTGTCATGTTTATTTCTTGTATTCAGTTTGTAATAGCAACGTCGACAAAGCATGACGCATACGAACGCTTGTGGTCAGGTGGGGGCTTTGAAACCCGTCCGCCCGAACATCTGCCGATATAAATTACTGATCGGGGCCGCCCGTGCGGTTCAATTGCTTGCAAACACTCATTCGGTTTCCGCCCGCCGAAACAAAACGGGGCCGCCCGTGCGGTACAAAAGTACTACCAATGTTCAATAACGTCCGTCAGTCCCCACTTGCCATAAACCCATGTTAGGCATAGTTATTTTTTCGTCAAGTTAGCTCGAATTTCCTCGATTTGTTCAACTGTCATGTCAGTCAAGTCCGAAATTGTCTGATTGTCAAATCTCTTTAATATGCTTTTTGTTGCGATTGTAATATTTCTAATATTTCTTTCGTCAAGCCTAACTCTGTCTTCTTCTTCTGATTTCAGAGAAAGAATCTCACTCGCTTTGTAGTGTAAATAGTCCAAGTAACGGTTATAACTAAATTGGTCGTCCTGTGGCAGTCGCATATAATCTAATACTTCACCTGCTTGTTTTAATCTGTAACTTTATTTTTACGGAATAGATAATCCAATACTTTGCAGTAGTTTTTGCTGCTCTTTGATGATTGGTTCAAGTATCCAATCATCA